>NZ_RXPT01000015.1:0-113893 GCF_003965585.1 Enterobacter sp. WCHEn045836
AGGCGGCGACTGGCAGGAGGATAACGGCGTCTGGCATCAGAACGTCTTTGCCTATTACCTGTCGATTGCCTGTAACCACTGTGAAGATCCGGCCTGCACCAAAGTGTGTCCGAGCGGGGCGATGCACAAGCGTGACGACGGGTTTGTGGTGGTGGATGAGGATGTCTGCATTGGCTGCCGCTACTGCCATATGGCCTGTCCGTACGGTGCGCCGCAGTACAACGCCGCGAAAGGCCACATGACCAAGTGCGACGGCTGCCACGACCGCGTCGCCGACGGCAAAAAGCCGATTTGCGTGGAGTCCTGTCCGCTGCGCGCGCTGGACTTCGGTCCGATTGACGAGCTGCGTAAAAAACACGGCCAGCTTGCGGCCGTCGCGCCGCTGCCGTCCGCGCACTTCACGAAGCCGAGCATTGTGATTAAACCTAACGCCAACAGCCGCCCCACGGGAGATACCACCGGCTATCTGGCAAACCCGAAGGAGGTGTGAGATGGGAAGTGGATGGCATGAATGGCCGCTGATGATCTTCACGGTCTTTGGGCAGTGTGTGGTGGGCGGCTTTATTGTGCTCGCCCTGGCGTTAATGAAAGGCGATCTGAAGTCTGAACAGCAGCAGCGTATGGTGCTGAGTATGTTTGGACTGTGGGTGCTGATGGGGATCGGTTTTATTGCCTCTACGCTGCACCTCGGCTCGCCAATGCGCGCGTTCAACTCGCTCAATCGCGTGGGGGCGTCTTCGCTCAGTAACGAAATTGCCAGCGGGGCGATCTTCTTTGCTGTCGGCGGGCTAGGTTGGCTGCTGACAGCCCTGAAAAAGCTTCCTGCGGGGCTGCGCAACGTGTGGCTGGTGGTCACGATGGTGCTGGGTGTGGTCTTCGTGTGGATGATGGTGCGGGTTTACAACACTATTGATACCGTTCCCACCTGGTATAGCGTCTGGACGCCACTGAGTTTCTTCCTGACGATGTTTATCGGTGGGCCGCTGCTGGGCTACCTGCTGCTGCGCGTGGCGGGTGTGGACGGCTGGGCGATGCGCCTTCTGCCAGCCGTTTCGCTGCTGGCGCTGGTAGTCAGCGCAATGGTTGCCCTGATGCAGGGCGCTGAGCTGGCAACCATTCACAGCTCCATTCAGCAGGCCTCAGCCCTGGTGCCAGATTACGGTTCTCTGATGGCCTGGCGTGTCGTCCTGCTGGTAGCGGCGTTGGTATTCTGGATTGCTCCTCAGCTTAAAGGTTATCAGCCTGCGCTACCGCTGTTGTCGCTGGCCTTTGTGCTGGTGCTGGCAGGGGAGTTGATTGGGCGCGGTGTGTTTTACGGCCTGCATATGACCGTTGGTATGGCTATCGCCAGCTGATTTTATTTTTTGTTATAAAAAGCCGGGACATAGCGCCCGGCTTTTCTTTTTTCATTCATGAAATTTTTCGACTGATGTTTCGTAATAAAAATTCCCTGAAATAAATAAAAACAAATAGATAATTAATATCTGTAGCAGGCTTTGCATTAGCAGGATGAGTTTTTTGAATCGACATGGCACATATCGTGCGTGACGCCTGAATCGGTGGATTGACTTTGTTTTTGCCAGTGGCATGATGCGCACGAAATCTGAACTTCCTCACGGTTTTTAATCCATGACCACCTATACCCGGCCAGTGCTTCTGTTGCTCTGTGGCCTGCTTCTGCTGACCCTGGCGATCGCAGTGTTAAATACGCTCGTCCCGCTATGGCTCGCCCATGAAAACTTACCGACCTGGCAGGTGGGTATGGTCAGCTCGTCCTTTTTCACGGGGAACCTGCTGGGCACCCTGATGACGGGAAGTCTGATTAAGCGCGTTGGCTTTAACCGCAGCTATTATCTGGCCTCGCTGATTTTCGCTGCCGGATGTGCCGGGCTGGGCCTGATGGTCGGCTTCTGGAGCTGGATGGCATGGCGCTTTATTGCTGGCGTAGGCTGCGCGATGATTTGGGTTGTGGTCGAAAGTGCGTTGATGTGCAGCGGTACCTCACGCAACCGGGGACGTCTGCTGGCAGCGTATATGATGGTCTATTACGTCGGAACCGTGCTTGGGCAATTGATGGTCAGCAAACTGCCGACCGACCTGATGAGCGTTCTGCCGTGGGTCACGGGCATGGTGCTGGCGGCGATCCTGCCGCTGCTCTTTACACGCATTGTGAATCAGAACAGTGAACATCAGGAAGCGACCCACGTCTGGCCGATGCTGAGACTGCGTCAGGCGCGTTTGGGCGTGAACGGCTGCATCATCTCCGGGATTGTACTGGGTTCACTTTATGGCTTGATGCCGCTCTATCTGAACCACCAGGGCGTCAGTGATTCCGGGATCGGCTTCTGGATGGCGGTAATGGTCAGCGCGGGCATCGTCGGACAGTGGCCGATTGGCCGTCTGGCAGACCGTTTTGGGCGCCTGCTGGTGTTGCGCGTCCAGGTCTTCGTGGTGATTATGGGCTGCCTTGCCATGCTCAGTAATGCCGCGATGGCGCCTGCGCTGTTTATTCTGGGGGCGGCAGGTTTCACTCTTTATCCGGTCGCGATGGCGTGGGCCTGTGAAAAAGTTGAACATCACCAGCTGGTGGCGATGAACCAGGCGTTGCTTTTAAGCTATACCATTGGCAGTTTGGTGGGGCCGACATTTACCGCGATGCTGATGCAGAATTATTCCGACAATTTGTTGTTTATCATGATTGCCAGCGTGTCGTTTATTTATCTCTTAATGTTACTGCGAAAAGCGGGCGAACATCCCACGCCAGTGGCGCATGCCTGATGAATTAAAAGCCAGTCATTGACTGGCTTTTTTATCCCCATCACATATAGGAATTTTACGCATTGTTTGTTTATCGCGCCAGGCGATAATTCAGGTGAGTTCTAACACTAAAAGGCAGCAATCATGGCTACACGTCGTTTAACCACTACCGCACTGGCAGTAGTGTTGTCTTTAACGTTTGCTACAGCGCCTGTCATGGCTAACCCTGGAAACGGGAATGGCGGTGGTGGTCACGGTAACAGTGGCGGACAAGGTAATGGCGGTAATCACGGCAACGGGAATTCCGGCAATCATGGCAACGGTAAGTCCGATACCCATGGCAATAAAAAAAGTGGTCAGGATAACCCGGGTAAATCGAATAAAAGCGTCAGTGATGATGTCGACGCCCGCGTGAGCTTCGATCATGCTCGTCATCTGGCATTGAACTATGGATTAACGGGGTATGAATCACTGCCTCCGGGCATTGCTAAAAACCTCGCACGTGGTAAACCACTGCCTCCAGGTATTGCGAAGAAAACCGTGCCAGCCTCCATGCTGGGCCAGCTTCCTTCCTATCCTGGCTATGAATGGCGTGTGGTCGGTGACGATCTGGTTCTGGTCGCGCTGAGTACTGCGATTGTGACTTCCGTAATTAACGGCGTCTTTAAATAAATACAAAGAGGCCCGGTTATCACCGGGCCTCTTTTTTAATACATGACCTTGTGTCCGTATTGTTCCAGAATACCTTTCACGCGCTCCATCGTCTCTTTCTTCGGCGGCTTAACGCCATCAAGCTTATATTCTTCGCCCATCGCCACCCATTTGTGTTTACCCAGTTCGTGATAGGGCAGAAGCTCAATTTTCTCAACGTTGCCCATATCGCGGGTAAATTCGCCCAGGCGATGTGCAGAATCATCATCATCAGACCAGCCAGGAACGACGACATAGCGGATCCAGGTTTTGATACCCTTGGCTGAAATATATTTGGCGAACTCCAGCGTACGGTGGTTGGACACGCCAACCAGGTTCTGGTGGATCTCATCATTCATCTGTTTGAGATCGAGCATGACCAGATCGGTGACTTCAAGCAATTCATCGATGACCGGATCGTAGCGGCGCACAAACCCGTTCGTGTCGAGGCAGGTGTGTATGCCTTCTTTGTGGCAGGCACGGAACCAGTCGCGCACAAATTCCGCCTGAAGAATGGCTTCACCACCGGATGCGGTGACGCCCCCGCCGGACGCGTTCATAAAGTGGCGGTAAGTCACCACCTCTTTCATCAGATCTTCAACGGTCACTTCTTTGCCGCCGTGCGTATCCCATGTGTCACGGTTGTGGCAGTACAGGCAGCGCATCAGGCAGCCCTGGAAAAAGGTGATAAAACGGATGCCCGGGCCATCAACAGTGCCACAGGATTCAAAGGAGTGAATGCGACCAATAATTGACATTGCGGTGATATCTCCGAATTTGGCCCATCCAGGGGCCTGTGTAGATGCACAGCTCAAAGGCTATGTCGAGTCTGTTTTGGCTGTTATCCATTCAGTATAGATAGCGGCCAAAAGAGACTGGGGTGGGGAAGAAAAAGGCCCCACTGACGTGGAGCCTTTATTGTACGCTTTTTAACGCGTGATTTCAGTCAATTCCAGTTACATGGACTGAGTGAAAGTACGGGTGATAACGTCCTGCTGCTGTTCTTTCGTCAGGGAGTTAAAACGTACTGCGTATCCAGATACACGGATGGTCAGCTGAGGATATTTCTCAGGGTGTTCCATCGCGTCGAGCAGCATTTCACGGTTCATGACGTTCACGTTCAGGTGCTGACCACCTTCGATGGACGCTTCGTGGTGGAAGTAACCATCCATCAGACCCGCGAGGTTGGTTTTACGCACTTCGTCGTCTTTACCCAGCGCGTTTGGCACGATAGAGAAGGTGTAAGAGATACCATCTTTCGCGTAAGCAAACGGCAGTTTAGCAACGGAGGTCAGAGAGGCAACAGCACCTTTCTGGTCACGACCGTGCATTGGGTTAGCACCTGGGCCAAATGGCGCGCCAGCACGACGACCGTCTGGGGTGTTACCGGTTTTCTTACCATACACAACGTTAGAGGTGATGGTCAGAACAGACTGAGTCGGGATAGCGTTACGGTAGGTGGTCAGTTTCTGAATTTTCTTCATGAAACGTTCAACCAGGTCAACCGCCATGTCATCAACGCGAGCGTCGTTGTTACCAAACTGCGGGTATTCGCCTTCGATTTCGAAGTCGATAGCCAGACCGTCTTCGTCACGAATTGGTTTAACTTTCGCATATTTGATTGCAGACAGGGAGTCAGCAGCAACGGACAGACCTGCGATACCACACGCCATGGTACGGATAACGTCACGGTCATGCAGCGCCATCAGCGAAGCTTCATAGCTGTATTTGTCGTGCATGTAGTGGATAACGTTCAGTGCAGTCACGTACTGTTTCGCCAGCCAGTCCATGAAGTGATCCATGCGTTCCATGACTTCGTCATAGTTCAGCACATCGCCTTTGATTGGTTCAGACTTAGGACCAACCTGCATTTTCAGTTTTTCATCAACGCCGCCGTTGATAGCGTACAGCATGGTTTTCGCCAGGTTTGCACGCGCACCGAAGAACTGCATTTGTTTACCAACAACCATTGGGCTTACGCAGCATGCGATAGCGTAGTCGTCGTTGTTGAAGTCCGGACGCATCAGGTCATCGTTCTCATACTGCAGAGAAGAGGTGTCGATGGACACTTTAGCGGCGAATTTCTTGAAGTTCAGAGGCAGTTTTTCAGACCACAGAACGGTGATGTTTGGCTCCGGAGAAGGACCCATGGTGTACAGGGTGTTCAGGAAGCGGAAGCTGTTTTTGGTAACCAGAGTACGGCCATCTACGCCCATACCACCGATAGATTCGGTTGCCCAGATTGGGTCACCAGAGAACAGTTCATCATACTCAGGAGTACGCAGGAAGCGAACCATACGCAGTTTCATGACCAGGTGGTCAATCATTTCCTGAGCGTCTTGCTCGGTGATTTTACCTGCTTTCAGGTCACGTTCGATGTACGCATCCAGGAAGGTGGATACGCGACCGAAGGACATTGCTGCACCGTTCTGAGACTTAACTGCGGCCAGGTAGCCGAAGTAGGTCCACTGGATAGCTTCCTGAGCGTTAGTTGCAGGACCAGAGATATCGCAGCCATATTTAGCAGCCATCTCTTTGATCTGACCCAGCGCACGGTGCTGTTCAGCGATCTCTTCACGCAGACGGATAGTCGCTTCCAGGTTTACGCCGTTTTCCAGATCGGATTGCAGGGAAACGAACTGCGCGTATTTGTCTTTCATCAGGAAGTCGATACCGTACAGCGCAACGCGACGGTAGTCACCGATGATACGACCACGGCCGTAGGCATCTGGCAGGCCAGTCAGAACGCCAGATTTACGGCAGTTCAGAATGTCTTTGGTGTAAACATCGAATACACCCTGGTTGTGGGTTTTGCGGTATTCGGTGAAGATTTTTTTCAGCATTGGGTCCAGCTCGCGGTTGTACGCTTTGCAGGAACCTTCAACCATTTTGATACCACCGAACGGGATGATCGCACGTTTCAGTGGTGCTTCAGTCTGCAGACCAACGATTTTCTCAAGGGCTTTGTTGATGTAGCCAGCATCGTGAGAAGTGATGGTGGAAGCAACGGAGGTGTCAAAATCAACTGGCGCGTGAGTGCGGTTTTCCAGTTTTACGCCTTCCATTACGCTGTCCCACAGCTTGGTTGTCGCGTCAGTTGCGCCAGCCAGGAAGGATTCGTCACCTTCATACGGGGTATAGTTTTTCTGAATGAAGTCACGTACGTTTACTTCATTCTGCCAGTCACCTTTCGCAAAACCTTCCCAGGCTGTGGCTAACTTTTCATTAAGCTCGGACATGTAACACCTACCTTCTTAAGTGGATTTTTTATTTACTGCCTGAGATAACCATCAATGATGATCGTCGCCACGCAGGTAAATGACCCAGTATGTCAACCCAACTAACAGACCCCCACCGATAATGTTCCCGATAGTGACAGGGATCAGGTTATCAGTAATGAAATTCATAATAGTCAGGTGAGAGAAACTTTCCGGGGTTGAACCAACTGCAGTCCAGAACTCCGGGCTCGCAAAGTTGCGGATTACAATACCCATTGGGATCATAAACATGTTCGCAATACTGTGCTCGAAGCCGCTGGCAACAAACATCGCAACCGGCAGAACCATAATCATGGCTTTGTCCATCAGGCTACGACCAGAGTAGCTCATCCATACCGCCAGACAGACCATCAGGTTCGCGAGGATGCCAAGTGCAACCGCTTCGATAAATGTGTGGTGCATTTTGTGGTCCGCGGTCTGCAGGACGTTCAGTCCCCAGCCGCCGTTGGCGGTCATATACTCGCCAGAGAGCCACATCAACAAAACAAAGAGCAGACAGCCAATCAGGTTACCAACATAGACGTTAAGCCAGTTGCGCGCCAGTTGACCCCAGGTAATTCTTCCGCTGGCTTTTGCTACGACAATCAGCACCGTTGAGGTGAAGAGGTCGGCGCCGCAGATAACGCACAGAATCAGACCCAGTGAGAAGCAAATGCCGCCAATCAGTTTGGCCATGCCGTAAGGCATCGCGGCAGTACCGGTGGTGGCAGTGATGTAGAAGACGAACGCGATTGAGATGAACACACCGGCCGTGATCGCCAGATAGAACGTCTTCATCGGGTGTTTCGTTGCTTTATAGACACCCGCTTCTTCGGCAACTTTGGCCATCGCAGCAGGGAGTAAAAGATCAAAAGGGTTGTCAGCTTTCACACTAACTCTCTCTTTATTAAGTCGGCGACGAGATACTAACAAAGCATTATAGAAGAGAAATTGATATAGATCATATCTCGCCTGGCTTATAGGCCCGCAGTGTGTATGGTTTTACGACAAATGCGGTGTAAGTTTTTGATTATCCGTATAAAAATAAATTTTAAAAGTTATGAAAAGAGTTGAATTTTTTCGGTCGGCCACCTCTGGAACAGTTAATTAATATGGAGTATTTGCCATAAAAAGTAACAGTAAAGCCCAGGCAAATATTATTATATTTACCCATATTTAACTTTATTATTACATTCAACGTTCATTGCCGAAAAAAATAAAAAACGGGGCAATGAAATTGCCCCGTAATATAGCCCAGACGATTAAATACGCCTACTGCTGATAATGTTATATGCGCTTATTTTGACCAGTAAGCGGCTTTTGCTTTCTGCAGTTTTTCATAGGCCTTCAACAGCGACTGATGCGCAGGGAAGGCTTTCAGATCGCTGTCTACCGCCTGCAGTCCGTAGAATGGCGCTTCGCCGCTCAGGGCCGCGCTGGCGGCTTCTACCGCCTCGGCACCGTACATGCGCACGAAGGCGTTCAGGTACTGCAGTGGCTCACGATCCTCTTCCTGCGCAAGAAGCAGGAGGGTTTGCAGGCAGCGGTAGTAGTTGGTGCGCTCGGCAGAGAACACTGACTGGTTGAATTCCATGGTCCACTCGGTCCAGGCCAGGGCCTGATCCAGATCGCCGCCAGCCAGCGCCAGCATCGCTTTCAGCTCGCCGATGCGCAGGGTATACCAGCCGTTGTCTTTGCCGGTAGCCAGACCCAGCAGCTCACGTACGCGCGTGAAGTCATCATGGCCTTCGTCGTCCAGCTGGGCGATCAGGTTCAGATAATCCTCTTTTTCCCACTCGCTGCCCGGCAGGGCCAGCAGCGTTTCACGCAGGTGCGCACCCATGCTGTTGTTCGCCAGCCACAGATCTTCAGCCGGATAGATATCGGACATGCCCGGCACCAGAATACGGCAGGCGTAAACATCCAGGTGTTCGTAGTCAGCAATGTAGACTTCTTTATCTTCCGCGTTGAAGATGGCCATCAGGGTAGCGAACTCTTCTTCGGTCGTACCGGCAAAGCTCCAGTCGACGAATGGATAGTCTGCGTCCTGCTTGAACATGTCCCAGGAGATCAAACCGCTGGAGTCGATGAAGTGGGTTTCGAGGTTGGTATGCTCGGCCACTTCTTCGTCGTCAAAGGTTGGTGGAGTAAATACATCGAGATCTTTCAGGCTACGGCCCTGCAGCAACTCGGTGACGGTACGCTCCAGCGCCACGCCAAAGTCAGGATGCGCGCCGAAGGAGGCGAAGCAGGTGCCGTTCGTTGGGTTAAACAGCACAACGCAGATAACCGGATATTTGCCGCCCAGCGAGCCATCATACGCAAAGATAGGGAAGCCTTCTGCCTCCAGCTTAGCAATGGATTCCACCACGCCCGGATAGCGCGCCAGCACGTCGGCCGGAATTTCAGGCAGACTGATGGATTCAGCAATGATGCGGTTTTTAATGTGGCGCTCAAACACTTCTGACAGCCCCTGCACACGCGCTTCATTGCGGGTGTTACCGGCGGACATGCCGTTAGACACATACAGGTTACCGACAATGTTCATTGGGATGTAAACGGTCTGCTCATCAGACTGACGGGTGAACGGCAGGGCGCAGATCCCACGCTCTTCATTGCCCGACTGCAGATCGATCAGCATGCTGGCGGTCAGTTCATTTTCCGGATCGTAGAACGCACGCAGGCGCGCATCGAGAATACCTTCCGGCAGTTCATCGTCTTCGGTCAGCGGGAACCATTTTTCATTGGGATAGTGAACGAACGGGCCGTTAGCGATGGTTTCACCCAGCCAGAAATCGGCGAAGAAGTAGTTGGTCGACAGACGTTCAAAATACTCACCCAGCGCAGAAGCCAGCGCCGCTTTTTTCGTCGCGCCTTTACCGTTGGTAAAGCACAGTGCACAGTCTTTATCGCGAATATGCACGGACCAGACGTAAGGCACTGGATTGAGCCAGGAGGCTTCTTCGATATTAAAGCCCAGGTCGGTCAGTTTCTGCTGGAAGCGAGCGATGGAATCTTCCAGAGCGGCGTCTTTGCCGGGGATAAACGTTTGAGTCATGGCGTTCACTTTTATCGTACGTAAAGCGCGCAATGATACGGGTTTTGCGTGACAGGTGCTATCTCCGGCGAAAATAAAAGACTGGGCTATGCTTACTGTCAGTAACTGACTGTTAAGGCATAGAAAAATGAAAGCATTCGATCTCCAGAGGATGGCGTTTGATAAAGTCCCACCCGAATTTTTAGGCGAAGTGGCGCTGCGTAGCCTGTATACCTTCGTTCTGGTCTTCCTGTTTCTTAAAATCACTGGTCGGCGCGGTGTGCGGCAGATGTCGCTGTTTGAAGTGTTGATCATTCTGACGCTGGGCTCAGCGGCGGGGGATGTCGCTTTTTATGATGATGTACCAATGGTGCCGGTGTTTATTGTCTTCGTCACGCTGGCGCTGCTTTACCGGCTGGTCATGTGGCTGATGTCGAAAAGCGAAAAGCTGGAAGACATGCTTGAAGGGAAGCCTGTCGTTATCGTTGAGGATGGACAGTTGGCCTGGGAAAATGTCCAAAGCGCCAATATGACCGAATTTGAGTTCTTCATGGAGCTGCGTCTGAATAGCGTGGAACAGCTTGGGCAGGTGCGTCTGGCGATAATGGAAACCAATGGGCAAATCAGCGTGTATTACTATCCCGACGACGAGGTGAAGCCGGGATTGTGTATTCTGCCGGATATGTTGGTCGAACGGTTTAAGACAGTGCCGGAGTCCGGCGAGTATGCCTGTGTAAGATGCAGCCATGTCGTCTCCATGCAGGTGGGCGATCATCAATTATGCCCCCGCTGTACAAATCCGGAATGGACGAAGGTTAGCCGGGCCAAACGCCTTATCTGACAGCCATTTTGTCGGTTTTGTGACAGCGAGGCGGCAGATTGTATTGTGTGACGACGGGCACATTTCACCGGTCATAAGTTTTAGACATTGCGGCGCGTGTCACTGAATGATAAAACCGATATCCACAGTTATAACTTATGGCTTTTAGCGTGGTGAGGGGAAATGGCTCAAGTCTTTAATTTCAGTTCAGGTCCGGCAATGTTACCGGCAGACGTGCTTAAACAGGCTCAACAGGAACTTTGTGACTGGAACGGTCTGGGTACGTCGGTGATGGAAATCAGCCACCGTGGTAAAGAGTTTATTCAGGTGGCGGAAGAGGCAGAAAAGGATTTTCGCGATCTGCTGAACATTCCCTCGAACTACAAAGTATTGTTCTGCCACGGTGGTGGACGCGGCCAGTTTGCTGGCGTACCGCTGAATATTCTGGGTGACAAAACCACGGCAGACTATGTTGACGCTGGCTACTGGGCTGCCAGCGCGGTGAAAGAGGCGCATAAATATTGCACGCCAAACGTCATTGACGCCAAAGTAACCGTTGATGGCCTTCGTGCCGTGAAGCCGATGAACGAGTGGCAGCTCTCTGACAACGCCGCGTATCTGCACTACTGCCCGAACGAAACCATCGACGGGATTGCCATCGACGAGACGCCGAACTTCGGTAAAGACGTGGTGGTTGCCGCTGACTTCTCCTCTACCATTCTCTCTGCGCCGATTGACGTCAGCCGCTACGGTGTCATCTATGCGGGTGCGCAGAAAAATATCGGCCCTGCAGGACTGACTATCGTCATCGTGCGTGACGATCTGCTGGGTAAAGCGCATAAATCCTGCCCGTCGATTCTCGATTACACCGTGCTGAACGATAACGACTCCATGTTCAACACCCCGCCGACCTTTGCCTGGTATCTCTCCGGCCTGGTCTTCAAATGGCTGAAGCAAAACGGTGGCGTGGCGCAGATGGATAAGATCAATCAGCAGAAAGCTGAGCTGCTGTACGGCGTGATTGATAAGAGTGATTTCTATCGTAACGATGTGGCGAAAGCCAACCGTTCCCGCATGAACGTGCCGTTCCAGCTGGCGGACAGCAACCTGGATAAAGTTTTCCTGGAAGAGTCCTTCGCCGCAGGTCTGCATGCGCTGAAAGGCCACCGTGTGGTGGGCGGCATGCGCGCCTCTATCTATAACGCCATGCCGCTGGAAGGCGTTAAGGCCCTGACCGATTTCATGATTGACTTCGAACGTCGCCACGGTTAATTGCGCTGTTTTCACCCCCGTAGCCCTGCTACGGGGTTTTTATTATGTTGAGTTGAGAGTTAAGTTTCATGGAATCCCTGACGTTACAACCTATCGCGCGGGTAGATGGCACCATTAATCTGCCTGGTTCAAAAAGTGTCTCGAACCGCGCTCTGCTGCTGGCAGCTCTGGCAAACGGCACCACCGTCCTCACTAACCTGCTGGACAGCGATGACGTGCGCCATATGCTCAATGCGCTGAAAGCGTTGGGAGTTCATTACACGCTGTCTGACGACCGTACCCGCTGTGAAGTAACGGGGAATGGCGGTGCGCTACGTTCAGCCGAGGAACTGGAGCTGTTTCTGGGTAACGCGGGAACCGCCATGCGTCCACTGGCTGCCGCCTTGTGTCTGGGCAGCAACAACATTGTTCTGACCGGCGAGCCGCGCATGAAAGAGCGTCCGATCGGCCATCTGGTGGATGCCCTTCGTCAGGGCGGTGCGCAGATTGAGTATCTGGAGCAAGAGAATTACCCACCACTGCGCCTTCGCGGTGGTTTTACTGGCGGCAACGTTGAGGTGGACGGCAGCGTCTCCAGCCAGTTCCTGACGGCACTGCTGATGACCGCTCCGCTGGCACCGCAGGATACGGTTATCACCATCAAGGGCGACCTGGTGTCTAAGCCGTACATTGATATCACCCTGCACCTGATGAAAACCTTCGGCGTTGAGGTGGAAAACCAGTCTTATCAGCGTTTCGTGGTGCGGGGGGCGCAGCAGTATCAGTCTCCGGGCAACTACCTGGTTGAAGGTGACGCCTCATCTGCTTCCTACTTCCTGGCAGCAGGGGCGATTAAAGGCGGTACCGTGAAAGTGACCGGTATTGGCCGTAACAGCGTGCAGGGCGATATTCGTTTTGCTGATGTGCTGGAAAAAATGGGGGCGGTGGTGACCTGGGGGGATGATTTCATCGCCTGTACACATGGTGAGCTCAATGCCATCGATATGGACATGAACCACATTCCTGACGCGGCAATGACCATTGCCACCGCTGCGCTGTTTGCCAAAGGCACCACGACGCTGCGCAACATCTACAACTGGCGCGTAAAAGAGACTGACCGTCTGTTCGCGATGGCCACCGAGTTGCGTAAAGTAGGCGCCGAAGTGGAAGAGGGCGAAGACTACATTCGCGTAACGCCTCCGGCAAAACTGCAGTTCGCGGAAATTGGCACTTACAACGATCACCGTATGGCGATGTGCTTCTCGCTGGTGGCGTTGTCCGATACACCTGTCACGATCCTCGATCCGAAATGTACGGCGAAAACTTTCCCGGACTATTTCGAACAGCTGGCCCGCATCAGTACACTGGCCTGATGACATGATGCCGCATCACCCGATGCGGCATTTCCTTACGTTTTCTGACGTTTGTTCCCGCCCATTTCTTCTACACTCTGCTTCATTAATTCCGTAATTTGCACGCAAAGGTAACAGTTGCGCACGTTGGCGCGTATAATGCGCGGCGTTCATGTTAACGGTATGCCTTTATTAAGGAGAAAAAGATGACGGCAGTTGCCCCGGTAATCACCATTGATGGGCCTAGTGGCGCAGGGAAAGGAACTCTGTGCAAGGCGATGGCGGAAGCATTGCAATGGCATCTTTTAGATTCGGGAGCTATCTATCGCGTGCTGGCGCTGGCAGCGCTGCATCACCATGTGGATGTTGCGTCTGAAGAGGCGCTGGTTCCGCTGGCTGCGCATCTGGATGTGCGTTTTGTCTCGACCGATGGCAACCTCGAAGTGATCCTGGAAGGGGAAGATGTAAGCGGCGAAATTCGTACGCAAGAGGTTGCTAATGCGGCCTCTCAGGTGGCGGCTTTCCCGCGCGTTCGTGAAGCTCTGTTACGCCGTCAACGCGCTTTCCGCGAAGCGCCGGGTCTGATTGCTGACGGGCGAGATATGGGGACGGTGGTTTTCCCTGATGCGCCAGTGAAAATTTTCCTCGACGCCTCCTCGGAAGAACGGGCTCAACGCCGCATGCTTCAGTTGCAGGAGAAGGGGTTTAGTGTTAACTTTGATCGCCTTTTATCCGAGATAAAAGAGCGCGATGACCGCGATCGTAACCGCGCCGTCGCCCCACTTGTTCCTGCAGAAGATGCACTAGTTCTGGATTCCACCAGTTTAACTATTGAGCAAGTGATTGAAAAAGCGCTACAATATGCGCGCCAGAAACTGGCACTCGCGTAATCGCGACCGATTTAGCAGTACCCCCGCTGCAATGGATTGACGGCGGGTATGTGAAACAACCCCATCCGGCACGGAGCCAGGTGGACGTTAATATTAACCTGAAGATTAAACATGACTGAATCTTTTGCTCAACTGTTTGAAGAATCCTTAAAAGAAATCGAAACCCGTCCGGGTTCCATCGTTCGCGGTGTTGTTGTTGCTATCGACAAAGACGTAGTACTGGTTGACGCCGGTCTGAAATCTGAGTCCGCCATTCCGGCAGAGCAGTTCAAAAACGCCCAGGGCGAGCTGGAAATCCAGGTAGGTGACGAAGTTGACGTTGCTCTGGACGCAGTAGAAGACGGCTTCGGCGAAACCCTGCTGTCTCGTGAAAAAGCTAAACGTCACGAAGCATGGATCACGCTGGAGAAAGCTTACGAAGAAGCTGAAACTGTGGTCGGTGTTATCAACGGCAAAGTTAAAGGTGGCTTCACTGTTGAGCTGAATGGTATTCGTGCGTTCCTGCCAGGTTCACTGGTAGACGTTCGTCCAGTCCGTGACACCCTGCACCTGGAAGGCAAAGAGCTTGAGTTCAAAGTAATCAAGCTGGACCAGAAGCGTAACAACGTTGTTGTTTCCCGTCGTGCCGTTATCGAATCCGAAAACAGCGCAGAACGCGATCAGCTGCTGGAAAACCTGCAGGAAGGCATGGAAGTCAAAGGTATCGTTAAGAACCTCACTGACTACGGCGCATTCGTTGACCTGGGCGGCGTTGATGGCCTGCTGCACATCACCGACATGGCGTGGAAACGCGTTAAGCACCCAAGCGAAATCGTGAACGTGGGCGACGAAATCACTGTTAAAGTGCTGAAGTTCGACCGCGAGCGTACTCGTGTATCCCTCGGCCTGAAACAGCTGGGCGAAGATCCATGGGTAGCTATCGCTAAGCGTTACCCAGAAGGTACCAAACTGACTGGCCGCGTGACCAACCTGACTGACTACGGCTGCTTCGTTGAAATCGAAGAAGGCGTTGAAGGTCTGGTACACGTTTCCGAAATGGACTGGACCAACAAAAACATCCACCCATCCAAAGTTGTTAACGTTGGTGACGTAGTGGAAGTTATGGTTCTGGATATCGACGAAGAACGTCGTCGTATCTCCCTGGGCCTGAAGCAGTGCAAAAACAACCCATGGCAGCAGTTCGCGGAAACCCACAACAAGGGCGACCGTGTTGAAGGTAAAATCAAGTCTATCACTGACTTCGGTATCTTCATCGGCCTGGACGGCGGCATCGACGGCCTGGTTCACCTGTCTGACATCTCCTGGAACGTTGCAGGCGAAGAAGCAGTTCGTGAATACAAAAAAGGCGACGAAATCGCAGCAGTTGTTCTGCAGGTTGACGCAGAGCGTGAGCGTATCTCTCTGGGCGTTAAACAGCTCGCAGAAGATCCGTTCAACAACTGGGTTGCACTGAACAAGAAAGGCGCAATCGTAAACGGTAAAGTGACTGCAGTTGACGCTAAAGGCGCAACCGTAGAACTGGCTGACGGCGTTGAAGGTTACCTGCGCGCTTCTGAAGCTTCACGTGACCGCGTTGAAGATGCCACTCTGGTTCTGAACGTTGGCGACGATGTTGAAGCTAAGTTCACCGGTGTTGACCGTAAGAACCGTGCAATCAGCCTGTCTGTTCGTGCTAAAGACGAAGCTGATGAGAAAGATGCAATCGCAACTGTTAACAAACAGGAAGATGCAAACTTCTCTAACAACGCAATGGCTGAAGCTTTCAAAGCAGCTAAAGGCGAGTAATATCAAGTCCTCAGCATCATTTGAGCGGTAACGCATTTATCGCGCGAAGGATGAGGAGCAAACTTGACAGATTGCAGGATTCGTCCTGTAATCAATAACAAAGGGCGGCTACGGCCGCCCTTGTTTAATGAGCTGTTCAGCTAATTGGTTTGAAAGGAACCGGAGGAATCATGACCAAGTCAGAATTGATTGAGAGACTTGCCAGTCAGCAACCGCATATCCCAGCCAAAGCAGTGGAAGATGCCGTAAAAGAGATGCTGGAGCATATGGCCACCACTCTTGCCCAGGGCGAGCGCATTGAAATCCGCGGTTTCGGTAGTTTTTCTCTGCACTATCGTGCTCCACGTACCGGGCGTAACCCGAAGACTGGTGATAAAGTCGAGCTGGAAGGTAAGTACGTTCCACACTTTAAGCCGGGTAAAGAACTGCGCGATCGCGCCAATATTTACGGCAACTGAGTTTAGCCATCAGGTTAAACTGGGTTCGAAAGAAAGCACCTTCGGGTGCTTTTTTTGTACTTATCGTTTTTATTCTGAAGCTGCGCCGCAATCTCCGTGTCGTTTTCTGCAAACCGACAAAAACAGTGCAGCGCGCGCTGTAACCTGCATTTTATTCAACTGACGCCTCTCTCCCTCTTCTTACATACTGCCGCCCTGAAACAGGGAGGTCGTAATGGGAATTCCCACACTAAGTCTGTGCGCCATTCTGGCGATAGTGCCGCTACTCTGGTTACCTGAACTACCTGCGTGCGAAACCGTGTGGATCATGTTCGCTGGCGGGATAGCGCTGGGCATTCAGCGGAACGTCAGCCTGAAGTTTGTCGGTATCGGTTTGCTATTTTGCGTCTGGGGTATTCTGGCCGCGCAGGAAAGCGTCTGGCCGATGCAGCATTTAACCACCGGTGCGGTAAAGGCAGAGGTAGAGATCACGGCCACCGATGGGGCAACGATGCATCAGGGAAAGATTGTCACGCTTGATGGCAAACGCTGGTGGGCATCGACGGGGATCGTACTTTATGGCAATTACCTGCCACAAAAGGCGTGCGCGGGTCAGCGCTGGGCCATGACGCTCCGGCTCAGGCCTGTACATGGGGAACTGAATGATGGTGGGTATGATCCTCAGCGAAATGCTTTTGCCCGACATCAAACGCTGAGCGGACGTTTTACGCAGGCGGCAATCGTCGATGAACGCTGCAGTCTTCGTGCCCGCTATCTGTCATCACTGCACGACACGCTTTCACCTTATCGCTGGGGAGCCGTGATCCTGGGGCTGGGGATGGGTGAACGCCTGGATGTCCCCCGGGAAATAAAAAACCTGATGCGTGAAACCGGCACGTCGCATCTGATGGCGATCTCGGGTTTGCATATCGCACTGGCGGCTTCCATTGTCTGGTTGCTTGCCAGGGGTTTTCAGTTTTTATTGCCGTGTCAGTGGATCCGCTGGCAAATGCCTCAGCTTGCGGGACTGTTTTTTGCGGCTTTCTACGCATGGCTAACGGGTCTACAGCCGCCAGCATTACGCACGGTCATTACGCTTGCGGTGCTGGCCGCTCTGCGGATCGGCGCGCGTCAGTGGTCTGCATGGCAGATCTGGTGTAGCTGTATTGCAGCGATACTCATCGTTGATCCGCTGGCGGTGCTTTCTCAGAGTCTGGCTCTGTCAGCATTTGCCGTCGCCGCATTGATTTTCTGGTATCAGTGGTTGCCAGCCCCCAGCTGGCGCTGGACTCGTCGGGTGCGCCCCCTGGTGAATCTCATTTATCTGCAGGTCGGAATGTTGCTGCTGCTCCTGCCTTTGCAGGTGTTGATGTTCCATGGCTTCAGCGTCTCTTCGCTGGTGGCCAATCTCTTTGCCGTTCCGCTGGTGACCTTTATCTCGGTTCCGCTGATCCTGCTCGGTATGCTACTGCACATGCTCCCGCTGGCCTCCCTGGAGACTGGCGTATGGTTTGCAGCAGATAAGTCCCTGGCCGGATTGTTCTGGCTGCTGCAGCGCCTGCCTGATGGCTGGCAGGATGTCGATGAGCGCTGGCAGTACCTGACATTGCTGCCCTGGCTGGCCATTATCGGCTGGCGCTTTCGCTCCTGGAAAAGCATGCCGGCGGTGTGTCTGACCGGAACTGTCGTGCTGGCATCTCCATTCATGCGAACGGAGAAAACCGATAGCTGGACGTTGCATATGCTGGATGTGGGGCAGGGGCTATCAATGGTTATTGAGCGGCAGGGTAAAGCGCTTCTATACGACACCGGTCCCGGCTGGCCTGGGGGAGACAGTGCGCAGCAGCTGATTATTCCGTGGTTACGCTGGCATCACCTGCAACCAGAGGGCGTTATTCTCAGTCATGAGCACCTGGACCATGCAGGTGGTCTTGCATCGCTGCAGGCTGCATGGCCCGGCTTGTGGGTAAGAAGCCCGCTGGGGTGGGCACAGCATCTTCCCTGCTTTCGTGGACAGCAGTGGAAATGGCAGGGGCTGACATTGACCGTTCACTGGCCACCGGCGGGATCCTCTACCCAGGGTAACAATCGCTCCTGCGTAGTTAAAATCGATGACGGTGAGCAGAGTGTTTTGCTGACAGGGGACATTGAAGCGCAAGCGGAACAGGCTATGCTTAGCCATTACTGGCGTTATCTGACGTCAACGGTGATACAGGTGCCGCACCATGGCAGTAATACTTCGTCATCGTTGCCGCTGGTACAACGGGTGGAGGGACAAATCGCGCTGGATTCTGCGGCCCGTTACAATGCGTGGCGATTCCCGTCCACGAGAGTAGTCAGACGTTATCGAAAGGAGGGCTATATCTGGCAGGATACCCCTCATTCCGGACAAATATCGGTGACGTTTTCGCAACATTCATGGCAAATCCGGCGGTTGCGGGAACAATATTTACCGCGTTGGTATCATCAGTGGTTTGGCGCGCCCGTCGATAACGGGTAGAATATGCGGCTATTTCAACAGATGCTGGTTTTTTGAATGCATAACGACAAAGATCTCTCCACGTGGCAAACCTTCCGCCGACTCTGGCCGATGATTGCACCTTTTAAAGCAGGCTTGATCGTGGCGGGTATAGCGTTAGTCCTCAACGCAGCCAGCGATACTTTTATGTTATCGCTCCTCAAACCGTTACTGGACGACGGTTTTGGTAAAACGGATCGCTCAGTGCTGCTATGGATGCCACTGGTGGTGATCGGACTGATGATCTTACGCGGTATCACCAGCTATATTTCCAGCTACTGCATCTCCTGGGTGTCAGGAAAAGTGGTCATGACCATGCGCCGTCGGCTGTTCAGCCACATGATGGGCATGCCGGTGGCCTTCTTTGATAAGCAATCGACGGGTACCTTACTGTCACGTATTACCTACGACTCCGAGCAGGTGGCCTCATCGTCTTCGAGCGCCCTGATCACCGTTGTGCGTGAGGGGGCGTCGATTATCGGCCTGTTCGTGATGATGTTTTATTACAGCTGGCAACTGTCGCTGATCCTTATCGTGCTGGCTCCGGTGGTTTCTGTCGCGATCCGCGTCGTCTCAAAGCGTTTTCGCAATATCAGTAAGAACATGCAGAATACCATGGGGCAGGTGACCACCAGCGCAGAGCAGATGCTGAAAGGGCATAAAGAGGTGTTAATTTTCGGCGGACAGGATGTCGAAACAAAACGCTTCGATAAGGTCAGCAACAAAATGCGTCTGCAGGGGATGAAAATGGTCTCGGCCTCTTCAATCTCTGACCCCATTATTCAGCTGATTGCCTCTCTGGCTCTGGCATTCGTCCTGTATGCGGCAAGCTTCCCGAGCGTAATGGAAACGCTGACGGCGGGGACCATCACCGTTGTGTTCTCTTCCATGATTGCGCTGATGCGTCCGCTGAAGTCGCTGACCAACGTTAACGCCCAGTTCCAGCGCGGGATGGCTGCATGCCAGACGCTGTTCAGCATCCTGGATTCCGAGCAAGAGAAAGACGAAGGTACCCGCGTCATCGAGCGCGCAAAGGGCGATGTCGAATTCCGCAACGTGACCTTCACCTATCCTGGTCGTGAAGTTCCAGCATTACGTAACATCAACCTGACCATTCCGGCCGGTAAAACCGTGGCGCTGGTCGGCCGTTCCGGCTCGGGTAAATCCACTATTGCCAGCCTGATCACCCGTTTCTACGACATTGACGAAGGTGAAATTCTGTTAGACGGTCACGACCTGCGGGAATACACCCTGCAGTCGCTGCGTAACCAGGTTGCGCTGGTCTCTCAGAACGTGCATCTGTTCAACGATACTGTTGCGAACAACATTGCCTATGCGCGCACTGAAGAGTATAGCCGCGAGCAAATTGAAGAAGCCGCTCGCATGGCCTATGCCATGGACTTTATCAACAAGATGGACAACGGTCTGGATACGATCATCGGTGAGAATGGCGTTCTGCTCTCCGGTGGACAGCGTCAGCGTATCGCCATTGCCCGTGCGTTGCTGCGTAACAGCCCTATTCTGATCCTCGACGAAGCAACCTCTGCGCTGGATACAGAGTCTGAACGCGCAATCCAGTCCGCGCTGGATGAACTGCAAAAGAACCGTACGTCACTGGTGATTGCGCACCGTCTGTCCACTATCGAACAGGCTGACGAAATCGTCGTTGTGGAGGATGGGGTCATTGTAGAGCGCGGTAGCCATACGGATTTACTGGCGCACCGTGGTGTTTACGCTCAGCTCCATAAGATGCAGTTCGGCGAATGATTGCCCGCATCTGGTCCGGTGAGTCCCCGCTGTGGCTGCTGCTTCTGCCGCTCTCCTGGCTGTATGGCCTGGTGAGCGGCGTTATTCGTCTGTTTTACCGTCTGGGGCTAAAGCGTGCGTGGCGCGCGCCGGTACCGGTTGTTGTGGTGGGTAACCTCACGGCAGGGGGGAACGGTAAAACCCCGGTGGTCATCTGGCTGGTTGAGCAACTGCAAAAGCGCGGCATCCGCCCCGGCGTGGTGTCGCGAGGTTACGGCGGCAAAGCGGCGCACTATCCACTGCTCCTGTCGCCGGACACGACGACCGCCGAGGCAGGTGATGAGCCAGTATTGATTTATCAGCGTACTGGCGCGCCTGTCGCAGTGTCTCCGGTACGCAGTGACGCCGTTCAGGCGCTGCTTGCTGAACACGACGTACAAATAATCATTACCGATGATGGCCTGCAACATTACGCGCTGGCGCGTGATAAAGAGATTGTGGTCATTGATGGCGTCCGCCGTTTTGGCAATGGCTGGTGGCTGCCTGCAGGCCCCATGCGTGAACGCGCTTCGCGCCTGAAGTCCGTGGATGCGGTGATTGTTAATGGCGGTGCTGCAAGGCCGGATGAGATCCCGATGCACCTCCAGCCAGGCATGGCGGTTAACCTGTTGACCGGTGAACGACAGGCCGTTTCCCGGCTACCCGCGCTGGTCGCGATGGCGGGCATTGGTCATCCTCCGCGTTTCTTCGCGACGCTGGAACAGTGTGGTGCCCGGATTGAAAAACGTGTTCCACTGGCCGATCACCAGGCGCTGGTGGCGGAACAGGTAGACGCCTTGACGACGTCCGGTCAGACGTTAATCATGACTGAAAAAGATGCGGTGAAATGCCGTGCCTTTGCGAAAGAAAACTGGTGGTATCTGCCGGTTGACGCTGAACTCAGCGGTGAGCAACCGGAACACTTGCTCCAGGAACTGATTGCGTTGGTGCATTAACAGCTTACGCGGTTCTGGTGGCGCTTTGACTGACAGGAAAACGCATGTCTTTACCGCAACTCTCGCTTTCAGCCGCACGTAATTTACACCTTGCCGCGCAGGGACTCCTTAAAAAGCCCCGTCGCCGCGCGCAGCCTGCCGATATCCTCACTACCGTGCAACGCATGTCGTTGTTGCAAATCGACACCATAAATATTGTGGCTCGTAGCCCCTACCTGGTGCTGTTCAGCCGGCTGGGCCATTATCCGTCTCAGTGGCTTGATGATGCGCTCAGCAAGGGAGAGCTGATGGAATACTGGGCGCATGAAGCCTGTTTTCTGCCCCGCAGTGATTTTGCCCTGGTTCGTCACCGTATGCTTGCCCCGGAAAAAATGGGCTGGAAGTACCGGCAGGCGTGGATGCACGAGCATGCGGCTGAGATTGAGCAGCTTATTGCTCATATTGCGGAAAAGGGGCCAGTACGTTCCGCCGATTTCGAGCACCCACGGAAAGGGGCAAGCGGCTGGTGGGAATGGAAGCCACATAAGCGTCATCTCGAAGGGTTGTTTACATCAGGCAAAGTGATGGTTATCGAACGGCGTAATTTTCAGCGAGTGTACGACCTGACGCACCGGGTGATGCCTCACTGGGACGACGAGCGCGACCTGCTCACTCAGGAAGCCGCCGAAGCCGTCATGCTGGAGAACAGCGCCCGCAGTCTGGGGATTTTCCGTCCGCAATGGCTGGCCGATTATTATCGTCTCCGACAGCCCGTGCTGAAACCGTTGCTGGATAACTGGCAGCGCGAGCAGCGGGTTATCCCGGTCTCTGTGGAACGCTTGGGCGATATGTGGCTGCATGCGGATTTACTCCCACTGCTGCCACAAGCTGAAGCAGGTAAACTTCAGGCAACCCATACCGCAGTGTTGTCACCTTTTGATCCGGTGGTCTGGGACAGAAAACGGGCCGAGCAGCTGTTTGATTTCAGCTACCGGCTGGAGTGCTATACTCCCGCGCCAAAACGTCAGTACGGCTACTTTGTTTTGCCTCTGCTGCACAAGGGACAGCTGGTGGGACGCATGGATGCCAAAATGCACCGTAAAACCGGCACGCTAGAAGTCATCGCGCTGTATCTGGAAGAGGGCATCAGGATAACCGCGACCCTGGAAAAAGGCTTAACGTCTGCCATCAATGAGTTCGGGTGCTGGCAAGGGGCCAGCATAGTGACGCTGGGCCGGGTCCCTGACGGACTCTTTACATCCTGTCGAAGTGGCTGGGAAACAGGCACGTCCTGAAAAGGGAATGTGTTAAGCTTTAGCGATTACCCATACGGAGGAACTATGGATCACCGTTTACTTGAAATTATTGCCTGCCCGGTGTGCAACGGCAAACTCTACTATAGCCAGGATAAACAAGAGCTGATTTGCAAACCGGACAGCCTGGCTTTCCCGCTGCGTGACGGTATTCCGGTACTGCTGGAAAACGAAGCCCGTTCCCTGGTGGCCGAAGAGAGCAAACCATGAGCTTTGTCGTCATTATTCCTGCCCGTTACGCCTCAACGCGCCTGCCGGGTAAGCCGCTGGTGGATATCAACGGCAAGCCGATGATTGTGCATGTCCTTGAACGCGCCCGTGAGTCCGGTGCTGACCGTATTATCATTGCCACCGATCATCCGGATGTTGCGCGTGCGGTTGAAGCAGCAGGCGGGGAAGTGTGCATGACCCGCGCCGATCACCAGTCTGGCACCGAGCGTCTGGCTGAAGTGGTTGAGAAATGTGCGTTCAGCGACGATACCGTGATCGTCAACGTACAGGGCGACGAGCCTATGATCCCGGCGGTCATTGTTCGTCAGGTGGCAGACAACCTGGCGCAGCGACAGGTCGGTATGGCCACGCTGGCGGTGCCCATTCACCACGCGGACGAGGCATTCAACCCGAACGCGGTGAAGGTAGTGACGGATGCAGAGGGCTATGCGCTCTATTTCTCCCGCGCCACTATCCCGTGGGATCGCGATCGCTTTGCGGTCTCCAGAGAGGCTATTGGCGATACCTTCCTGCGCCATATTGGCATCTACGGCTATCGCGCGGGCTTTATTCGTCGGTATGTGAGCTGGGCACCGAGCCCGCTGGAACATATCGAAATGCTGGAGCAGCTTCGCGTGCTCTGGTACGGCGAAAAAATCCATGTTGCCGTGGCCGAGGAAGTGCCTGGAACGGGTGTAGACACCCCAGAAGATCTTGAGCGCGTGCGCGCTGAATTGCGTTAATCCTTGCGGCATCCCTCTTTTCGGAGGGATGCTCTCTCCGGTTTATTTTCCCTTTCTTTTCCATAATTGATCTCCGCAGGGTGACATCTGCGTCCTGCACGCTCATTATAAAAGCAGTAGTCTTAATAGGGGTAATCTCATATGGAACAGCTGCGTGCCGAACTGAGTCACCTGCTTGGCGAGAAATTAAGCCGGGTTGAATGTGTGAGTGAAAAGGCAGATACCGCGCTCTGGTCGTTGTACGACAGTCAGGGAAACCCAATGCCGCTCATGGCCCGAAGTTTTACCTCACCGGGCGTTGCCAGACAGCTCGCCTGGAAAATTTCTATGCTCGCGCGGCAAGGAACCGTGCGTATGCCGACGGTGTACGGCGTGATGACGCATGAAGAACACCCCGGCCCGGATGTTCTGCTGATTGAGCGTTTACGCGGGGTATCCGTTGAAGCCCCGGCGCGTACGCCAGAGCGCTGGGAACAGCTGAAAGACCAGATCGTTGAGGCGCTGCTGGCGTGGCACCGGCAGGATAGCCGTGGTCTGGTTGGCCCCGTCGACAGCACGCAGGAAAACCTCTGGCCGCTGTGGTATCGCCAGCGTGTAGAGGTGCTGTGGGGGACGCTTAATCAGTTCAACAACACCGGCTTAACCATGCAGGACAAACGGATTCTTTTCCGCACCCGCGAGTGTTTACCGGCGCTGTTTGACGGCTTTAACGACAACTGCGTGTTGATACACGGTAATTTTACGCTGCGCAGCATGCTAAAAGATTCACGCAGCGATCAGCTCCTGGCAATGCTGGGGCCGGGGGTCATGCTCTGGGCTCCGCGCGAGTACGAGTTGTTCAGGCTCAGCGACAGCGCGGCCGCTGAAGGTTTACTGTGGCACTATCTGCAGCGCGCACCCGTAGCCGAGGCGTTTCTCTGGCGGCGCTGGCTCTATCTGCTATGGGATGAAGTGGCGCAACTGGTGAATACCGGACGTTTCAACCGCGCCAACTTCGACCTTGCGATAAAATCACTCCTGCCCTGGCTCGCCTGACGAACCTTTCAGCCACTGCCAGACGCGTCCCAGCGTCTCATAGCCGACGCGATCGCTATGCATCAACCACATCGGGGACGGGATCACCCGTTCCCACGGGTTGAGCGGGGCGTCAATGGCCATCTGGTTCGCCGGGGCAGGAAGCGGGTGCAGACCCTGTTTTTCAAAGAAAATCATTGCCCTTGGCAGATGCGAAGCAGACGTCACCAGTAAGAACGGCACATCGCCAATAGCCTGTTTCACCGCGGCGGCTTCTTCTTCGGTATCTTTCGGACTGTCCAGCGTGATAATCGCGGAACGCGGCACACCGAGTGACTCCGCGACCCTGGCTCCCGCTTCAGCCGTGCTGACCGGGTTGGTTTTGGCTGGCGCGCCGGTGAAGATCATTTTCGATCCCGGATTAGCCAGCCACAGGCGAATACCTTCGTTCAGGCGCGGCAGACTGTTATTGATCAGGTTGGAACTGGGGGCCCAGTTTGGATCCCAGGTATACCCGCCCCCCAGCACCACGATGTACTCCACCTTCTGCTTTCCCTGCCAGGTTGGGTAGGTGTTTTCGATGGGACGTAACAGTCTGTCCGCGACGGGTTGCAGGCTCAGCAGCAGCAGTACCAGCCAGCCGAATGTAATAAGCGTTTTGCCACTTTTCTGAAAGCGACTAAACCACACCAGCACCAGCCCGAGCGCGATGATGAGCAGCAGTAGCGGAAGGGGAAGCATCATGCCTCCAATGTATTTCTTCAGGGTAAAAAGCATCCTTTTTGGTTCCTTTTTTAACCATATAGCAGGCGAATACCCGTGATATTACACCAGAGAGGTTCATTCTCCGCGCGGGTGTGACAAAATAGCGGTTTTGCAGTTAGCGAGTGGAACTCTCCCAATGCGGGATCGCAATTTTGATGACATCGCGGAAAAGTTTTCGCGCAACATTTACGGCACGACAAAAGGGCAGTTACGTCAGACGATCCTCTGGCAGGATCTGGACGCCATTCTGGCCACGTATGGCGGTCAAACGTTGCGCGTGCTTGACGCCGGAGGCGGTGAAGGGCAGACGGCCATAAAAATGGCAGAGCGCGGTCATCACGTCACACTTTGCGATCTTTCTGCTGAGATGGTTGCGCGTGCCACGCGTGCAGCAGAGGAGAAAGGTGTGAGCGACAACATGCATTTTGTACAATGCGCCGCTCAGGACATCGCACAGCATTTGGAAACCCAGGTTGATCTGATATTGTTTCATGCGGTGCTGGAATGGGTAGCCGATCCGCAAAGCGTGTTAAAGACCCTGTGGTCGATGCTACGCCCGGGCGGTACGCTGTCGCTGATGTTCTACAATGCTAACGGCTTCCTGATGCACAACATGGTGGCGGGTAACTTTGACTATGTTCAGGTCGGGATGCCGAAAAAGAAAAAGCGCACGCTTTCCCCGGACTATCCGCGCGATCCCCAGCAGGTTTACGGCTGGCTGGAAGAGATCGGCTGGCAGATCACCGGAAAGACAGGCGTCAGGGTGTTTCATGATTATCTGCGTGAAAAACACAAACAGCGTGACTGTTTTGACACCTTAACAGAATTAGAAACGCGGTATTGCCGTCAGGAGCCTTTTATCAGTCTTGGCCGCTATATTCACGTCACCGCGCACAAGCCGCAGATGCAAGGATAACCTATGAGTGAATTTTCCCAGACAGTCCCCGAACTGGTTGCCTGGGCCAGGAAAAACGATTTCTCCATCTCGCTGCCGGTAGACAGACTCTCTTTCCTGCTGGCGGTTGCCACGCTGAACGGCGAACGGCTGGATGGTGAAATGAGCGAGGGTGAACTGGTGGATGCGTTCCGCCATGTGAGTGATGCGTTTGAGCAAACCAGCGAAACCATTAGCGTGCGTGCCAACAACGCAATCAACGATATGGTGCGTCAACGTCTGCTGAACCGCTTTACCAGCGAGCAGGCCGAAGGAAATGCCATCTATCGACTGACACCCCTAGGCATCGGCATTACCGATTACTACATCCGCCAGCGTGAATTTTCCACGCTGCGTCTTTCCATGCAGCTCTCGATTGTGGCGGGTGAGCTTAAGCGTGCGGCCGATGCCGCGGATGAAAACGGTGATGAGTTCCACTGGCACCGCAATGTCTACGCACCGCTGAAATACTCGGTGGCGGAGATTTTCGACAGTATCGATCTGACCCAGCGTCTGATGGACGAACAGCAGCAGCAGGTGAAGGACGATATCGCACAACTGCTGAATAAAGACTGGCGCGCGGCCATCTCCAGCTGTGAACTGCTGCTGTCGGAAACCTCCGGCACGCTGCGCGAACTGCAGGATACGCTGGAGGCCGCAGGGGATAAGCTGCAGGCCAACCTGCTGCGCATTCAGGATGCGACCATGGCACATGACGATCTGCATTTTATCGACCGTCTGGTCTTTGATTTGCAGAGCAAGCTCGATCGCATCATTAGCTGGGGCCAACAATCGATTGACCTGTGGATCGGTTACGATCGTCATGTACATAAATTTATCCGTACCGCCATCGATATGGATAAAAACCGCGTCTTTGCTCAGCGTCTGCGTCAGTCTGTTCAAACCTACTTCGATGCGCCGTGGGCGCTAACCTACGCCAATGCCGATCGTCTGCTCGATATGCGTGACGAAGAGATGGCGTTGCGTGATGAAGAGGTCACCGGTGAACTGCCACCGGATCTGGAATACGAAGAATTCAACGAAATTCGTGAGCAACTTGCGGCCATGATCGAAGAACAGCTCGCTGTCTACAAAACCAGACAGGTACCGCTGGATCTTGGTCTCGTGGTGCGCGACTATCTGGCGCAATATCCTCGCGCGCGCCACTTCGACGTTGCCCGCATTGTGGTAGACCAGGCGGTTCGCCTGGGTATCGCGCAAGCAGATTTCACCGGACTGCCGCCGAAGTGGCAGCCGATTAACGATTACGGAGCCAAGGTACAGGCGCATGTCATTGACAAATATTGAACAAGTGATGCCATTAAAGCTGGCACAGGCGCTGGCGAATCCGTTATTTCCGGCGCTGGACAGCCAGCTGCGTGCCGGTCGTCATATTGGCCTCGACGAGCTGGATAATCACGCCTTTTTGATGGACTTCCAGGAGTATCTGGAAGAGTTTTACGCTCGCTATAACGTTGAGCTTATCCGCGCGCCGGAAGGTTTCTTCTACCTGCGCCCGCGTTCCACTACGCTTATTCCGCGCTCCGTGCTCTCCGAGCTGGATATGATGGTCGGCAAAATTCTGTGCTACCTCTACCTCAGCCCGGAACGTCTGGCAAATGAAGGGATTTTCACCCAGCAAGAGCTTTACGATGAGCTATTGACGCTGGCAGACGAAAGCAAGCTGCTGAAGCTTGTGAACAACCGTTCTACGGGGTCGGATCTCGATCGTCAGAAATTACAGGAAAAAGTTCGCTCTTCCCTGAACCGTCTGCGTCGTCTGGGTATGGTCTGGTTTATGGGCCACGACAGCAGCAAATTCCGCATTACGGAATCTGTTTTCCGCTTCGGTGCCGACGTGCGTGCGGGCGACGACGCGCGTGAAGCGCAGCTTCGCATGATCCGCGACGGTGAGGCGATGCCGGTGGAAAACCATTTGCAGCTCAATGACGAGCCTGAAGACAATCAGCCGGATAGCGGGGAGGAAGAGTAATGATTGAACGCGGTAAATTTCGCTCACTAACGCTGATTAACTGGAACGGCTTCTTTGCCCGAACCTTTGATCTCGATGAGCTGGTGACAACGCTCTCCGGCGGTAACGGTGCGGGTAAATCCACCACCATGGCGGCCTTTGTGACGGCGCTGATCCCTGATTTGACGCTGCTGCACTTCCGTAACACCACCGAAGCGGGTGCAACAAGCGGCTCCCGCGATAAAGGCCTGCACGGTAAGCTCAAAGCTGGCGTCTGTTATTCGGTGCTGGATGTGATCAACTCCCGTCACCAGCGTGTGGTGGTGGGCGTGCGTCTGCAGCAGGTCGCCGGTCGCGACCGAAAGGTAGATATCAAACCGTTCGCGATCCAGGGGCTGCCAACGTCTATGCAGCCAACGGCGCTGCTGACGGAAACGCTCAATGAGCGTCAGGCGCGGGTACTGACGCTGCAGGAGCTAAAAGATAAGCTCGAAGCCATCGAAGGCGTGCAGTTCAAGCAGTTTAACTCGATAACCGATTACCACTCCCTGATGTTCGATCTGGGCGTGGTGGCGCGTCGTCTGCGCACCGCATCCGACCGCAGCAAATACTACCGTCTGATTGAGGCCTCCCTGTACGGCGGGATCTCCAGCGCCATTACCCGCTCCCTGCGTGACTACCTGTTGCCGGAAAACAGCGGCGTGCGTAAGGCCTTCCAGGACATGGAAGCCGCGCTGCGTGAAAACCGCATGACGCTGGAAGCAATTCGCGTTACCCAGTCTGACCGCGATCTGTTTAAACACCTGATCAGTGAAGCCACTAACTATGTGGCAGCGGACTATATGCGCCACGCCAACGAGCGTCGCGTGCATCTCGATCAGGCATTAGAGTACCGCCGCGAGCTGTTCACCTCCCGTAAACAGCTGGTGGCCGAGCAGTATAAGCACGTTGAAATGGCCCGTGAATTGGGTGAACACAACGGGGCTGAGGGCGATCTGGAAGCCGATTATCAGGCCGCCAGCGATCACCTGAACCTGGTTCAGACCGCGCTGCGCCAGCAGGAAAAAATCGAGCGCTACGAAGCCGATCTCGATGAGCTGCAAATTCGTCTCGAAGAGCAAAATGAAGTGGTGGCCGAAGCCGCCGACATGCAGGAAGAGAACGAAGCGCGTGCCGAAGCCGCCGAGCTGGAAGTGGATGAGCTGAAAAGCCAGCTCGCCGATTACCAGCAGGCGCTGGACGTGCAGCAGACGCGAGCGATTCAGTACAACCAGGCCCTGCAGGCTTTGCAGCGTGCGAAAGAGTTGTGCCATCTGCCTGACCTGACGCCGGACAGCGCTGACGAGTGGCTGGATACTTTCCAGGCGAAAGAACAGGAAGCCACGGAAAAACTGCTCTCTCTCGAACAGAAAATGAGCGTCGCGCAGACCGCGCACAGCCAGTTTGAACAAGCTTATCAGCTGGTGGTGGCGATTAACGGCCCGCTGACGCGAAATGAAGCGTGGGATGTTGCCCGTGAGTTGCTGCGCGATGGTGTAAACCAGCGTCATCTGGCCGAGCAGGTCCAGCCGCTGCGTATGCGTCTGAACGAGCTGGAACAGCGTCTGCGCGAGCAGCAGGAGGCCGAGCGTCTGCTGGCTGAGTTCTGCAAGCGTCAGGGTAAACATTACGACATCGACGAGCTTGAGGCCCTGCATCAGGAGCTGGAAGCCCGTATCGCCGCACTGTCCGATACGGTATCCAGCGCCAGTGAACAGCGTATGACGCTGCGTCAGGAGCTGGAGCAGCTTCAGTCCCGCTCGCAGACGCTGTTGCAACGCGCACCCGTCTGGCTGGCGGCACAAAGCAGCCTGAACCAGCTCAGCGAACAGTGTGGCGAAACCTTCGAATCCAGCCAGGAAGTGACGGAATACCTGCAACAGCTGCTGGAGCGTGAGCGAGAGGCCATTGTTGAGCGTGATGAAGTTGGCGCGCGCAAGCGTGAGGTTGACGAAGAGATTGAACGCTTAAGCCAGCCGGGCGGTGCGGAAGATGCACGCCTGAATACGCTGGCGGAGCGTTTTGGCGGTGTGCTGCTGTCTGAAATTTATGACGATGTTGGTCTGGACGATGCGCCGTACTTCTCCGCACTGTACGGCCCGTCGCGTAACGCGATTGTGGTGCCGGATCTGTCATTGATTGCCGATCAGCTTGAAGGGCTGGAAGATTGCCCGGAAGATCTCTATCTGATTGAAGGGGATCCGCAGTCATTTGATGACAGCGTGTTCAGCGTTGATGAGCTGGAAAAAGCGGTGGTGGTGAAAATCGCTGACCGTCAGTGGCGTTACTCGCGCTTCCCGGAACTTCCTCTGTTTGGCCGCGCTGCGCGTGAAAGCCGTATTGAAAGCCTGCACGCTGAGCGTGAAACGCTGTCTGAACGTTTTGCGACCCTGTCGTTTGACGTGCAGAAAACCCAGCGTCTGCATCAGTCGTTTAGCCGCTTTATCGGTAGTCATCTGGGAGTGGCTTTTGAGGCTGACCCGGAAGCGGAAATTCGCAAGCTTACCACCCGTCGTGGTGAACTCGAGCGCGCGATTGCCAGCCATGAAAGTGATAATCAACAGAGTCGCGTTCAGTTTGAACAGGCAAAAGAGGGCGTTGCTGCCCTTAACCGTATTCTGCCGCGTCTGAATCTGCTGGCGGATGATACGCTGGCTGACCGCGTGGATGAAATCCAGGAACGTCTGGATGAAGCGCAGGAAGCCGCGCGCTTTGTGCAGCAGCATGGTAATCAGCTGGCGAAGCTGGAGCCGGTCGTTTCGGTGCTTCAAAGCGATCCAGAGCAGTTTGAGCAGCTAAAAGAAGATTATGCCTGGTCCCAGCAGGTGCAGCGTGAAGCACGCCAGCAGGCGTTTGCCCTGACGGAAGTGGTGCAGCGTCGCGCTCACTTCGGTTATTCAGACTCGGCGGAAATGCTGAGCGGTAACAGCGATCTGAACGAGAAATTACGCCAGCGCCTTGAGCAGGCTGAAGTGGAACGTACGCGTGCCCGTGAAGCGATGCGTAGCCACGCGGCCCAGTTGAACCAGTACAACCAGGTTCTGGCCTCGCTAAAAAGCTCCTTTGATACCAAGAAAGAGCTGTTAAACGATCTGCAGAAAGAGCTGCAGGATATCGGCGTTCGTGCCGACAGTGGGGCAGAAGAGCGGGCGCGTGTTCGTCGTGATGAACTGCATAGCCAGCTCAGCAACAACCGTGCGCGTCGTAATCAGCTGGAAAAAGCGCTGACCTTCTGTGAAGCGGAGATGGATAACCTGACGCGTCGCCTGCGCAAGCTTGAGCGCGACTATCATGAAATGCGTGAGCAGGTAGTGACCGCGAAGGCAGGCTGGTGCGCAGTAATGCGCATGGTGAAAGACAATAATGTTGAACGCCGCCTGCATCGTCGTGAACTGGCCTACCTCTCTGCCGATGAGCTGCGCTCCATGTCGGATAAGGCGCTGGGCGCGCTGCGCCTGGCGGTGGCGGATAACGAACATCTGCGCGATGTGCTGCGCATGTCTGAAGATCCGAAACGTCCAGAGCGTAAAATTCAGTTCTTCGTGGCGGTTTATCAGCACTTGCGCGAGCGTATTCGTCAGGACATCATTCGTACCGACGATCCGGTTGAAGCCATTGAACAGATGGAAATTGAACTGGGTCGCCTGACGGAAGAGCTGACCTCTCGTGAGCAGAAGCTGGCTATCAGTTCCCGCAGCGTGGCGAACATCATCCGCAAGACCATTCAGCGCGAGCAGAACCGTATTCGCCAGTTGAACCAGGGTCTGCAGAGCGTATCGTTTGGTCAGGTGAACAGCGTACGTCTGAATGTAAACGTGCGTGAAGCGCACGCTACGCTGCTGGATGTGTTGTCTGAGCAGCATGAACAGCATCAGGATCTGTTTAACAGCAACCGTCTGACCTTCTCCGAAGCGCTGGCGAAACTGTATCAGCGTCTGAATCCGCAGATTGATATGGGGCAACGTACGCCGCAAACCATCGGTGAAGAGCTGCTGGATTACCGTAACTACCTGGAAATGGAAGTTGAGGTTAACCGTGGCTCAGATGGCTGGTTGCGTGCTGAATCGGGTGCGCTGTCTACCGGTGAAGCTATCGGTACCGGGATGTCGATTCTGGTGATGGTCGTGCAGAGCTGGGAAGATGAAGCGCGTCGTCTGCGCGGCAAGGATATTTCCCCATGCCGTCTGCTGTTCCTTGATGAAGCTGCGCGTCTGGACGCCCGTTCCATCGCCACGCTGTTTGAGCTCTGCGAACGTCTGGATATGCAGCTCATCATTGCGGCACCGGAAAACATCAGTCCGGAAAAAGGCACCACCTACAAACTGGTGCGTAAAGTGTTCCAGAACAGCGAGCACGTTCACGTTGTAGGCCTGCGTGGCTTTGCTCCGCAGCCGCCGGAGTCATTACCGGGAACGGCAGACGCCTCCTGAGGTGTGTTGTTACAAAGCGCGGCGCACTAGCGCCGCTTTTTTTTTACGCTTAACTTATGCTTACGGCTGCGTTATCTTTAAACTTCTTTACATAAGGTAAGGCAACTGCGTTTGTGCCTTCCTATAATGAATAAAAGCCCCAGTGTGATGGGCATGTCGTGAGAAAACAGGGGGCAAGGGATGTTGCTAAAGAAAAATCGTGGTCATCAGCTGTCAGCGTTGAGTTTGTGTCTGGCGGTGATGTTTGCTCCACTGTTAAGCGCTCAGGCCGATGAGCCTGAAGTTGTACCGTCAGACAGTTCCGCGACGATGGGTGCGCAGCCGACGTCGCTGTCACAACCGCTGGATCAATCTCCGGCGACGGCCATTATGGCGGGTATCAGGCCGCTACCCGAAGGTATCGACGCCGGCGCGCTCCGCCAGCAGCTTCTTACCGGACTTCCTGCCGGATATACGCCTGCCTACATTAACCAGCTTGCGCTGCTTTATGCCGCACGTGATATGAAGCCGATGTGGGAAAACCGGGACGCCGTGCGGGCTTTTCAGCAGCAACTGGCGGAAGTCGCCATTGCAGGTTTTCAGCCGCAATTCACCACCTGGGTTGAGCTCCTGACCGATCCGACTGTAACCGGTCAGGCGCGCGATGTGGTGCTGTCTGATGCCATGATGGGCTACCTCCAGTTTGTGGCGGGTATTCCGGTCAATGGCAACCGCTGGTTATACAGTGAAAAACCGTACAAGCTGGCGACGCCGGCGCTGTCGGTCATTAACCAGTGGCAACTGGCGCTGGATAACGGAGAGCTGCCGCGCTTTATCGCAAGCCTGGCGCCGGCGCATCCGCAATATGCCACCATGCATCAGTCGCTGCTTGAGCTGGTTGCCGATTCCCGCCCGTGGCCTCAGGTGCGTGGCACAACCACGCTTCGTCCGGGGCAGTGGAGCAGCGATGTCCCGGCAATCCGCGAAATTATGAAACGCTCCGGCATTCTCGAAAGCGGCCCTAAGATTGCGCTGCCTGGCGACGATACGCAAAGCGCGGTCGTCAGCCCGTCGGCCCCGGTAAAAGAGAAAAAGGCCGTTGCACAGAGCAACAAACCCGCCGCCTACGATCGCGAGCTGGTCGCGGCGGTTAAGCAGTTCCAGGCCGCGCAGGGGCTGGGCGCAGACGGGGTGATCGGTCCATCCACCCGCGACTGGCTGAACGTCTCGCCTGCTCAGCGCGCTGGGGTGCTGGCGCTGAATATCCAGCGTTTACGCCTGCTGCCGGGAACGCTGTCGACCGGGATTATGGTGAATATTCCGGCATATTCGCTGGTTTATTATCAGAACGGTAGCGAGGTGCTGGCCTCCCGGGTGATTGTGGGGCGGCCTGACCGAAAAACGCCGATGATGAGCAGCGCCCTGAATAACGTGGTGGTAAACCCGCCGTGGAACGTGCCGCCGACGCTGGCGCGTAAGGATATTCTGCCTAAAGTCTGGAACGATCCTGGCTATCTGGAGCGTCATAACTATACGGTGATCCGCGGCTGGAACAGCAAAGAGACGATCGATCCGTGGATGGTTGACTGGTCAACGATTACGCCGTCGAACCTGCCATTCCGTTTCCAGCAGGCTCCGGGTGCGCATAACTCGCTGGGGCGCTATAAATTCAACATGCCAAGTTCGGACGCTATCTATTTGCATGATACGCCGAACCATAATCTGTTCCAGAAAGATGCCCGCGCGCTCAGCTCAGGCTGCGTTCGTGTGAATAAGGCATCGGAACTGGCGAATATGCTGTTGCAGGATGCGGGCTGGAACGATACGCGCATTTCTGATGCGCTGAAACAAGGGGATACGCGTTACGTTAATATTCGACACAATATTCCGGTCAATCTTTACTATCTGACGGCGTTTGTTGGCGAAGATGGGCGTACTCAGTATCGTACAGATATTTACAATTATGATCTCACCGCGCGATCCGGCGCACAAATTTTGCCAAAAGCTGAACAATTAATCAGGTAAATGAAGCAGTTCGGGAAAAAAGGTTGTCGTAAGTTAGGGTAAATACGTGGCGATATGGCTGGAAGCCGCGTATTTGCTGGGGTTGGGTGCCTTGACGTCGTCGGTTTTGCCAGTTAAGGTGCCCTTCGTGCGCTAAGCATATTACGATTTCTTTGACCTGTAGACCTGATTATCATGGACAAATTTGACGCTAATCGCCGCAAACTGCTGGCGTTAGGTGGCGTTGCGCTCGGCGCAGCGGCCATCCTGCCGACGCCAGCATTTGCCACCCTCTCGACACCTCGTCCGCGTATTTTAACGCTCAACAATCTGCATACTGGTGAGTCGCTAAAGGCGGAGTTCTTCGATGGCAGAGGCTATATTCAGGATGAATTAGCAAGACTTAACCATTTTTTCCGTGATTTCCGCGCGAATAAAGTAAAAGCCATCGATCCAGGATTATTTGACCAGTTGTTCCGCCTTCAGGGCCTGCTGGGTACCAGCAAGCCGGTGCAACTCATTTCGGGTTATCGTTCCATTGATACCAATAATGAATTGCGCGCCCGCAGCCGTGGGGTAGCGAAAAAAAGCTATCACACCAGGGGACAGGCAATGGACTTCCATATTGAAGGCGTTTCGTTAGCCAATATTCGCAAAGCTGCGTTATCTATGCGCGCAGGTGGTGTAGGATATTACCCAAGTAGTAACTTTGTGCATATTGATACCGGTCCAGTTCGGCACTGGTAATAACGAAACACAGGAGCAGTATGAACTATCGTATTATTCCGGTTACGGCGTTCTCCCAGAATTGTTCATTGATCTGGTGTGAGCAAACCAAACTGGCCGCGCTTGTCGATCCCGGCGGTGACGCTGAGAAGATCAAACAGGAAGTTGCAGAAAGCGGTGTGACGCTGATGCAGATTTTACTGACGCATGGTCACCTTGACCATGTCGGCGCAGCGGCGGAGCTGGCACAGCACTATGGTGTGCCGGTGATCGGTCCGGAAAAAGAAGATGAGTTCTGGCTGCAGGGTTTGCCAGCCCAAAGCCGCATGTTTGGCCTCGATGAGTGTCAGCCGCTGACGCCCGATCGCTGGTTAAACGAAGGAGAGCGTGTGAACGTAGGGAATGTGACTTTACAGGTGTTGCATTGTCCTGGGCATACGCCAGGCCATATCGTCTTCTTTGATGACCAGTCTCGTCTGCTGATTTCCGGCGATGTGATTTTCAAAGGTGGCGTAGGACGCAGCGATTTTCCGCGTGGCGACCACGGACAGCTGATCCAGTCGATTAAACAGAAGTTATTGCCACTGGGTGATGACGTGACGTTTATCCCTGGACATGGCCCGATGTCGACGCTGGGCTACGAGCGGGTGCATAACCCCTTCCTTCAGGATGAAATGCCTGTCTGGTAAATCCGGATAATAAAAAAAAGCCTGCATAGTGCAGGCTTTTTTGTGGGCGCTAATTACATTACAGTACGGCGACAATCGCTTCGCACAGTGGCGCCATGTTGTCAGGGGTCATACCTGCAACGTTCACGCGGCCAGAGGCCACGGCGTACACGCCAAACTCTTCACGCAGACGCAGTACCTGCTCTTTGGTCAGGCCGCTGAAAGAGAACATCCCGTTCTGCTTAATAATAAAGCTGAAGTCACGGTCAGCCCCTTTCTCAGCCAGAGTATTTACAAACAGCAGGCGCATGCGCTGAATACGCTGACGCATATCGTTCAGCTCTTGTTCCCAGATCGCACGCAGCGCATCGTTGCTCAGAATGGTGGCAACGACAGAGGCACCGTGTGCCGGTGGGTTAGAGTAGTTTGCGCGGATCACAGATTTCATCTGGCTGAACGCACGCTCTGCGGTCTCTTCGCTTGCCGCGACCAGCGTACAGGCGCCTACGCGCTCATTGTACAGGCCAAAATTCTTGGAGTAGGAGCTTGCAACGATCAGCTCCTGATGGACAGCTGCGAATGCGCGCAGACCTTCAGCATCTTCTTCCAGACCACGGGCAAAGCCCTGATAGGCGAAGTCAAACAACGGCAGCCAGCCTTTCTCAACGGAGAGCTTAGCCAGGTGTTCCCACTGCTCAAGCGTAGGATCAATACCGGTTGGGTTGTGGCAGCAACCGTGGAACAGTACCACGTCACCTGCCTGTGCTTCGCTCAGGCTTGCCAGCAGGCCATCGAAGTCCAGAGCGTGGTGTGCGGCGTCATAATACGCATATTCGCGCACTTCCAGACCCGCAGAGTTAAAGACGCTCTTATGGTTCGGCCAGCTTGGATTGCTCACCCAGACACGCTTAACAGCGGTATTTTTTGCAAGGAAATCCGCCGCCACGCGCAGTGCGCCGGTACCGCCAGGCGTTTGTGCTGTGCGCGCGCGTTTGTCGCTCACAATTGTACTACCTTTACCGAACAGCAGCTCCTGCGTGCAACGACCAAACTCAGGAATACCATCAATACCGAGGTAGTTCTTGGTGGTTTCATTTTCCAGCAGATACTGCTCAGCTTTTTTTACGCTGGTCAGTACCGGGGTTTTGCCGGTTTCATCTTTATATACACCAATACCCAGGTTGATTTTGCCAGGGCGGTCGTCGGCACGAAACAGATCGGCCAGGCCCAGAATAGGGTCGGCAGGAGCGGCGGTAATGTTCTCAAACATGACGAAGTTCCATTGTGATTACAGAAGTGAAATCCGCTATCAGGTTAACGGTAGATTTACAAAATGCCAACCGTTTGCGACGAAAAGCGTGCGGCTTTTCAAAAGTCGCCATTATTTTCTGTCAGGCATAAAAAAACAGGGCCGAAGCCCTGTTCATTAAGCATATAACAAAGTGGTGTACTGATTAGAACTGGTAAACCAGACCTACAGCAACGGTATCATCGTTGTTGATGCCCAGCTTGTTGTCGTCTTTCAGCTGGTTGATCTGGTAGTCAACATAGGTGGACATGTTTTTGTTGAAGTAGTAAGTCGCGCCGATGTCGATGTAGTTGATGTAGTCTTCGTCACCGATGTTTTCTACGTCTTTCGCTTTAGATTTGTAGTAAGCGATGGATGGACGCAGACCGAAGTCGAACTGATACTGAGCTACAACAGAGAAGTCCTGAGTTTTGTTAGCGAAACCATTGTCCAGACGAGCCGCGTTACGCATTTCACCGTACAATGCTGCCAGGTAGATGTTGTTCGCGTCATATTTCAGACCGGTTGCCCACTGCTCAGCTTTATCGCCTTTACCCCATTGCAGATTCTGCTGGGCATTGGTGCGGTCAGCCGCGCCGTAAGCACCGACGATACCGAAGCCATCGAAATCATAGCTCAGAGAGGTTGCCCAGCCGTCACCGTTGGAACGCAATGCATCGGTACGCTCATTTTTGCCCAGGTACTGAACGCCAAAGTTCAGACCATCAACCAGGCCAAAGAAGCCGCTGTTACGGTAAGTCGCCAGACCACCAGTACGACCAGAGAAGAAGTTATCGCTCACGCCGGTGTCACCACCGAACTCAGGCAGCATATCGGTGATACCGATTGCATCATAAACCAGGCCATAGTTACGACCGTAGTCGAAGGAACCTGCGTCACCGAATTTCAGACCTGCGAATGCCAGACGGGTTTTGTTACCTGACTGAGCATCAGCGCCTTCAGAGTTGTTACCCTGGAAGTTATATTCCCACTGACCATAGCCGGTCAGCTGGTCGTTGATTTTGGTTTCGCCTTTGAAGCCCAGACGAGCATAAGTTTTGTCGCCATCGTTGCCGTCATTATCAGAGAAGTAATGCAGGCCAACTGCTTTCCCGTACAGATCCAGTTTGTTGCCGTCTTTGTTATAGATTTCTGCAGCGTTAGCTGCACCGGCTACCAGCAGGGCAGGGACTACCACTGCCAGAATATTGCGCTTCATCATTATTTATTACCCTCATTGGTTTTTTTATGACACTCGCCACTGCCGCCAATAAATTCCGTCAATAAATATTTCCGGAACTATTGATGAGAGTTTGGTGTCTTTATGTATCTGTCAGGCATCTTTCCATTCATAGAACCGTTTCGCTAGCCTGAAAGTGCTACAGTTTTCAAGATTGAGTAACAAAAAGAAATTATATGTAACTAAATATGTATTTTTCGGAACTTTGTGAACCACCTCAAATTTCAGAAAGCCGTGGCGAATTAAACGGCAAGTGGATTCCTATATATATGAATTCCTTATAATTAATTTAGATAAAGGCAATTCGTATACGCGCACCTTCAACGACTCATTTTTTCTTATGACCCAAAAAGGGCTTCTGGATGGCTGTGATTTTGGTTGAAATTTGTGCTATTGCTTGAGGATTAAATAATCGCAATAAGAATAGGGTTTATTTTTTGTTCGTAGATATTTCGTGGAAACAAAACGTAACAACTAGTGGTTGTGACGGGGTCAAAGTTGAAAGGTGCTTACTTTTCGCTGACGAAAATTGACAGAGCAGAATAAAATAATGGCCAGCAAATGCTGGCCATTATGATTTTGGTTACTTAGAAGCTGGCATTACGCGGCGTACGTGGGAACGGAATAACGTCACGTACGTTCTGAACACCTGTGACGTAGGCGATCAGACGTTCGAAGCCCAGACCAAAGCCTGAGTGTGGCACAGTACCGTAACGGCGCAGATCGCGATACCAGCTGTAATCCGCTGGATTGAGCCCCATCTCTTGCATGCGCGCATCCAGCACGTCCAGACGCTCTTCACGCTGGGAACCACCGATAATTTCACCAATGCCCGGTGCCAGTACGTCCATTGCGGCAACGGTTTTACCGTCTTCGTTAAGGCGCATATAGAACGCCTTAATGTCTTTCGGATAGTTTTTCACAACAACCGGTGCTTTGAAGTGCTTCTCAGCCAGGTACCGCTCATGCTCGGAAGAGAGATCCACGCCCCAGTAAACCGGGTTCTCAAACGTCTCACCACATTTCTCGAGAATAGCGACTGCATCGGTGTAATCCACCTGGGCAAAGTCGGAGGAAACAAAGCGCTCCAGACGTGCAATCGCTTCGTTATCGACACGCTCAGCGAAGAATTTCATGTCATCAGCACGTTCTTCCAGTACCGCTTTGAAGACGTACTTGAGCATGGCTTCTGCCAGGCCAGCGACATCGTTCAGGTCTGCGAAAGCCACTTCAGGCTCCAGCATCCAGAATTCCGCCAGGTGACGGCTGGTGTTGGAGTTTTCCGCACGGAAGGTTGGGCCGAAGGTGTAGATTTTAGACAGCGCACAGGCGTAGGTTTCGCCGTTGAGCTGGCCGGACACCGTCAGGAAGGCTTCTTTACCAAAGAAGTCTTTGTCAAAGTCCACTTTACCTTCCGGCGTGCGCGGCAGGTTTTCCAGATCCAGCGTCGAGACGCGGAACATTTCGCCAGCACCTTCGGTATCGGAGGCGGTGATCAACGGGGTAGACACCCAGAAATAACCCTGCTCGTCGAAGAAGCGATGCAGTGCCTGCGCCAGCGTGTGGCGGACACGGGCAACCGCACCAATCAGGTTGGTGCGCGGACGCAGGTGAGCCACTTCTCGCAGATATTCGATGCTGTGACGTTTTGCTGCCATCGGGTAGGTGTCCGGATCTTCAACCCAGCCGGTCACTTCAATGGCCGTGGCCTGAATTTCAAAACTCTGACCCTGTCCCGGTGATGCAACAACCACGCCGGTAACAATTACGGAACAACCCGTTGTCAGGTGCAGAACGTCATCATTGTAATTGGGTAGAGAATTATTAATGACGGCCTGTACAGGATCAAAGCAGGAACCGTCATAGACGGCAAGGAAGGAGATGCCAGCTTTAGAATCTCGGCGGGTACGCACCCATCCGCGCACGGTGACTTCCTGGTCAACAGCGACACGGCCCTGGAGTACGTCGGCTACAGGCACAACGCTCATAATATTCTCTCTGTTAATAGTCGGAAAAAATAAACACTTGTCCACCCTTATGGGGGGATATCTATGTTACCTGCCATCCGCTATCAGACAAGTAAATTTCGCAGTCAAAAGAGAAGAATTAAGAAATAAATAAGAAGTAGGGAGCCATTTGGCTCCCTTAAGCGCTTAACTGGCTTTTTTGACCTGAGGGAGATCGAAAGCTTTGCGTAACGCGCGGACAAATGCTTTGTCATGACAGATGGTTTTACCCGGGCTATCGGAGAGCTTCGCCACCGGCTTGCCGTTACATTCCACCAGTTTTATCACGATATTTAGCGGTTTAACCTGAGGGATGTCGCAGGTTAAACGGGTGCCAATCCCGAAGCTCAGGTTCACTCGGGTACTGAAATGGCGATAGAGTTCAACCGCTTTCGCGAGATCGAGGTTATCGGAGAAGACCAGCACCTTGCTCATCGGGTCGATGCCGAGTTTTTGATAATGGGCGATCGCCTTCTCACCCCATTCAACCGGATCCCCGGAGTCATGGCGTAACCCCTGGTAACGCTCAGCGAACTCAGGGCCGAAATCACGCAGGAACGCATCCATCGTGATGCAGTCGGTCAGGGCGATGCCGAGTTGATTCGGATACTCGTCAAGCCACGCGGCCAGTGCGGCACGTTGGCTGTTGGCCAGATCTGGACTGATCTGCTGATGTGCCTGGAACCATTCATGTGCCTGGGTACCCATCGGTGTCAGGTTCAGACGACGCGCCAGATCGTAGTTACTGGTGCCCACGAACCACGGCTCCTGCTGCAGACGCTCGACAATGGCCTGCTGAACGTCGCGAGAGAAACGGCGACGCGTGCCAAAGTCCATCAGGCGGAAGCGGGACATATCCAGCCCATCCGTCAGGGTGGCAAACCCCGTGAGTTTGTTTTCCAGCGCGGCCAGTGCCTGAGTCACCCCGGTTTCCGGCGAACGGTAGCGGTGAGCCAGCTCGCTGATCACGGCCAGCAGCGGAACTTCCCACATGATCACTTCGCGCCACGGGCCTTCAAGGCGAATATCCAGCTTGCCGTTATCATTGGTGACGGTGACCTGCTCTGGCTTATAGCGGAAGTCGCGTAGCCAGTTGAGATAGTCAGCTTTAAAGAAAGGCAGGCCGGAAAGCCACTGGTATTCGTCGTCCTGCAACGTCAGATGCTGCATAGCATCGACCTGTTCACGAATGGAGTCTGCGTAGATACCAAGCAAGTCGTCGCCACGGCAGCGGAATTCCGCCGCAACATCAACATCATAGTAATGGTGGAAAACGGCTTGCTGCATGTGCAGTTTATACGCGTCGGTATCCAGCAACGTATGCAGAACAGGAGAAGCGAATCGAGTCATAGGTGCGCAGTAGCATCCTCTCACAGGAGCGTTTAGTACAATAAACAACTCCGGAGTATACCTTGTTTAGTGATTTATTGAACCCCGATCACAACATAAGCGCTCTTTATGGTCGAGGGCATTTTGTGCCCCGTGTTATACAAATGTAGCAAAAAGGGTGTTTGTACCTGAAAAGATGAACATTCTGCATAGCGCGATCTACACAACAGGAATAGACTGGATTCGTTATTCGACAAACGATGCATAAGGTTTTCTATGACACAACAGCCACAAGCCAAATACCGCCACGACTATCGTGCGCCGGATTACCTGATTAGCGATATCGATCTGACTTTTGACCTGGATGCCACTAAAACCGTTGTGACGGCGGTAAGCCAGGTGACGCGCCACAGCGCGACGGCAGTGCCGCTGCGTCTGGATGGCGAAGACCTGACGCTGGTCTCCCTGCATATTAATGATGCCGCCTGGACTGACTATAAAGAAGAAGGCAACCAGCTGGTTATCGACAACCTGCCGGAACGCTTTACGCTGCGCATCGTGAATGAAATCAGCCCTGCCGCCAATACGGCGCTCGAAGGGCTTTACCAGTCTGGCGTGGCGCTGTGCACCCAGTGTGAAGCGGAAGGTTTCCGCCACATCACCTGGTATCTCGACCGTCCGGACGTGCTGGCGCGCTTTACCACCAAAATCATCGCGGACAAAACGCTTTATCCTTTCCTGCTCTCCAACGGTAACCGCGTGGGTGAGGGCGAGCTGGAAAATGGCCGTCACTGGGTACAGTGGCAGGATCCGTTCCCGAAACCATGCTACCTGTTTGCGCTGGTGGCGGGTGATTTCGACGTCTTACGCGACACCTTCAAAACCCGTTCTGGCCGCGAAGTGGCGTTGGAACTGTTCGTTGACCGTGGCAACCTCGATCGCGCGCCATGGGCGATGACCTCGCTTATCAACTCCATGAAGTGGGACGAAGAGCGTTTTGGTCTGGAATACGATCTCGACATCTATATGATCGTCGCCGTCGACTTCTTCAACATGGGGGCGATGGAGAACAAAGGTCTCAACATCTTTAACTCCAAATACGTGCTGGCCCGTACCGATACCGCTACCGATAAAGACTACCTCGATATCGAGCGCGTTATTGGCCACGAGTATTTCCATAACTGGACCGGTAACCGCGTTACCTGCCGCGACTGGTTCCAGCTGAGCCTGAAAGAAGGTCTGACCGTCTTCCGTGACCAGGAGTTCAGCTCAGATTTGGGCTCGCGGGCGGTTAACCGCATCAACAACGTACGCACCATGCGTGGGTTGCAGTTTGCGGAAGATGCCAGCCCGATGGCGCACCCCATTCGTCCGGACAAAGTCATCGAGATGAACAACTTCTACACCCTGACGGTGTATGAAAAAGGGGCGGAGATTATCCGGATGATCCACACCCTGCTGGGTGAGGAGAACTTCCAGAAAGGGATGCAGCTCTATTTCGAGCGTCACGACGGCAGCGCCGCCACCTGCGATGATTTTGTGCAGGCGATGGAAGATGCCTCCAACGTGGATCTCTCTCACTTCCGTCTCTGGTACAGCCAGGCCGGTACGCCGGTTGTCACCGTGAAAGATGATTACAATCCGGAGACCGAGCAGTACACCCTGACCATCAGCCAGCGCACGCCGCCAACGGCTGAGCAGGAAGAGAAACATCCGCTGCACATTCCGTTCAGCATTGAACTGTATGATAACGAAGGCAAAGTGATCCCGCTGCAGAAGGGCGGCCACCCGGTACACCATGTGCTGAACGTGACCCAGGCGGAGCAGACCTTTATCTTCGATAACGTCTATTTCCAGCCGGTGCCTGCGCTGCTGTGTGAATTCTCTGCGCCAGTGAAACTGGAGTACAAGTGGAGCGATCAGCAGCTGACGTTCCTGATGCGTCACGCCCGCAACGATTTCTCCCGCTGGGATGCCGCGCAAAGCCTGCTGGCGACGTACATCAAGCTGAACGTGAATCGCCATCAGCAGGGCCAGCCGCTGTCGCTGCCGGTTCATGTGGCTGACGCGTTCCGGGCGGTCCTGCTGGACGAGCATATCGATCCGGCTCTGGCGGCGGAAATTCTGACACTGCCGTCAGCCACCGAAATTGCTGAGCTGTTCGATATCATCGATCCGATTGCCATCGTGGCAGTGCGTGAAGCGCTGACCCGCACGCTGGCGGCCGAACTGGCGGACGAGTTCCTGGCAATCTATAACGCCAACAAGCTGGATGCGTACCGCGTGGAACATGAGGACATCGGCAAACGTTCGCTGCGCAATACCTGCCTGCGCTACCTTGCCTTTGGTGAAACAGACCTGGCGAACACGCTGGTGAGCAAACAGTATCACGAAGCGGATAACATGACCGATGCGCTGGCCGCCCTGGCGTCAAGTGTTGCTGCCGAATTGCCGTGCCGCGATGCGCTTATGCAGGAGTACGACGACAAGTGGCACCAGGATGGTCTGGTGATGGACAAGTGGTTCATTCTGCAGGCGACCAGCCCGGCGGCCGATGCGCTGAGCAAAGTCCGCAGCCTGCTGAAGCACCGCTCCTTCACCATGAGCAACCCGAACCGCGTTCGCTCCCTGATTGGCGCGTTTGCCAGCAGCAACCCGGCAGCGTTCCATGCGGAAGACGGTAGCGGTTATCAGTTCATGGTGGAAATGCTGACCGAGCTAAACAGCCGTAACCCACAGGTGGCGTCACGTCTGATTGAGCCGCTGATCCGCCTGAAACGCTATGACGCGAAGCGTCAGGAGAAGATGCGAGCTGCGCTTGAGCAGCTTAAAGGGCTGGAAAATCTCTCTGGCGATCTGTACGAGAAGATTTCGAAGGCGCTGGCGTAATATAAACGTTAATCCCACCCTCTCCCCGTGGGAGAGGGCCGGGTGAAGGCATCAGGCATTAGCCGTAATCAACGCGCGCTCATTCACACCACGCTTCATTACCCGCTCCAGCACCTCCGCTTCCAGTTCTGCCAGTCTTGCCGAACCGACACGTCGAGGACGTGGAATATCCACCGTCAGATCCAGACCTATTTTCCCTTCTTCTATAAGCAACACCCGGTCGGCCATGGCGACGGCTTCGCTCACGTCGTGCGTCACCAGCAAAACCGTAAAACCATGCTCCTGCCAGAGTGAGGCAATCAGATCCTGCATTTCAATCCTCGTCAGGGCATCAAGTGCCCCGAGCGGCTCATCGAGCAGCAGCAGGCCTGGACGATGTATCAACGCCCGCGCCAGTGCTACACGCTGTTTTTGCCCGCCAGAGAGGGCCGCAGGCCATTCACCGGCGCGATCCTCCAGCCCGACGGCGGCCAGCGCCTGGCGCGCCTCCTCCCGCCAGTGGCCATTCAGACCCAGCCCGACGTTATCAATTACCGTTTTCCAGGGCAGCAGGCGCGCGTCCTGAAACATCATGCGGGTATCATCCTGAATATTGGCAAGCGGCGTTGTCCCTGCCAGAATTTCCCCGCCGTTCGGGGCTTCCAGCCCGGCTAACAGGCGCAGCAGCGTACTCTTACCGCCGCCGCTGCGACCGACCACGGCCACAAATTGCCCGGCGGGGATATGCAGATCCAGGGCGTTAAGAATGGTTTTTTCGCCGTAGCGTTTTGTGACGCCGTTGAGTAACAGCGGTGTCCCCTGTGTGAGTCGGGCGGTATTCATGCTTTCGCCTCCTGAGAGAAATAGGCCGGGTTCCAGCGCAGCCAGCTACGTTCCAGCCACTGGGCGCTGACGTCAGCGAGTTTGCCCAGCAGGGCGTAAAGGATAATGGCGACCACCACCACGTCCGTTTGCAGGAATTCACGGGCGTTCATCGCCAGATAACCGATACCGGAGTTGGCTGAGATGGTCTCTGCGACGATCAGCGTCAGCCACATCAGGCCGAGCGCAAAGCGAACGCCGACCATAATGGAGGGCAGGGCACCTGGCAGGAGCACATGGATAAACAGGGCAAATCCTGATAACCCGTAGCTGCGTGCCATCTCAACCAGCCCGCGATCGATATTGCGGATCCCATGCCAGGTATTGATGTAAATCGGGAACAGCGTGCCCAGCGCCACGAGGAAAATTTTGGCACTCTCATCAATACCAAACCACAAAATGACCAGTGGGATCAGCGCCAGATGCGGTACGTTGCGCAGCATCTGAATAGAGGTATCCAGTAAACGCTCACCCCAACGGGAAAGGCCACTGATTAACCCCAGTACCAGGCCGATGCTGCCGCCGATGGAAAACCCAATCAACGCGCGCCACGAGCTAATGGCCAGGTGCTGCCACAGCTCGCCGCTGGCACTCAGCGACCAGAAGGCTTCGATAACGCCCTCCGGAGAGGGCAAAATGCGGCTCGAAAGCCAGCCGGTGGAGGAGGCCAGTTGCCAGATAAGGACTATGCCGACAGGTAAAAACCACGGGGCGGCCCGCAGCAGCCATTTGTGTGAGGTGACGGACATGGCAACTCCTTAGCTTTGCGCGACTTTTCGTGGAATAAACTCGTTGGCCACGGCTTCGCCCTGAAGCTGCAGCTGTCGGTGCTGCGGAATGTCCGGGATGGCGACATCCAGATGCGGGAACAGCAGTTCACCCACTTTGTACGCCTCTTCAAGATGCGGATAGCCCGACAGGATAAAACTGTCGATACCCAGCTCAGCATATTCATTGATACGCGCTGCCACGGTCGGACCGTCACCCACCAGCGCGGTACCCGCACCACCCCGTACCAGGCCGACACCCGCCCACAGATTCGGACTGATCTCCAGATTCTCGCGTTTGCCGTTATGTAATGAGGCCATCCGGTGTTGTCCTACGGAGTCGGTTTTCGCAAATGCCGCCTGCGCTTTGGCGATGGTCTCATCGTCCAGATGTGAAATCAGCCGGTCTGCGGCCTGCCAGGCCTCTTCGTTGGTTTCACGCACAATCACGTGCAGGCGAATGCCAAAGCGTACCTTGCGACCGTGAGCGGCGGCTTTGGCCCGCACCTGGGCGATTTTCTCTTTCACCAGCTCAGGAGGTTCACCCCAGGTCAGATAGAGATCGACCTGTTCTGCCGCCAGATCCTGCGCCACATCCGACGATCCGCCGAAGTAAAGTGGCGGACGCGGCTGCTGAACAGGCGGGAAGTAAAGTTTCGCGTCACGTACATGAATATGTTTGCCTTCAAAGGTGACCGTTTCGCCCTCAAGCAGACGGCGCCAGACGCGGGTGAACTCGGCGGAGGCCTCATAGCGTTCCGTATGATCGAGGAACACGCCGTCACCGGCCAGCTCCTGCGGATCGCTGCCGGTGACCAGGTTAAACAGCGCGCGTCCGTTGGAAAGTCTGTCGAGCGTTGCCGCCTGACGGGCAGCAACGGTCGGGGAAACCACGCTCGGGCGTAATGCCACCAGGAATTTCAGGCGCTGGGTGACCGGGATCATCGACGCGGCGACCAGCCAGGCGTCTTCGCACGAGCGACCGGTGGGGATCAGCACGCCGGTGAAACCGATTCGGTCTGCCGCCTGCGCAATCTGCTGCAGGTACCCGTGATCAACCGGGCGCGAACCCTCTTCGGTACCAAGATAGTGTCCATCACCGTGGGTAGGTAAAAACCAGAAAAGATTCAGACTCATGATTTGGCTCCTTCTTTGGCTGTGGGCTGCCAGATGCGTTCGCGAATGTTCACCTGTTTTGGAACTAAGCGGTTTTGATAAAAGAGGTCAGCAGTCTGTTGCTGCAGGGCTGCGACATGCGCGTCCACCGGGGTGATGGTGGTGGGTGGACGGTGGTTGAGATAGCTGGCGATCACCGCCTCCGGTAAGCCCATGGTTTTCGCCAGCAGGGTGATGCTCTCCGGTCGCTGGCTTTGCGTCAGGGTATCGGCCTCGGTAAAGGTATTCAGGACCTCCTGAACAAAGGCACCGTTTTTCTCGGCATATGGACGGGCAGCGAGGTAGAACGAACCGGTTTGTTTCAGTGTGGTGCCATCTTTTAACACCCGCACGCCACCCTGCAATAATGCCGCGGAGTAGTAAGGATCCCAGATGGCCCACGCGTCAACATTGCCTTGCTGGAAGGCGGCGCGTGCATCAGCCGGAGTCAGATAGACGGGCTGAATATCGGTGAACTTTAGCCCGGCCTCCTGCAGGGCGCGGAGCAGCAGGTTGTGCGAGCTGGAACCTTTCTGAAACGCGACTTTGTGACCCTTAAGTTCGGCCACATTTTTTATGGCGCTGTTTTCAGGCACCAGAATCACCTCCGCTTTGGGTTTCGGGGGTTCAACGCCGACGTAGACCAGATCCGCCCCGGCCGCCTGTGCAAAGATCGGTGGAATATCGCCGGTACTGCCTAAATCGATGCTGCCGACGTTCAATGCCTCCAGCATCTGGGGGCCGGCAGGAAACTCCACCCAGGAGAATTTGGTCTGTGGGAAGCGTTTTTCCAGAAGCTGGTGGCTTTTGGCCAGCACCATGCTGACGCTGCCTTTCTGGTAACCAATGCGCAAACTGTCAGGTGCCGTCTCTGCTGCATGGGCCAGTGACGAGAGTGCCAGCAGACCAGCCAGGCTAATTCGACTCAGTGTTTTAAACATGCGCGACTCCTTGTGGCTGTCCAAACGCAGGGGCCTGAATATCGCGACGGTGCAGGGCATGCCAGAACGTTTCCAGTGCGCTGTCGAGGCGGGTTTGCAGGTTCGGTGTGAAATGAGGTTTATGCTGGTAATCGATCACCTGCGAGTCATCGGCGAAAACGCCGTGCAGGATCTCCTGCGCCTTCAACGCGTTCAGTACCGGCTTCAGGGCGTAATCCACCGCCAGTAAATGAGCAACCGTGCCGCCCGTTGCCAGCGGCAACACCACTTTGCCGTCAAGTGCACGTTCAGGCAGCAGATCGAGCAACGTTTTCAGTGCGCCTGAAAATGAGGCTTTATAAATCGGCGTCGCCACGATAAGCCCGTCAGCACTTTTGAGTTGTTCAGTCAGGGTTTTCAGTGCCGGGCTGTCAAAGCGGGCGTAGAGCAGATCCTCAGGCTCAAAGTTGTGCAGGTTCCAGTGGCACACTTCCACATCCAGCGCATTGAGCTTTTCGCGGGCATATTCCAGCAGGGCGCTGGAACGAGAAGGGAATCGTGGACTTCCGGCCAGGGTGATGACGCGCATGTGTGCTCCTTATAACTAATTGTTTGCTTTTATCTAACATTCATAACAATTTTCTGGAGTGTGACACTGCGCGGTTATTCCACTAAATGATTTATCTGCAATTAAAATGCGAAAAAGTGCATAACAAGTGTACTGACAGGTAAACGTTTGCGTTTTACGTCCATTTTTTTGCCACAGGTCAATTCCCTTTCCGGGCAGGATCGCACATAATCCCCTCCCGGTTTGCACACCGGGAATCCAGGAGAGTTCATGTACTACCCCTTCGTTCGTAAAGCCCTTTTCCAGCTCGACCCTGAGCGCGCTCATGAATTTACATTCCAGCAGTTACGCCGTATTACGGGTACGCCGCTGGCCGCACTGGTGCGTCAGAATGTGCCGGAAAAACCTGTGCAGTGCATGGGTCTGACCTTTAAAAACCCGCTGGGTCTGGCGGCCGGTCTGGATAAAAATGGCGAGTGCATTGATGCCCTGGGCGCGATGGGCTTTGGTTCCATCGAAATCGGTACCGTCACGCCGCGTCCGCAGCCAGGTAATGATAAGCCGCGTCTGTTCCGCCTGGTTGAAGCCGAGGGGCTGATCAACCGCATGGGCTTTAATAACCTCGGCGTGGATCATCTGGTAGAGAACGTCAAAAAAGCTCATTTCGATGGCGTATTAGGCATCAATATTGGCAAAAATAAAGACACGCCGGTTGAGCAGGGTAAAGATGACTATCTGATTTGTATGGATAAAGTCTACGCCTATGCCGGTTATATCGCCGTGAATATTTCATCGCCGAATACCCCGGGGCTACGTTCTCTGCAATATGGTGAAGCGCTGGACGATCTTCTGAGCGCCATTAAAAATAAACAAAATGCACTGCAGGCGATCCACCATAAATATGTCCCGGTGGCGGTTAAGATCGCACCGGATCTTTCTGCTGAAGAATTGATCCAGGTTGCCGACAGTTTAGTTCGTCATAATATTGATGGTGTGATTGCAACCAATACGACGCTCGATCGCTCCCTCGTTCAGGGAATGAAAAACTGTGACGAAGCGGGTGGGTTAAGTGGACGTCCGGTACAATTAAAAAGTACGGAAATTATTCGCGCACTCTCCGCCGAATTAAAAGGTCGTCTGCCCATTATCGGTGTCGGTGGTATCGATTCGGTGATTGCTGCGCGCGAGAAGATGGCTGCGGGAGCCTCACTGGTGCAAATCTATTCCGGCTTTATTTTTAAAGGACCGCCACTGATTAAAGAAATCGTTACTCATATCTAATCTTTTCTCTTAATCAGACAACCAGGGCTTTATTTCCAGCCCTGGTTGTTTTATATTCCGTCACTGTTGCTTATTTAGACATTATAGTCTTTTATTAATGGTGTTATAAACGAAGCGACAATCAGGACATTTTTAGTACAGGACGTTTGGGGACGGGAGAGAAACATGCGAATTAAACCTGACGATAACTGGCGCTGGTATTTTTGTGACGAGCATGACCGTATGATGCTCGATTTAGCCAATGGTATGTTGTTCCGCTCTCGTTTTGCCCGTCGCATGTTAACCCCGGACGCTTTCTCCCCGTCTGGTTTTTGTGTCGACGACGCTGCGCTTTATTTCTCTTTTGAAGAGAAATGCCGTGACCTGCAACTCTCAAAAGAACAGCGTGCCGAACTGGTATTAAACGCGCTGGTGGCGATTCGTTTCCTGAAGCCGCAAATGCCAAAAAGCTGGCATTTTCTGCCGCACGACATGAACTGGACGCCAGCCACGGGCGACGCGGCCAGCGTCAATCTGAGCGATACCGCAGAAGAGGTGAGTTTGCTGGTAGTGGAACCTGGCGAAAATGCTGCGCTTTGTCTGCTGGCCCAGCCCGGTGTGACCATTGCCGGGCGGACGATGCAGCTCGGGGATGCTATTAAAGTGATGAATGACAGGCTGAAACCGCAGCTTCGCGTAGATTCGTTCAGCCTGGAACAGGCGGTTTAAGCTTCCAGCTGTACTGACGTTTTAGGAATACAGCTGCAGCACAGGATCGTCCCGTCATCACCCATTGCTGATTTCTTCAGCGCACTCACTTCACCCCCGACCAGCTTGATACGACAGCATCCACAGATACCCGCCCGACAGGAATACGGGATGCGGATCCCGGCTTGCTCCAGTTGCTCAAGTAAAACCTGCTGATTGTTTCCCCGAATAACGCGGCCCTGCCAGTGAATATCCACCGCCGAACTGGTTTGCATCTCAACGTCGACAAACTCTTCTTCCTGACCTGCGCCGTATACGCGTGCTGGCCCACGGGCGAGAATTTCCACCTCGTCGCCCACGCGGATTACCCCGCTGGAGCGTGGAATAAGATTCTGGCCGAAATCCACATCGCCATTGTCCTGCGCAGTGCGGAACGACTGCAGGGTTTTCAGCGGCTCGCCGGAAGGGTGTTTCTGGCCTTTCTCCGGGCTCACGGTTGTGAAGATACAGCGGCTGCACGGCTTCACGACATCAAAAATCACGCTGCCGATGCGGATCACTTTCCAGGTGTCTTCTTCCCAGGCTTCAGTGCCGGTCACCACCAGATTCGGTCGAAATTGCTCCATCTGTACGCTGGCCTTACAGCGGCGCTGCAGGTCACGCAGTGACGCTTCGTTGGTTAACAGGAACGGAAAGCCATCGGCGAACGAAAGGGGAACCGCTTCGTGACGCTTGACGCGTCGTGTCAGCGCCGGACCCACCCAGCGCAGCTGTACCTCGCGGGAGAAGAAGCCGCTCAGCCAGCGGTTAATTTCGTCCGGGGCAATGCGAGCGGTAAAATGATTGCCCCACACTTCCGTTGGCGCATCGACAGGCGCAAAATCAGCAAAGCGAATCACTACACTGGAGTCATCCGGCGCGGTGAGGTGCAGACCGTCGTGAAGCGGTGAAGGCGTAAAGCGAACCATCTGCGGGAACTGGCGTGCGGTAATGAATGTACCGTCAGGCTCGGTGACCATAAAAATACGATCGAAGGCAAATCCGCTTATGTCAGCCAGCGCGTGAGAAACGCCGATACCGCGCATGGATTTCACCGGATGAATAAAAAGCCTGGATAACGTCGCCACTGTGCACAGTCCCTCGAATGAAAATAAGCCTTCAACTTTATGACATACACGTCATATTAGCTATAATGCGCGACAATTTTCTTAGAGTAAAAGTGACGATATGAATTCTCTGTTTGCCAGTACGGCCCGTGGGCTGGAAGAGCTGTTAAAAACTGAACTGGAAACCCTGGGCGCGCAAGAGTGCCAGGTGGTTCAGGGTGGTGTCCATTTTGAGGGCGACACACGGCTTATTTACCAGAGCCTGATGTGGAGCCGTCTGGCGTCGCGCATCATGCTGCCGATGAAAGAGTGCAAGGTCTACAGCGATCTTGACCTCTATACCGGCGTACAGATGATCGACTGGACAGAGATCTTCACGCCAGATGCCACCTTCGCGGTGCATTTTAACGGCGTAAACGATGAGATCCGCAACAGCCAGTACGGCGCGCTGCGTGTGAAAGACGCCATCGTGGACTGTTTTACGCGTAAAAATAAAGAACGACCAAACGTCGATCGTGAAAACCCGGATCTGCGCATTAACGTCTGGCTCAATGGCGATACCGCCAGTATCTCTCTGGATCTGAGCGGGGCGGGTCTGCATCTGCGTGGCTACCGCGATCGCACCGGTATGGCGCCCATTAAAGAAACCCTGGCCGCCGCCATCGTGATGCGCTCCGGCTGGCAGCCGGGAACGCCACTGCTCGACCCCATGTGTGGTTCCGGCACGCTGCTGATTGAAGCCGCCATGCTGGCTACTGACCGCGCTCCCGGCCTGCATCGTGGCCACTGGGGCTTTAGCGGCTGGGCGCAGCACGATGAAGCCCTCTGGAAAGAAGTCAAAGCTGAAGCACAGGCCCGTGCGCGTAAAGGTCTGGCCGAGTACACCTCCCATTTCTATGGCTCTGACAGCGACCCGCGCGTGATTGAACGTGCGCGCAGCAATGCCCGTCGCGCGGGTATCGGTGAGCTGGTGACCTTTGATGTGAAAGATGTCGCGAACCTGACCAACCCGCTGCCGAAAGGCCCGTACGGTACGGTTATTAGCAACCCGCCATACGGTGAACGTCTGGACAGCGAACCGGCGCTGATTGCGCTGCACAGCCTGCTGGGTCGTAATATGAAAGACTACTTTGGCGGCTGGAATCTCTCCCTGTTTAGCGCTTCACCAGAACTGCTGAGCTGCCTGCAGCTGCGCGCAGATCGCCAGTTTAAAGCGAAGAATGGCCCGCTGGATTGCGTGCAGAAAAACTACCATCTGGCGGAGAAAGCGGCGGACAGCAAACCGTCGGGTGTGGCAGAAGATTACGCCAACCGTCTGCGCAAGAACCTGAAGAAATTTGAAAAATGGGCTAAACAGGAAGGTATTGAATGCTATCGCCTGTATGACGCCGATCTGCCGGAGTACAACGTGGCGGTTGACCGCTATGCCGACTGGGTGGTGATTCAGGAATATGCTCCACCAAAAACCATTGATGCGCAAAAAGCGCGCCAGCGCATGCTGGACGTCATTGCTGCGACCATTGCCGTGCTTGGCATTGCGCCAAACAAGCTGGTGCTGAAAACCCGCGAGCGTCAGAAAGGGAAAAACCAGTATCAGAAGATGGGGGAGAAGGGCGACTTTATCGAAGTGGGCGAATACAACGCTCGCCTGTGGGTTAACCTGACGGATTACCTCGATACCGGGCTGTTCCTCGACCACCGCATTGCCCGTCGTATGCTGGGCCAGATGAGCAAAGGTAAGGACTTCCTTAACCTGTTCTCTTACACCGGCAGCGCCAGCGTGCACGCGGGCCTGGGCGGCGCGCGCAGCACCACCACGGTGGATATGTCGCGTACCTATCTGGAGTGGGCGGAGCGCAACCTGCGTCTCAACGGCCTGACCGGACGCCAGCATCGTCTGATGCAGGCTGATGTCCTGGGCTGGCTGCGTGACACCGATGAACAGTTTGATCTGATCTTCATCGATCCACCAACGTTCTCCAACTCCAAGCGTATGGAAGATAGCTTTGATGTTCAACGCGATCACCTGCGCCTGATGACCGATCTTAAGCGTCTCCTGCGTAAAGGCGGCACGATTATGTTCTCGAACAACAAACGCGGTTTCCGCATGGATCACGACGGCCTGGCCGCGCTGGGACTGAAAGCACAAGAAATCAGCCAAAAAACGCTGTCTCAGGACTTTGCCCGTAACCGTCAGATCCATAACTGCTGGCTTATCACCGCGGCCTGAAAGGAAAAATAAATGTCTTTAATTAGTATGCACGGTGCGTGGCTCTCCTTCAGCGACTCACCGCTTCTCGATAATGCTGAACTGCACATCGAAGACAACGAACGCGTCTGTCTGGTGGGTCGCAATGGTGCGGGTAAATCCACGCTGATGAAAATCCTCAACCGTGAGCAGGGTCTGGATGACGGGCGTATTGTCTACGAGCAGGATCTGATTGTTTCCCGTCTGCAGCAGGATCCGCCGCGTCATGTCACCGGCAGCGTGTACGATTTCGTTGCGGAAGGTATCTCGGAGCAGGCTGAATACCTGAAGCGCTATCACGAGATCTCTCATCTGGTGATGACGGACCCGAGCGACAAGAACCTTAACGAACTGGCAAAAGTCCAGGAGATGCTCGATCACCACGGCCTGTGGCAGCTGGAGAACCGTATTAACGAGGTGCTGGCTCAGCTCGGCCTGGAGCCGGACATGGAGCTGTCTGCGCTTTCAGGGGGCTGGTTGCGTAAGGCGGCACTGGGCCGCGCGCTGGTCAGCGGGCCGAAGGTGCTGCTGCTGGATGAACCGACGAACCACCTGGATATTGAAGCGATTGACTGGCTGGAAGGGTTCCTGAAAACCTTCAGCGGCACCATCATCTTCATCTCTCACGACCGTTCCTTCATTCGCAACATGGCGACGCGGATTGTCGATCTCGATCGTGGCAAGCTGGTCACCTATCCCGGCGATTACGATACCTATCTGCTGGAAAAAGAAGAAAACCTGCGCGTGGAAGAGCTGCAAAACGCCGAGTTCGACCGCAAACTGGCCCAGGAAGAGGTGTGGATCCGTCAGGGGATCAAAGCCCGCCGTACCCGCAACGAAGGCCGCGTTCGCGCCCTGAAAGCGATGCGTCGTGAACGCAGCGAACGTCGCGAAGTGATGGGCAGCGCCAAAATGCAGGTGGAAGAGGCTTCCCGTTCAGGCAAGATCGTCTTCGAGATGGAAAACGTCAACTATCAGGTTGATGGCAAAGTGCTGGTGAAAGACTTCTCCGCCCAGGTCCAGCGCGGAGACAAAATTGCCCTGATTGGTCCGAATGGCTGCGGTAAAACCACGCTGCTGAAGCTGATGCTGGGTCAGTTGCAGGCGGATAGCGGCCGAATTCACTGCGGCACCAAACTGGAAGTGGCTTACTTTGACCAGCACCGTGCGGAGCTGGATCCGGACAGAACGGTGATGGATAACCTGGCCGAAGGTAAGCAAGAGGTCATGGTAAACGGTAAGCCGCGCCATGTGCTGGGCTATCTGCAGGACTTCCTGTTCCATCCTAAACGGGCGATGACCCCGGTGCGTGCGCTGTCTGGCGGTGAGCGAAACCGTCTTCTGCTGGCGCGGTTATTCCTGAAACCAAGCAACCTGTTGATTCTCGATGAACCAACCAACGACCTGGATGTCGAAACGCTCGAACTGCTGGAAGAGCTGATCGATGGTTATCAGGGCACCGTGATGCTGGTGAGCCACGACCGTCAGTTCGTTGACAACACCGTGACCGAGTGCTGGATCTTCGAAGGCGAAGGGCGGATTGGTCAATATGTGGGTGGCTATCACGACGCGAAAGGGCAGCAGGCACAGTCGCTGGCGCAAAAACAGGCAAAGCCTAAAACAAGCACTGAACCTGCTGTAACAAAAGCAGAAACTGTCAAGAAAACCTCGGCTAAACTAAGCTATAACCTGCAGCGCGAACTGGAGGGGCTTCCTCAGCGTCTTGAAGAGCTGGAGGCCGCACTGGAGGCATTGCAAACGCAGGTTGCCGATGCGTCATTCTTCACACAATCGCACGACTATACTCAAAAAGTATTGGCTGAACTGTCCGAGGCTGAAAAAGCTCTGGAAGAAGCATTTGAGCGCTGGGAGTACCTTGAGTCTCTGAAAAACGGCGCATAAACAGGGATAACATATGTGTGACCAGCACCATGCCGACAGGCATATATTATGCTCGCAATGCGATATGCTCGTGGCGTTGCCAGAGCTTGGTCACGGACATAAAGCCCTGTGCCCGCGTTGTGGCGCAACGTTAACAACCGAGTGGGATGCGCCAAGACAGCGTCCCACTGCATATGCACTGGCAGCGTTATTCATGCTGCTGCTCTCCAATCTCTTCCCCTTCATCTATATGAAGGTGGGAGGGATCACAAGCCAGGTGGATTTACTTGAGATCCCGGGTGTCATGTTCTCGGAAGATTACGCCAGCCTCGGCACCTTCTTCCTTCTGTTTGTGCAGATCGTCCCGGCCTTTTGTCTGGTGGTCATCCTTTTGCTGGTCAACCGGGTAAAAATGCCCGCAGCCCTGAAAATCAAACTGGCGCGTATCCTGTTCCAGCTTAAAAGCTGGGGAATGGCCGAGATTTTTCTGGCGGGTATTCTGGTCAGCTTCGTAAAGCTGATGGCCTACGGTGACGTGGGGATTGGCAGCAGCTTTATCCCATGGTGTCTGTACTGCGTACTGCAACTGCGTGCATTCCAGTGCGTTGACAGGCGTTGGGCATGGGATGATATCGCTCCGGCCCCCACGCTTGAGCAGACGGTTAAGGTCGGCGTACCGGGGATCCGTCAGGGGCTACGCTCTTGCTCCTGCTGTACTGCGGTGTTGCCCGCCGATCTGGACGTCTGCCCGCGCTGTGGGACGAAAGGCCATGTGCGACGTAAAAACAGCCTGCAGTGGACGATGGCGCTGCTGGTGACCTCTGTCATGCTGTATCTCCCGGCAAATATATTGCCAATTATGATCACCGATTTGCTTGGCGACAAAATGCCCTCGACGATCCTCGCCGGGGTGATTTTGCTGTGGGGGGAAGGTTCCTATCCTGTGGCTGGCGTGATTTTCATCGCCAGTATTATGGTGCCAACCTTAAAAATGATCGCGATTGCCTGGCTCTGTTGGGATGCAAAAGGGCACGGTAAACGCGACAGCGAACGCATGCACCTGATTTATGAAGTCGTCGAGTTTGTGGGACGCTGGTCAATGATTGACGTGTTTGTTATTGCCGTTCTCTCCGCACTGGTGCGGATGGGCGGATTGATGAGTATTTATCCCGCGATGGGGGCATTAATGTTTGCATTGGTTGTAATTATGACCATGTTTGCGGCCATGACCTTCGACCCTCGTTTATCGTGGGATCGTGAGCCTGAATCAAGCCATGAGGAAGCGTAAGAGCATGGAAAATAAGAGTGGAGAGGCGAAAGTGCAGAAGGTCAAAAACTGGTCGCCGGTGTGGATCTTCCCCATCGTGACCGCGCTGATCGGTGCATGGATCCTGTTTTATCACTACAGCCATCAGGGGCCGGAAGTGACGCTCATCACTACCAATGCCGAGGGAATTGAGGGCGGTAAAACCACCATCAAAAGCCGCAGCGTGGATGTGGGCGTGGTTGAAAGCGCCACCCTGACCGATGATTTAACCCATGTGGAAATCAAAGCCCGTCTCAATGCTGGCATGGAAAAACTGCTGCATGGTGATTCGGTGTTTTGGGTGGTTAAACCGCAGGTCGGACGGGAAGGGATCAGCGGCTTAGGAACGCTGTTGTCGGGTGCCTATATTGAACTGCAGCCGGGGGCGAAAGGCAGCCAGCCGGGCCAATACCAGCTCCTGGATTCACCTCCACTCGCGCCGCCTGATGCAAAAGGTATCCGCGTGATCCTTGACAGTAAAAAAGCGGGCCAGCTTTCTCCCGGCGATCCGGTGTTGTTCCGCGGCTATCGTGTCGGCTCGGTTGAGACCAGCAGCTTTGATCCGCAAAAACGTACCATCAGCTATCAGCTGTTCATCAACGCGCCAAACGATCGGCTGGTGACCAGCAATGTCCGCTTCTGGAAGGACAGCGGGATCGCGGTCGATCTCACCTCAGCAGGGATGCGCGTTGAAATGGGCTCTCTGACGACACTGTTTGGCGGCGGCGTCAGCTTTGATGTGCCGGAAGGGCTGGAACTGGGTCAGCCAGTTGCCGAGAAAACGGCTTTCAGGCTCTTTGACGATCAAAGAAGCATTCAGGATGCGCTGTATACCGATCACATCGACTACCTGATGTTCTTTAAAGATTCTGTCCGCGGCCTGCAGCCGGGCGCACCGGTTGAGTTCCGTGGTATCCGTCTGGGTACCGTAGGCCAGGTGCCGTTCTTTGTGCCGGGCCTGCGTCAGGTGCTGGATGATGACTATCGTATTCCGGTGCTGATCCGCATTGAGCCGGAACGTCTGCTCAACCAGATTGGCGAGGATCAGGATATTGGCACGCATATCTCAACACTGATGAACCGGGGTCTGCGTGGCTCGCTGAAGACCGGTAACCTGGTCACCGGCGCGCTGTATGTGGATATGGACTTCTATCCGAAAGCGCCTCCCGTTACCGGTATTCGTGAGTTTGGCGGCTACAAGATCATTCCAACGGTAAGCAGCGGTCTGGCCCAGATCCAGCAGCGTCTGATGGATACCCTGGACAAGATCAACAACCTGCCACTGAATCCAATGATTGAAGCGGCGACAGGTTCGTTACATCAGAGCCAGGAAACGATGCGACGTCTGCAAGCCACGCTGGATAATATTAATAAGATCACGGCAAGCCAGAGCATGCAGCAACTGCCGCAGGATATGCAGAAAACGCTGCGTGAACTTAACCGCAGTATGCAGGGCTTCCAGCCTGGTTCGGCGGCGTACAACAAGATGGTGGCAGATATGCAGCGTCTTGATCAGGTCTTGCGCGAACTGCAGCCAGTACTGAAAACGCTCAACGAGAAGAGCAACGCGCTGGTGTTTGAAGCAAAAGATAAAAAGGATCCTGAGCCGAAGAGGGCGAAACAATGAAAAAATGGCTAGCGATTGTAGGTGCGATGGTGCTCACGGCCTGTAGCTCAGGGAGTGAAACGAAAAGTTACTACCAGCTGCCGCTGATGGCGCAGGCGGGGACCCAGAGTACCGCCTCGCAGGGCAACCGTCTGCTGTGGGTTGAGCAAGTCGCTGTGCCAGATTATCTGGCCGGCAACGGAGTGGTCTACCAGACCAGCGATGTGCAGTATGTCATCGCTAACAATAACCTGTGGGCCAGCCCGCTGGATCAGCAGTTACGTAATACGCTGGTGGCTAATCTGGGCAGCCAGCTTCCGGGCTGGGTTGTCGCGTCCCAGCCGTTAGGTAACGATCAGGACACGCTGAATGTCACGGTGACGGGCTTCCACGGCCGCTACGACGGTGCGGTTGTGATTAGCGGGGAGTGGCTGCTGAACCATCAGGGACAGCTGATTAAGCGTCCTTTCCATCTGGAGCTCAAGCAGCAAAAAGATGGTTATGATGAAATGGTGAAAGTGCTGGCGCAGGGTTGGGCACAAGAATCGGCCAGCATCGCCAGAGAAATCTCCCGGCTGCCATAAGTAAAATTCATCAGCAAAAACCGCAATCGGTGTGCCACTGATTGCGGTTTTTTTTTCGTTTTCACGTCAGACCGTTACTTGTCCCGGGTCACATTTTTTGTACAAATGATCTTCCAGCTAGCTCACAAATATGACATCCGTATGAATTTTGAACGTTGACGCTACGACTAATTCGGGGTATTCGTTATCTGTGCCTGCACGTATTGTGCAGCCACTGTTTTCTTTCCACCAGACAAAAGAATGAGGGAAACGAGGCATGAAGAGACAGAAACGAGATCGCCTGGAACGGGCTCATCAACGTGGTTATCAGGCCGGCATCGCTGGACGTTCTAAAGAAATGTGTCCTTATCAGACGATAAATCAAAGGTCACAATGGCTGGGAGGCTGGCGAGAAGCCATCGGCGACAGGGCACTCATTGCCTGATAACGTCTCTTTAAAAACAGAAACCTCCGCACTGCGGAGGTTTCGCCTTTCTGGAGCCGCGAAAAGCAGCGATTAGAAAGCAGAAGTGTCCTGGAACAGACCCACTTTCAGATCGTTGGCGGTATAGATCAGACGACCGTCTACCAGCACTTCGCCATCCGCCAGGCCCATAATCAGGCGGCGGTTAACAATGCGCTTGAAGTGAATACGGTAGGTCACTTTCTTCGCCGTTGGCAGAACCTGACCTGTGAATTTCACTTCACCCACGCCCAGCGCACGACCTTTACCTTCGCCGCCAAGCCAGCCCAGATAGAAGCCAACCAGCTGCCACATAGCGTCCAGACCCAGGCAGCCAGGCATTACCGGATCGCCAATGAAGTGGCAACCGAAGAACCACAGGTCAGGATTGATATCGAGTTCTGCTTCTACGTAACCCTTATCGAAGTTGCCGCCGGTTTCGGTCATTTTCACGACACGGTCCATCATCAGCATGTTCGGGGCCGGTAACTGTGGGCCTTTCGCACCAAACAGTTCACCGCGACCAGAGGCAAGAAGATCTTCTTTTGTATAGGATTCGCGTTTATCTACCATGTTCTCAGTAAGCCTTATTTTAGTGAAGGACGCAGGATAGCTAACACGTGTACGCTGAACAAGTCCGATCAGTTCGGACTAAACCAACCCAACCAGCGTAACGGCCACGGATAACGATGACGAGCATCTTGCTGTGTCGCCTGGGCAATGCGCTCCTGGATAGTCTGCATCAGGGTCGTTTGCCCCTCCCCATCCCATACCAGGTTTGTCAGTAAGGGTAGTGCATCCTCAATCCCTTCGATGGCCCAGAGGGTGAATTGTTCCTGCTCCACCGCATCCAGAAGTGCCTGACTGAGGCTCAAATGGCGTGCGTTGGGAGCCGGAATAATCACCCCTTGTTTGCCGTTTAACCCGCGTTGCTGACAAATAGAGAAGAAGCCCTCAATCTTTTCATTCAGACCACCTACAGGCTGGGCGCGACCAAATTGATCGACTGAACCGGTAATGGCGATATTTTGATTGATGGGGACGTCCGCCAGGGCGCTGATTAAGGCACACAGCTCGGCCATAGAGGCGCTATCACCATCCACTTCGCTGTAGGATTGCTCAAACGTCAGCGAGGCAGAGAAGGGGATTTGTTGCTCAAGCTGCAGCTCTGACATCAGGAACGCCTGCATGATCATCATGCCTTTGGCGTGGATGTTTCCGCCAAGCTCAGCTTTGCGTTCAATGTCGGTAAACTCGCCGTCGCCAATGTGGACGACGCAGCTGATGCGTGAAGGCTCGCCAAACGCACGCGGATGTCCGGGAAATTCAATCACCGACAGGGCATTGATCTGTCCGATGCGCTCGCCTTCGGTCTCGACCAGAATCTGCTCCAGCAGAATTTCATCCTGCATACGGTCGGCAAGATAACCTTCCCGCCACTCTCGCTGGGCAAGCATCTGAGCGAGTTGTTCCCCGGTAAAGACGCCGTTCCCGCTGATAACGCCCACTTCACGCAGCTGTTTGCTGATCCAGAGCGGACAAAGCGGCAACGTCTCCTGATCACCGGTATAACGAACCGCTTCGCGGATAAGTCCAGGCCACGCGTCAGCAGCAGGCGTCGGCAGGGTAAAACGGGCTGCAACGGCCATCACCCACTGGCACCACTGAGCCATGTCATCGGCATCAGCAATCTGGATGTTGTCTTCGTACTCGCTGTACACCGCCTGTGCCGCCAGCTCTGGCTCCATTTCCTGGAAATCAGCCAGCGATTCACGGTCACCCGTCAGTACCACGGTCAACGACAGCGGCATGGAGGGGACAGAGACCGGCAGAGGACGAGACTCGTCGTAGCCCACCCAGTCAAAGCGTTGCTGACTGACGATTGTCTTCAGACGCATCCACAACAGCGGCTGGGAGAGCAAAGTACGCAGGGAAATGATCAGTACGCCACCATTCGCGCGGTGTACCAGCCCAGGCTGCAGCGATATCTCACCATTGAACTGGCGAAGGCAACCAAAGAGTTGTTCAGCCTCGACCCAGTTAGCGGTAACCACTTCGCCCTTTGCCGCAAAACGGCCATCAGCCTGTTCTGCGGGTTCGAAAGTGACATCATGTCCTGAAATACGATACTGGCCGCCGAAAACAACATTTGCTTCCGGTCGTAGCTGGCGCATGGCATCACCCAGAAGCGTCAAATACTCGGCTTCTTCCGGGGCTTTGAGCAGCATGAAGGGTGATGTCGCCCATGGGCTTAACACCTGCTCCAGCGCGTAATGCAAACGCGGTTGTGTATCGCTAAGTATGAATTCGTGTTCTTGTGCGAGGTCTGGCTGTGCAAACAATTCCTGGTAACTTTCGGTATCCGGAACAAGGTCACGCCATGCAAGTTTCGTAATGGTCAAAGTTGATGTTTTTTAGTCAGATGTAAAACCGTGGAGTATACCGTAAGCGGGGGGCTGTACCCAAGCAGGATTGGGGATTTCGGGGAGCGAATCGCCTGCAATGCTTCACAGGATATGATTTCTTTTCAGCAGATTGCTAAAAAACTGATATTCTGAACAGAGTTACGTGGTAACACTGAGATCGCAATGAAATATCAACAACTGGAAAATCTCGAAAGCGGCTGGAAATGGAAGTACCTGGTCAAAAAGCACCGAGAAGGGGAGCTGATTACCTGCTACATTGAAGCCAGCGCCGCACAAGAGGCCGTGGATATTTTGCTGACCCTCGAAAATGAACCGGTACAGGTGAATGGCTGGATCGAGAAACATATCAATCCGGCACTGTTGAACCGGATGAAGCAAACTATCCGCGCGCGACGAAAACGGCATTTTAATGCTGAGCACCAGCACACCCGCAAAAAATCCATCGACCTGGAATTCATGGTCTGGCAGCGTCTGGCAGGGCTTGCGCAACGGCGGGGGAAAACGTTGTCAGAAACGGTGGTGCAGTTGATTGAAGATGCCGAGCATAAAGAGAAATACGCCAACCAGATGTCCACGCTGAAGAACGATCTTCAGGCGCTGCTGGGCAAAAAATAACGTTTTCAGTTTCTTCAGATAATAAAAAACCCCGCATTGCGGGGTTTTTTTATAAGACGATAACTTAAGCCGCTGGCTGAGTTACAACGTCTTTAACGCCTTTAACTTCGATCTCTACGCGACGATCTGGTGCCAGGCAGTCGATCAGAGCAGCGCGAGCTTTAACGTTGTCACAGGTGTTGCCAGTAACTGGGTTAGATTCGCCCATACCACGTGGGGAGATCTTGTTAGCTGGGATACCTTTAGAGATCAGGTAATCAACAACAGACTGAGCACGTTTCTCAGACAGTTTCTGGTTGTAAGCGTCAGAACCGATACGGTCGGTGAAGCCCAGAACCACGACAGAACCGTCTTTAGGATCCAGGTTGCTCAGCTGGGTGTACAGCTGATCCAGTGCCTGCTGACCTTCTGGTTTCAGGGTCGCTTTGTTGAAGTTGAACAGAACGTCAGACTTCAGAGTGAAGTGCTTGGTCTGTACTTCTGGAGCTGGAGCCGGTGCTGGAGCTACGACTGGCGCATCTTCCTGCTGGCCGAAACGGTAGGAAACACCTACGCTCAGCATGCCGTTGTCTGGACGAACACCAACGGTAGCACCGTCACCGATGTTGTTAACCCACTGGTATTCCAGACGGGTAGCGATGTCACGGGTCATAGCCCACTCAACGCCACCAGCGAATACTGGGGAAACACCGGTGTCATGGTCGTCGCCAGCGTTGCTGTTGCTGGAGTCAGCGCGCCATACCATGCCGCCCAGACGGGTGTACACGTCCAGATCGTCAGTTACTGGGTAACCCAGTTTAGTAGTCAGCTGAACGCCCTGAGCTTTGAAAGCGCCATTGGTTTCGTTGCCTTTGTAAGGCATACGACCTAACCAGTCGTAACCCATTTCAAAGCCAACATACGGGTTAACCTGATAGCCACCGAACGCACCTGCACCAAGCTGGCTCTCGTGAGTAGGGCCATCATTGTTGTTTGCGCTGTTGTACCAGCCGGTGTCGTGGAACTGAGACCAGCCCAGTTTACCACCTGCATACCAGGTATTATCTTTCGGAGCGGCCTGCGCTACGGTAGCGAAGCCAGCCAGTGCCACTGCAATCGCGATAGCTGTCTTTTTCATTTTTTGCGCCTCGTTATCATCCAAAATTCGCCATGAAAATCTCAATCGAGAATCACGGTTAAATCCTTCACCGGGGGGCGTGGTCAAATATAAATCTACCGATATCTTCGGCTTAGGCCGAGCACCCCTGGCGATGTAAAGTCTACAACGTAGCTGAAAACTTACAAGTGTGAAGTCCGTCAGGCATATGAAAAAAAAAGTTCCGTATACCGATTATTTAACAATTTCTGAACGAAATTTGTGCAATAAAATTAAGAAGAACCGCACCAGACAAGCCTTGCCGCCGTTTTGGACCATGGAACTAAAAGCGCATCTTGAGGTCGAAAAAAATTCCAGGAAAACTCTTAAATTTGCTCAGTGATACAAATTTGAGTGAATTTTTAGCCCAGAAAGTTGTCCTCTGCGGTAAGAATCCTGGCGAACCGGGCGCATGATAAAGCCGATCGCATTGCCTTCTTCTGCCGCTTCGGTGAGGCGAAAATGTTCCTGCTCCGTCAATTCGTCTGATAACCATCCAATCACCACGCTGTAATTTCCTGTACGTAATGCCCGGATCATCGACTCAACCGTATCGCAGGGAGAGAGCTGATTAATTTGCATGACTTTCGTCAGTGGCAGGCCTGCAGACTGAACCCATTCCCGGCTCAGTTTCTGCTGCGGCGTCAGCCAGAGCTGCCAGCGCGATTGCTGACCAAGCTGCTGCAATAGCGGCAGTAACAGAAGTTGGGTCAACAGGGGCTGGTCTTCACGATAAACCACTTCACTGATAAGCCCTGTCGAAACACGCCCGACGGCGTTCTGTGCGACATCGCCAGCGGTAGAAGAGAAAGATGTTGAGCGATTTGCATAGCCTGAAGTGTACATAATCATTCCAGCCCTGTAGTTACTGTATGAATATACAGTAACCCCTGTATGCATAAAGATCAACCTCAATTTCGGAAAGCGACTCGCAAAATTCATTCATTCCTGGCGAACCTGAAAAAATCATCTTGCTCATCGGCAATAAGTTGCCTATTTTCCTGTTAACGGATCCGTTAGTAAGAAATGTCGCCGTTAATATCTGATTTTTAATGGAAATATCATGAAAAAGATATCTTATGAACGGATTTATAAATCCCAGGAATACCTCTCTCCATTAGGAGAAATTCATCATCGTGCGCTTTTTGGTGGCTATACCCTGGCCGTCGATGAAGCGGTGTTTGCCATGGTGTCAGACGGTGAGCTTTACCTTCGCGCCTGTGAGGAAAGTGCAAAGTACTGTGTCAAAAACGGATCCTCCTTTTTGACCTTAATGAAACGCGGCCGTCCGATCCTGCTTAACTACTATCGTGTGGATGACGGACTCTGGCAGGACCGGGAGCGGTTGCTTCAGCTTTCCTCTTACGCGCTTAATGCCGCGCGTAAAGAGCGCATACAGCGCTACCAGCGAAACCGGCTTAAGGATCTGCCCAACCTGACTTTTCAGCTGGAAGTCCTGCTCTGTGAAGCCGGGATTACCAACGAAGATACCCTCCGGTCGCTGGGAGCCAGAACGAGCTGGCTAAAGCTGCGGGCAAAAAATAAAGCGCTCAGTATTAAAGTACTGTTTGCCCTGGAAGGGGCTATTGAGGGCCTGCATGAAGCGGCACTCCCGGCGGAGATTCGCCGGGAGCTGACGGAGTGGTTTAATGCGCTGCCTGAGCCACAGGAGAATCGCTCCTCCAGGTAGCGATTTGCTGTTGCAGTCGGCAAATTTCTGGCAGCAGAGCGATAAGCAGACCAATCTGCTGGAGAACCAGCGGCGCTTTGCTGTCGTTTCCTGGGTCAAGATGCGCAATCCGTTGAGCCAGTTCATCCAGTGCCTGCTGGACACGCGGTTGATCGGCTGGGCGGTGGTGTAGCGCATCATCGACATAGCAGACAGCATCATCCAGCAAGGCAAGGATACCCGGGTTTGTCAGTTTTTCGCGGTGGGCACCGAGCGTAGAGATATAGCTGGTGAAGGTATGGTTCAGGCACAGCAGGCGGAAAGCCGTTTCACGAATTTCTGCCGTGGCGCGCGGCTCCGTTGACATATTAGAGACTACGGAAGCCAGTTCAGCATCGCTGTTATGCGCATCGCGTCGGGCAATGCGGTAAGCCAGACGGTTATCGCGTCCCTGGTGGTACTGTTCAAGAATGGCATCCAGATAGCGGCAGTTGGCATTCATCGCCCTGTCCAGGACGCGCGGCAAATTACGAAAACGCCAGTCGGGCCAGATAAAACTCACTGCCGCCCAGGCGATGGCACAGCCGAGCAGCGTATCGATCACGCGGGGCAGGGCAACTTCAAACCCTTCACCCAACAGGTTAAAGCAGAGTAGCACCAGCAGGGTGATGAACATCGTCGCGTGGGCGTACTGCACGTTACGAAAGGCGAAGAACAGCACCCCGGTGATCACGATCAGGATCAACTGGCCCTCCACCGATGGGACGAAATAGAGCACCGGTAGCCCGATTGCGACCCCCACCAGCGTGCCGATAATACGCAGCGCAAGCCGGTGTCGGGTGGCGTTATAGTTCGGCTGGCAGACGAACAGGCTGGTCAGCAGGATCCAGTATCCGTGGTGTAAACCGGTGATCTGAATAAAGGCGTAGCCCACGCACAGCACCAGCGACATGCGTACCGCATGGCGAAACAGGGCAGATTCCGGCGTAAAGTTGCGGCTTAGCCGGAGCCACATATCGCTGAAACTGTGCACGCTGTCATCCGCAAGCTGGCTGTCCGCCTCATTACCCGGCAGCGCCATTGCCTGCTCAGATTCAATGGTTGCCAGCTGAGCATCAATTGCCCGCAGGTTGTTGAGCAGAAATCCCAACGCTTTTATATGCTCCGGCGATGTACCGCTGGCTCGCACGCGGTCAATGGCCGCATCGAGATGGCTGAAAACGCGCTCAAAGCGCGGATCGTGTTGATAGGGCGTGCGCAGCAGAATGGAGCGTGCCAGCTGCTGGCACGCCTGGGACTGCATGGACAGCAGGCGCTGGAAGCGGAACATGACGTCGCTGTAGCGAAACTTCTCACGCAGGGCGGCATACTGCACATGCGACGAGCTGGCGCGTTCATGAATATCCTGGGCGGCAAAGTAATAGTGCAGCGTTCTGCGTGTCCCTCGCTGGCCCCGGTCGCCCCGCAGGCGAGTGAGCAGCGAGGCTTTGGTCTGGTTAAGCGTGGCGACCAACTGGCCGTTTGCCAGTGCCAGGTCGTAGAGCGGCGCCTGGCTCTCCTCTTCGATATCCGGGTCGAACAACCGGGATTTTAGCTCAAGGTAGTGGGCCAACTGCTCGTAGCTGCGGGCAAGATTATCCTGCAGAGGGCGTACCGGGAAGATCAGATGACCGGTTAACGTCAGCAGGTTATACCAGATGGCACCCAGCAACAGCAGAACAGGTTGCTGGTACCATTGGTCGTAAAGGGAAACGCCCAGCATGGTGTAAATGGCAATCAGCAGGGCGCCAAACGCGATGGTGGCATAGCGCTGTCCCAGCCCACCCAGCAAAATAAACCCGCTGGTGGAAAGCGTAAGGCCTAAAGCGAACAGCCAGGGCCACGGGAACAGCAACTCCACGGACGCGGAGGCAATAAAAAAGCAGACGAGGGTAATAACCAGATTACGCAGACGCCCGGCAAGGCGATCGTCCAGATCCGCCAGCGCCCCCGCAACCACCCCCAGCGTGAGCGGAATGGTGAGCTTGACATCGTTCAGCCACCACGGCAGGGCAACCGTGCCGCAAAGTGCGATAAAAATCCTGACGTTATAGAGCCAGGAGCTGTTCCAGGTGTAACGGCGAAGCAGTGGGCTTAGCATAGACGCGGCCAGTCCTTAATCACTGAAAACGACGACGTGCATTCGCTTCACGCGCCGCCTGGGCCACTTCAACCGGAACAACCCTGCGCCCGACAGGCCACAGAGCGATGGCGGCGATCTTAAAGTTCGCGATCCCCACCGGGATACCGATAATCGTGATGCACTGGGCTATGCCGGCAAAAATATGCATCACACACAGCCACCAGCCGAAGAAAATCAGCCACAGGATGTTCAGCACGGTTCCACCCGTGTTCATCAGTGCGCTTTTGCTCTCCGGGTTCAGTTCGTCGACGTGAACGGCTTCATTCCCGTAAGGGATAAAGGAGAGTTTGGTGATTTCCCAGCAGGAGCGGGTCAGGGGAAGCGTAAAAATCAGGACGATGCTCACCAGAGTGGCAAAAAGCCAGGAAAGGGTGGTGGCAAAACCGCCCAGCACAAAATTCAACACATTCAGAACGGTACGCATAAACCCTCACTTCCTTTCGATAAAATTAACGCCCAATGATTGTAACGTTTTTTTAGGCTGGAGCACCTTAAAACTGGCAGTTAAACTATCAGGCAATTATCTCTTCGTGGATCCGGCTGGATATGGAACTGAAAGCAACTTCAATGGGCAAACGCCTGGCGCAACACCCGTACGACAAGGTTGTCCTCCTCAACGCGGGAGTGAAAGTCTCCGGGGAACGCCACGAATACCTTATTCCGTTCAATCAGCTCCTGGCCATCCACTGCAAGCGCGGGCTGGTATGGGGTGAACTGGAATTTGTGTTGCCTGCCGATAAAGTCGTGCGTCTTCATGGCACGGAGTGGGGCGAAACCCAGCGTTTTCATCATCATCTGAACCAGCTCTGGCAGCAGTGGAGTCACGATATGAGCGTGATTGCCGCGCAAGTCCTGCAGCAGGTGCTGAATGATATTGCGCAGAGTCATGCCCAACAAACGTGGCTGACCCGTCAGCAGACCGCCGGGCTGCAACAAAAGATCAGGCAGGCCCTCACGGCGCTACCGTTACCGGTGACGCGCCTTAATGAATTCGACAATTGTCGTGACGCCTGGCGCCAGTGTCAGGCCTGGCTGAGCGATGCAGACAAGAGCCGGCTGGCGCATAATCAGGCGTGGACTGACGAAATGCTCACCCGCTACGCCGATTTCTTCAGCACAGTGGAGTCTTCACCGCTGAATCCTGCTCAGGCTCGCGCCGTGGTTAACGGCGAACAATCGCTGCTGGTGCTTGCGGGTGCCGGGAGCGGTAAAACGTCCGTGCTGGTTGCACGGGCGGGGTGGTTGCTGACAACGGGTGAGGCCGTCGCCGATCAGATCCTGCTGCTGGCGTTTGGTCGCAAGGCGGCGCAGGAGATGGACGAACGCATTCAGGAGCGTTTACACACCCGGGATATCACCGCGCGAACCTTCCATGCCCTTGCGTTGCACATCATTCAGCAGGGCAGCAAAAAAGTCCCGTCCATCAGTAAACTGGAAAACGACACCCAGGCGCGTCAGGCCCTGTTTATTAAAACGTGGCGCCAGCAGTGCAGCGAGAAAAAAGCACAGGCGAAAGGGTGGCGGCAGTGGCTGGAAGAGGAGCTCAACTGGGAGGTGCCTGAAGGCAGCTTCTGGCAGGATGAAAAGCTGGCGCGTCGGCTCGGCTCGCGTCTTGACCGCTGGGTGAGTCTGATGCGAATGCATGGCGGATCGCAGGCGGAGATGATTGAAAGCGCGCCGGAGTCTGTTCGCGCCCTGTTTTCAAAGCGGGTCAAGCTGATGGCCCCGCTGTTGAAAGCCTGGAAAACGGCGCTGAAGGAGGAAAACGCCGTTGATTTCTCAGGTCTTATCCATCAGGCCATCATCATTCTGGAGAAGGGGCGTTTTGTCAGCCCGTGGAAACATATTCTGGTGGATGAGTTCCAGGATATCTCCCCGCAGCGTGCTGCACTGCTTTCGGCATTACGGGCACAAAATAAACATACCTCTCTGTTTGCCGTAGGTGATGACTGGCAGGCCATCTACCGCTTTAGCGGCGCGCAGCTTTCATTGACCACCGCGTTCCATCACTATTTTGGCGAAGGCGATCGTAGCGATCTGGACACGACTTACCGCTTCAACTCCCGAATTGGTGAAATCGCTAACCGCTTTATCCAGCAGAACCCCCATCAGTTGGCCAAGCCGCTCAACAGTCTGAGAGCGGGAGATAAAAAAGCCGTGACCCTGCTGGCGGATGACCAGCTTGAGCCGCTGCTGGACAAACTCAGCGGTTACGCAAAGCCTGATGAACGTATTCTGGTGCTGGCGCGTTATCACCATCTTAAACCGGCGGCGCTGGAGAAGGCGGCGACTCGCTGGCCGAAGCTGCAGCTTGATTTTATGACCATCCACGCAAGTAAAGGCCAGCAGGCCGACTATGTCATTGTGGTCGGGCTGAAAGAGGGGAGCGATGGATTCCCCGCGCCTGCCCGTGAGTCGGTGATGGAGGAAGCCTTACTGCCGGTGCCGGAAGATTTCCCGGACGCCGAAGAGCGGCGATTGCTGTACGTGGCGATCACCCGCGCGCGTCATCGCGTGTGGCTGCTGTTCAACAAAGAGGAGCCGTCAGTGTTTGTCGATATTCTGAAGAGTATTGATGTGCCGGTCGCGCGCAAGCCGTAGCGGGATTGCCGGGTGGCGGCTTCGCCTGACCCGGACTGCAAAACACGCCGTCCCGTGCAAGCGTAGCGCCGCCGGGCATAACGCTACTTCAGTCTGTCGGAAAGATAACGCTGATAATCCGGGATCAGGATCTCAACCGGCGAGTTAAACTGCGGTGATTCAATAATGAAATCCGCCGTCGACAGGTTTGTCGCCACCGGAATATTCCAGACGGTGGCGAGGCGCAGCAGCGCTTTCACGTCCGGGTCATGCGGAACCGCATTCAGCGGATCCCAGAAGAAAATCAGAACATCAATTTTCCCCTCAGAAATCTGTGCGCCTACCTGCTGATCGCCGCCCATCGGGCCGCTCAGCATGGCATTCACTTCCAGGCCTGTTTCACGGTGGATCAGGTTACCGGTGGTGCCCGTCGCCGAGAGGGCGTGCTTTTCCAGCAAGGACTGATGGCGGCGAACCCAGTTAAGCAGCATTTGTTTACAGTGATCGTGCGCAACCAGAGCAATGTGTTTGCGTTCCGGTAGCGTGCGTGTTGTCAGTTCCATAATCATATCCATCAGGTTAACTGGCTACACGATGACGGGAACCGCCTGAGGCTGCAAGAGAAAGGCGAAAAAAATGTGGCTCACGACGAAGGTTGTTGCTTCACCCACTGTAAAAAACGGGCTCGCGTATCCGGATCGGCCTGCTGGAACCAGAATTTCAGCCGTTGTTCCGTCAGCGTCTGGGATTGAGGGGGAATCACATCCAGTTCTGATACGCCGGACAACAGCGTGCTGTCGTCAGCCATCATGGTGGCAAACTGCGGAAGGGAGGCGCGTTTGCCGGCTTTGTTATAGGCCTGGGTTGCGGCCTCATAATCATTGCCCTTCGGTGACGAGGTCAGTGCCAGAATATCCAGCTTCACCGGGATCGGCATGGCCTCTCCATCCACCAGTTCCACACGCGGCGAGGCGTCAAACGTCGCAGACTCTTTCTCCGTTTCCAGACGCGGCAAATTAAAGTTCACCTGGCTGACCTGCCGGGTGTTAAAGCTGACAATCAGCGGGGGAGAGAGGTACATCCGTTGTTCATGGTTAGCGAGTCGGATGGTTTTCTCCACCCTAAACACCACCTGGTGAGGGCCGTTATCCAGCTCAATGCTGTCAGCGCCGCGTAATAACGAACTGGAGACTTTTTTCCCGTCCAGCACCAGCAGATCGATATCGGGAGAGAGCCGAAGCGTGGTTGCAAAGACGCAAACCGGCATCACTAACGCGATCACAGCAGTGGCAATGCCGGTTTTCATAGGGGGCTCCTGTCGATAATACGTTTACCGCAATAATGTATCTAAATTTGTCGATAATCATGTTTACTAACATATAGACATATTATGGTCTTTTGCCCTCATGCATCTGTATGGGATGGATGGTTGAGATGTGCGCTTTGACATACACTTGTTAAAAAGCCAGGAGGATGAGCATGAAAGAGAATGATATTGCCGAGATTTTGACGTCCACACGCACCATTGCGCTGGTGGGGGCGAGCGATAAACCGGATCGGCCAAGCTATCGGGTGATGAAGTACCTTCTCGATCAGGGCTACCACGTCATCCCTGTGTCACCGAAAGTGGCCGGTAAAACCTTACTGGGCCAGCCTGGATACGCCACGCTGAACGACGTACCGGAAAAGGTGGATATGGTGGATGTCTTCCGCAATTCCGAGGCAGCATGGGGAGTGGCGCAGGAGGCCATCGCCATCGGAGCGAAAACCCTGTGGATGCAGTTGGGTGTGATTAACGAACAGGCCGCCGTGCTGGCGCGGGATGCGGGGTTGAACGTCGTCATGGATCGCTGTCCGGCGATCGAAATCCCCCGGCTGGGGCTGACAAAGTCATAAAAAAAAGCCCGTTATCGGGCTTTTTTTACACGCTTAGTTCCGCAGGCGCGGAGCCTGTAGCTGTTTGCGGATAGTCTGAGCAAGTTCATCCATCGTGGGTTGCTCCGGATGCTCATCCTGCAGTTCACTGCTTAGCTGCGCCTCAGCAAGATAGGTATGGACGGGTTGTCCGTCGTCACCTTCCATCACCACATGGTACCAGGGTGCGGCGCGAAGCTCTGCGTTCACCGCCAGCTCATCCGCCGACGGTTCATCAAGGGAATACTCCGGGTCGATATCCACGACCACACCCAAATACCCGAGCAAAGTGTGGCGGACCTGCTGGCCGATACCGAATTTGCTGGCAATCATAGTCACCTCCCGGGAAACACTACTTACACTGTATGTGCGGGCAATATTTCTCTTTTCAAGTTACATGACGCGACAGGCAAACCCTTTCAGATACAGCCCTTCCGGGTAGGTAGCGATCACCGGGTGATCGGCTGCCTGACGGAACTGCTCTATAAATTGTACATCACGACCAGCATCTATTGCGGCATCGGCGATGATTTTTTGGAATAAATCGGTGGTCATCAGTCCTGAACAGGAGAAGGTGAGCAGCACGCCGCCTGGGTTCAGCAGCTGAATGGCCAGCATGTTGATATCTTTATAGCCGCGGCAGGCACCCATCAGCTGGCTTTTGTTCTCCACAAACTTAGGCGGATCCATCACGATAACGTCAAACTTCTCGCCCTGGTCGCGATATTTGCGCAGCAGTTTGAAGACGTCGTCGCGAATAAATTCGGCTTTGCTCAGATCCAGCTTGTTCAGCTCAACGTTCTGTTTCGCCACATCCAGCGCTTCTTGCGAGGTATCCACGCTGACCACCTGCGCACATCCGCCCATCAGGGCCGATACCGCAAAGCCGCCGGTGTAAGAGAAGCAGTTGAGCACGCGCTTGTCGGCAACGTACTGACGCGTGGCCAGACGGCTGTCGCGCTGGTCGAGGTAATAGCCCGTTTTATGACCCCCCTGAATATCCACCAGCAGCTTCATGCCGTGCTCTTCGATAGGCAACAGGGCAGGCGGCAGTTCGCCGGTCACCGGGCCCTGGGTCAGTTCCATGCCCTCTTTTTTACGCACAGCCACATCGCTGCGATCGTAGATGGCGCACTCCGGGAACAGCGACTGCAGGGCGCTGATCAGCGCCGCACGCTGATATTCTGCGCCAGCACTCAACAGTTGAAGCACCAGGAAATTACCGAAGCGGTCAATGGTCACACCCGGCAGACCGTCGGACTCCCCGGCAATCAGGCGGTAGCTGTCAAGACCATCACGTTTTGCCAGCCAGTCGCGCCACTGCTGCGCCTGCTGCAAACGACGGATGAAGAAGTCGATGTCGATGGTTTCATCTTTGTCGAAGGTCCAGACGCGCGCGCGGATCTGGGAGGCTGGGGAGTAAGCGCCTCGTGCTAACCATTTACCCTGATGGTCAACGATATCAATGGTTTCACCGAGACTGGCTTTGCCTTCCTGACGTGCAACCGCGCCAGAAAAGACCCAAGGATGACGGCGCAGTAATGACTTCTCGCGCCCTTTGGCTAACACTAAACGTACACTCATAATTTGCTGTTCTGTCGATTTCAGGGAAATGGCGCGTAGAGTAGCACATTCAGCAAGGCGCAATCATCTGCGGATGGCATTGAGCGTTTCGGCACAAAATCAAATCGTTCAGGCACATTACGACATTGCAGCAGGCTTTAGAGTAGGGCTTCCGGTTCAGCAAAGGAAATCCCATGAAAAAGCGCAATGTAATCACAACAGCCGCTCTGGCGGCGATAAGTTTTGAGGTTTTAGCCGCGACGCCTTTTAGTATGACCAGTCAGGATATTTCCGGTGAGCGCCATGTAACGCAACAGCAGGTATTCGAGGGATTTGGCTGCCACGGGGGTAATCAGTCTCCGCAACTGGCATGGAAAGATCCTCCAGTGGGTACGAAAAGTTATGCCGTCACGGTGTATGACCCGGATGCCCCCACCGGCAGCGGCTGGTGGCACTGGACGGTAGCCAATATCCCTGCGAATACCACGACGCTGCCTGCTGATGCCGGTAACCCAAATGGTGAAAAATTACCTGCTGGCGCTGTGCAGGGGCGTAATGATTTCGGTTATTCTGGATTCGGCGGCGCATGTCCACCTGCGGGAGACAAACCCCACCGTTATCAGATTACCGTCTGGGCGTTGAACGTAGAAAAATTGCCCCTCGACAAGAACGCCAGTGGCGCACTGGTCGGTTTTATGATCAACAGTCACGTTCTGGAAAAAGCCCAGTTAACTGCAACCTACAGCAGATAAGGATGACCCGGTGCAGGAGTTTCATTTTCGACATAAACAGTTGACCGCGGGTGAAGTGAGTGCCAGCAAAATGCATCGCCTGCACCAGGTTAAACTCTTTTTTCCGGCCATATGTCATATCACGCACGGCAGTAAGGTGATTGTTCAGGACGATAACCGCCTGGTGGCCACCCGGGATGAGCTGATTATTATCCCGGCCAATACGGCGATGGAGATTATCAATCAGCCTGCGAACGGTCTGTTTCACTCGGACTTGCTGATGTTATCGCCGGAAATTGTCTCCGAGTTTAAAGTGCATTACCTGAAATCCTGGCCGCGCACGACGCTGCATTCGCTCTGCGCGCCGCTGAGCGAGGGGCTGGCGTTTATGTGGGATAACCTGCTGCACGCCGTACGTCAGGATTTACCGGAGGCGCTACAAAAACATCAGGCTTTCGGTCTGTTGCTGGCATTGCTGCATGATGGTGTGGCCGGTCCGCTGCTTGTTGAGCGAAACAGTAACCTGACTGAGCAGGTGCGTCAGTTCATTATGCTGTCGCCTGCCAGAGACTGGACGGCGCAGGACGTCGCCAGCCGTCTGGCCTTAAGCGTGCCGACGTTGCGCAGACGCTTACGCGAGGAGTCACAGGGGTTTCGCCAGATCGTGGAGGAGGTGAGGATGGCCGTGGCGCTGTCACAGCTGCAGTCGACCCGATTACCGATTGGTGAAATCGCATTACAATGTGGTTATCTTTCCAGCTCTCGTTTCACCGCCCGTTTCCGGCAACACTATGGCTGTTTACCGAAAACGTTACGTTAAGGAGAAGAAAAATGTCAAAAATCTGCACCATTGCCTGGGTCCACGGCGTTGTTCAGGGCGTCGGGTTCCGCTACAGCACCCAGCGCGAAGCGATTGAGCTTGGGCTAACGGGATACGCGCGAAACATGGATGACGGCAGCGTTGAGGTGGTCGCCTGTGGCGAGGCAGAGCAGGTTGAAAAACTGATAGCGTGGCTGAAAGCGGGCGGGCCGCGCAGTGCCCGGGTTGATAAGGTCTTAACGGAACCGCACCAACCCGGCCGGGAATACGTTAACTTCGGTATTCGCTACTAAATGCACTTCACAGGTTTAGGCAGGCCGGCAATTTTGGTGGCCTGTTTGGCCGGGCCTTTGGGGAACAGACGATACAGATAGCGGCTGTTGCCTTTCTCTTCACCGAATTTATTGGCCATGGCTTTAACCAGCATCCGGATGGCCGGAGAGGTGTTGAATTCAAGATAAAACTCGCGCACAAAGCGCACCACTTCCCAGTGCTCGGGGGAGAGCGCGATCGCCTCTTTTTCTGCAATCACTTCCGCCAGCGCCTCGCTCCACTGGTGGCTGTCTTTCAGATAACCGTCGTTATCGGTTTCGATCTCTTTACCTTCAAAGCTCAACATAGTTATTCACGCATCAGTCCAAAACCGCCGCAGTGTACCAAAAAACAAAGCCCCGCATAAGCGGGGCTCGGTTCACAGCACTCTGGCTTAATCCCGGCTGGCAAAGCCCAGGATGCTCAGCAGGCTGACAAAGATGTTGTACAGCGACACATACAGGCTCACGGTGGCGCGGATGTAGTTGGTCTCACCGCCGTGAATGATGTTGCTGGTTTCATACAGGATCGCGCCGGATGACAGCAGGATAAACACCGCGCTAATCGCCAGGTGCAGGGCAGGCAGCTGCAGGAAGATGTTAGCCACCATACCAATCAGCACCACCACGATACCTGCCATCAGCATACCGCCGAGGAAAGACATGTCCTTGCGGGTGGTCAGCACGTAGGCGGAGCAGCAGAAGAACACCAGTGCGGTGCCGCCCAGCGCCATACCGATCACATCACCCATGCCGGCAGACAGATACGCGTTCAGGATTGGCCCCAGGATGTAACCCAGGAAGCCGGTAAAGGCGAACGCGGAAAGAATACCGACCGGTTTGTCAGCGGTTTTGTAGGTCAGGAACATCAGACCGTACATCCCCACCAGCGTCAGGATCAGCCCCGGAGACGGCAGCATCAGCACGGTGCTGGCGGTGGCGGTGATCGCCGAAAACGCCAGCGTCAGGCTGAGCATGAAATAGGTATTGCGCAGCACCTTGTGGGTGCTGAGTAGCGATGTGCGGTCGCGTGAGGAAGTAATTATACGATCCATGAGTCACTCTCTTATGACAGATGTAATTAACGGAAAGAATAGGAAACGGCGCGCCAGTCTCAAAGTGGTTTTACCCATCTTTACTCAGCAGGTTAGCGCCGGAGCTGGTTATTTCTTCTGCAGAAAGACGTTTCATCAGTATGAACAGCGGTTTGGCGCAATTAATCAGATCAAGCTCTTATAGGTTACTGAAAAATATTGCCTTATTACCATAAGGCCGCTAAGAGTTATTTCCGGATCGTCACAAAACAGACAATAAGGCGAAGGAAATGAAACCACAAACACGCACTCACTTTACACTCTCTTTATTAGCTGCCGGGATCCTGTGCGTCAGCACGGGAACCTGGGCGGCTAACGTGCCGGCAGGAACGCAGCTGGCCGATAAACAGGAACTGGTCAGGAACAACGGTAATGAGCCCGCTTCGCTCGACCCACATAAAGTCGAAAGCGATGTCGAATTCAATATTATCAGTGATTTATTCGATGGGCTGGTCAGTGTGTCCCCGGCGGGGGACATTCAGCCACGGCTGGCGGAAAAATGGGAGAACAAGGACAACACCGTCTGGACGTTCCATCTGCGTCCGGGTATCACCTGGAGCGACGGCACGGCCATCACCGCGGAAGACGTGGTCTGGAGCTGGCAGCGTCTGGTTGATCCTAAAACCGCTTCACCGTATGCCAGCTATCCAGGCAACATGCACATTGTGAATGGTGCGGATATTGCGCAGGGGAAAAAAGCCCCCGATACGCTGGGCGTGAAAGCGATTAACGACACCACGCTGGAAGTGACATTGACTCAGCCAAATGCGGCATTCCTGGCAATGCTGGCGCACCCGTCGCTGGTGCCGGTGGACAAAGTGCTGATTGGCCGCTTTGGCGACAAGTGGACCAAGCCTGAACATATCGTTACCAGTGGGGCCTATAAGCTGTCCCAGTGGGTGGTCAACGAACGCATTGTGGCGGAGCGTAACCCGCGTTACTGGGATAATGACCATACCGTGATCAACAAGGTGACGTATCTGCCGATCACCTCCGAGGCCGCAGATGTGAACCGTTACAAAGCGGGTGAAATCGATATTGTTTACACGGTGCCAGTCAACCAGTTCGCCCTGCTTAAGAAAACGCTGGGTAGCCAGCTGGATGTCTCCCCTCAGCTTGCCACCTACTATTACGAATTTAATACCACCCGCGCGCCGTTCAACGATCCCCGCGTGCGTAAGGCGCTCAATATGGCGCTCGATAAAGATATCATCGCAGATAAAGTGATGGGGCAGGGACAGCGTCCGGCGTGGCTCATCAGCCAGCCGGATATTGGTGGGGTCAAACTACAGAACCCGGACTACGCCAGCTGGCCGAGGGAAAAACGACTTGCCGAGGCGAAAAGATTGCTCGAAGAGGCGGGATACAACGCCAGCCACCCGCTGAGTTTTAATCTGCTGTACAACACCTCTGAAACGCACCAGCGTATCGCGATTGCCGCCAGCTCGATGTGGAAGAAAAATCTGGGTGTCGAGGCGAAGCTGCAGAACCAGGAGTGGAAAACCATGCTCGATACCATGCACACCCATAACTTTGACGCGGTGCGCTACGCCTGGATTGCGGACTACGACGACGCCGCCACCTTCCTGAACAATTTCCGCACCGGTGACAGCGAAAACACCAGCCAGTACAGCAATCCGGAGTATGACCAGGCGTTGGTTAACGCTGCAAAAGCCAAAACCACGGCCGAGCGCGGCAAGTTCTACCAGCAGGCGGAAGATCTGCTGGGGCGCGATGTGCCGGCGATCCCGGTGTATCACTACGTTCGTACGCACCTGGTAAAACCGTGGGTCGGTGGTTTTACGCCGGATAAGCTCGGGTACTACTACACGAAAGATATGTACATCAAAAAACACTAAGCGTAATCGCTGAATCTTATGCTGGGAAAATGGCCAATATGTTGTCTATTCAACCGATTAAACATAATTTGGCTATTTTTAAAGCGAACGAATGCGCGTGCTCTTTACAGCGTGCGGTGAGGTGTTTATAGTTCGCCTCACTTAGGAAGCGTGGCCGAGCGGTTGAAGGCACCGGTCTTGAAAACCGGCGACCCGAAAGGGTTCTAGAGTTCGAATCTCTACGCTTCCGCCAAATTCGAAAACCCTGCGATAGCAATATCGCAGGGTTTTTTGCTATCTGAGGCACGGGTAAACGCATCCGCGCAAAAATAGAAAAATTCCTGCTTTACAAGGTGCTAATAGATGTTTATAGTGCGCCTCACTTTGGAAGCGTGGCCGAGCGGTTGAAGGCACCGGTCTTGAAAACCGGCGACCCGAAAGGGTTCTAGAGTTCGAATCTCTACGCTTCCGCCAAATACGAAACCCAGGTCGTTATGCGACCTGGGTTTTTTTATGCGCTAATGACAGTCAAATACAGGAACAGGACGTTCTGGTACTCAGGATACTGCGTCGATACTGCAGCGGCGTCTGCCGCATCATCTTTTTAAAGCAGGTAATGAAATAGGTCACCTCGCTAAACCCGACGGCCAGCGCAATGGCGTCAATACTCTCATCGCTGTACCGTAACAGATCGCAGCTGCTCTTTATCCGCCGGGTCAGTAAATATTCGTGAATGCTCCCGCCGGTCTGCTGGCGGAAAATTCGTGAGGTATAGCTGCGCGAGAGCCCCATGTCCTGGGCTAGCTGGTCGAGCGAAAACTTGCTGGCATAGTGGGCTTCGACCCAGCTCATAATCCGCGAGGCGATGGTCTGCTGGCGCGGCGGGAAGCGCTGTGGCTGCTCGGGCAGAAACGTCATGAGCTGCATCACCAGAAACGCCACCTCGCAGGCCGCGGTCTGCTCGTTACCCTCCAGACACTGAAACTGCTCAAGGATCCTTTCGATAAACGCTGCGTGGTTGCTGAGATCGTAAATTTGCGCTGGCAGATTGCTGGCGGCCAGCGCGGCGAACCGGGCCTGATGACGCGGGAAGGCGCTGAGCGCACTCTCGACGACCGATTGCTCAATGTGCATGGTGGTGCGGTGATAGGGGTTTTTATCGCTATGATCGACCTGCACTTTATGCAAACGGAAGGGCGGGAAGATAAATAATCGCCCCGGACGCGCGGTGTAGTGCTGATTATCCACCACCACGATGCCGTAGCCGCTGGAAATATAGAGCAATTCAACGCACTGATGCCAGTGGTAGTAAATCGCGCTGGTGCTGTACATGCGGTTAAATGAAATGGCCTGCCGATCGAGCGTGATGCGTTCCAGCAGTTGCGTTTCACCCATTTGACCTCCAGGACAACAGATTTAAATTTTTAGGCCATCAGTTGTAATTTATCCCCCTCGTGGAGGACAAAATCCAGCGAAAATGAAATGGCGGTTTAATTTTGTGAGTCTGCTCACTCAGCACCCTGAATAAAAGCAGTTACCCTTCATCCAGACGTCGCACGCGTGGCTTGAAAAAGCCTAATAACAATAACTTATCTCTACCCTCGTGTTATGCGGGAGGACCCTGTGCAACCTGAAAACATCAATCTGGATAATCCACTGACAAGCCGGGAAGAGGTGCTGCGGCTGGTCAATGACATGCTGAACGCGGTGGCGCCCTGGTTTAAAAACGACGCCAGCCGCATTGATTTAGCGAACTTTACCGCGCATTACGGCCAGCAGGTCGCGAGCATGGAAACGTTTTCCCGCCTGCTGTGGGGCGTGACGCCGTTGTTGGCTGGCGGCAGTGAGCCGCAACACTTCTCGTTCTATTTACAGGCGATAAAAAACGGCACCAATCCGCAGCACGCTGATTACTGGGGCGACGTCGCACCTTACGATCAGCGAATCGTCGAAATGGCGGCCTACGGGCTGCTGCTGGCGCTGGCGGGCGAAACCGTGCTGGCACACTTCACTGAGACGGAGAAAGCGAATTTATGGCGCTGGTTAAAGCAGTGCGAGACCCAGGACATCCCCGATAACAACTGGCACTTCTTTCCGATTCTGGTGCAGGTCGGCTTCCATTATTGCGGCATGCCAACCAACCCGCAGGCGCTGGAAGAAAATTTTGCGGCCATGGAGCACTACTATCTCGGCGATGGCTGGTACTCCGATGGCCCGGGCCGGCCGCGCGACTACTACATCTCGATGGGCTTCCATTTCTATGGCCTGATTTACGCGAAGCTAATGGCCGATGTCGATCCAAAGCGTAGTGCAACGCTGCGTCACCGGGCCGCACGTTTCTCCTCTGACTTCATCCATTTCTTTGCCGAAGACGGCGCGGCGATCCCGTTTGGCCGTAGCCTGACCTACCGCTTTGCCGAGGCTGCGTTCTGGAGTGCGGCGGCCTTTGCTGGCCTGGAGGTGTTTACGCCTGGCGTGATGAAGGGCATCGTTCTGCGCCATCTGCGCTGGTGGCTGACGCAGCCGATATTCGACCGCGACGGCGTGCTGAGCGTCGGTTACAGCTACCCGAATCTGGCGATGGCGGAAGACTACAACGCGCCGGGTTCGCCGTACTGGGGCCTGAAGACCCTGCTGGTACTGGCGTTAGATGAGGGCGATGCCTTCTGGCAGTCGGTCGAACTACCGCTGCCGCCGCTGCCCGCGCAACACACGATAGTCCACGCGGATCAAGTGATAGTGCATCAGGCCGATCACCTGTGGATGTTGACGTCTGGCCAGCTGGAGCTGAACAACTTCGTAAATACCGAAGCGAAATACTGCAAGTTTGCCTATTCCACCCGCTTTGGCTTCACCCTCGAACGCGGACGCTACGGCCTGAACCACGCCGCCCCCGATTCGATGCTGCTGCTGGCTGAAAAGGATAACTACTGGCGCGGCCGCCGCGAATGCCAGCATGTGGTCACCGCTGATGGCACCATTTACAGCCGCTGGCTGCCGTGGCGCGACGTGGTGATTGACAGCTGGCTGCTGGCGTTGGGTGACTGGCAACTGCGCGTCCATCGTATCAATACCCGGCGCGCGCTGGATTGCGCAGAGGGCGGCTTTAGCCTGGCGAACCGCCCACTGCCGCAGATGCAGGAGAGTGATGGCGGCTGCTGGTTACGCAACGCCTGCAATGTATCAGCGATTTTCGCTTTACATCCGCATGCCCGTCGCGGCGAGACGGTGGTGACGCCGCCAAACAGTAATCTGTTGTTCGCCGAGCGCGCGGCGGTGCCGGTGCTGCGTGACGAACTCGATCTCGGCACCCATTTGTTGATAAGCGCGGTGTGGGCGGGAAATGCCGCCGACTTCGATCCGCAACATTGCCCGCAGGCCTTCATAAGCGATGACGCGGTACGCTTCGTGACGGCACGACAAGAAACGACGCTCGTTCTGGCCCCGGAGGCATCGCTATGAGCACATCATCGTCCGTACGTGCTGCGCAGTACAAAATGAGTACCTTTATTTTTCTTTACTTCTTCACCTGGTCATCCAGCTTTGGCCTGTATGCCTTGTGGCTGAGCCAGAAAGTGGGCCTCGATAGCATCACCATTGGCAGCGTGTTCGCCATTAATGGCGTCTTCGCGGTGGTCCTGAAGCCAGTGTACGGCTACATCATGGATAAAATCGGCATGAGCAAGTGGCTGCTCTATTTTGTCTGCGCCATTTCAGCGCTGATGGCACCGTTTTTCTCGCTGGTGTACCAACCGCTGCTGCAAAGCCATGCGATGGCCGGGATTATCATCGGCGCGCTGTATCTGAGTCTGGGCTGGTACGCCGGGGTGGCGGCTTCTGAATCCTACGCCGACCGCTTTAGCCGCCTGTACGGGCTGGAGTTTGGCCGCATCAGAATGTGGGGTTCGCTGGGCTGGGCGATGGCGGCCTCGGTCTCCGGGCTGTTGTTTAACGTCACGCCGCTGGCCAACTTTCTGCTCAGCAGCGGGACCTCGGTACTGATGCTGCTGGTGCTGATTAGCCTCAAAATTGGCGATGAGCAGCTGCGCAACAACAGCGTCATTTCCGCTAATAAGATCGTCTTTGCCGATGTGCTGATGCTGCTGAAAAACCGTAAATTCTGGATGTTCAGCCTTTACGTCGCCGGGGTGGCCTGGATGATGTTTATCGCCGAGCAGCAGTTCCCGCGCTACTTCGTGTCGTTCTTCGCCACCAAAGAGCAGGGCAACGCCTGGTACGGCTACCTGAGCACCGTCCAGTCGGGGATGGAGTTCGTGATGATGATGTTTATCCCGTGGCTGGTGAACCACTACGGCGCTAAGCGCGGCCTGCTGTTCTGCGGCTGCGTGGTAGGGGCACGGCTGATCGCATCCGGCCTGACCAGCGATCCGATTGTTATCTCTATCATCAAACCGTTTTACGGCGTTGAGATCGCGCTGCTGCTGATTTCGGTCTTCAAATACATCGCCGAACATTTCCATCGTCGGGTTAACGCCACGATGTACCTGCTGGGGTACCAGGCGATGATTTACGTCGGCTCGATTGTGGTCGCGCCACCTGCTGGCTATCTGTACGACAAGATAGGCTTCGAGCATACCTATCTGCTGATGGGCTGCTGCGCTCTGCTTTTTACGCTGATTTCCGCTTTTACGCTGTCGCGCTGCCAGTCGAAACGCGATGCCTCACGACCCTTTGCTCCGGCTTTAGACACCGCCCCGGTTGAACCGGCCAAACATTAATTCAGGAGTTGTTATGACCAAATCTGTTATCACCGAAGCGCTGCGGCCGATCGAACTGCATCAGGTCGATCGGCTGGCACTGAGCCAGACGCTGGAAGCGGCCTTAACCCACGTAGCGCGCAAGCTCGACAAAAATATAGTCGCCTTCGGCGATAAGTTCCCCGGCGAAGCCTGTGAGAAGGGGGTCTGGCCGCGTACCGATAACGTGGAGTGGACAACCAGTTTTTGGCCGGGCCAGCTGTGGCTGATGTGGGAGATGACCGGCAAAGCGCATTATCGCGAAGCCGCCGAGCGCTATATACCCTCGTTCGCCCGGCGTATTGAGCAGCGTATTGACACCGCAACGCACGATCTCGGGTTCCTCTATTCGCTCTCCTGCGTCAGTGCCTGGCGGCTCACCGGCAACGAAGCCGCTCGCCAGTCGGCGCTGCTGGCTGCCGATCGCCTGATGGAGCGTTTTAACCCGACGGCCAACATCATTCAGGCATGGGGGGATTTAAACGACCCGGAACAGCAGGGGCGAATGATCATCGACTGCAATATGAACCTGCCGCTGCTGTACTGGGCCAGCGAGCAGACCGGCGACCCACGTTACGCGCAAGCGGCGACGGCTCACGCCGGGCAGGCAGCGAACTATATCGTGCGTGAAGATGCTTCGACTTATCACACCTACTATATGGATGTGCAGACGGGTGAGCCGCGCTTTGGCAACACCCATCAGGGCTACAGCGATACCTCGTGCTGGTCGCGCGGCCAGGCGTGGGGCATTTACGGCTTCCTGCTGAGCTATCAGCACACTGGCGATAAGCAGATGGTTGAGTTGTCACGCAGCCTGGCGCACTACTTCCTCAACCGACTGCCGGAAGATGATGTTTGCCACTGGGATCTGGCGCTGCTCGGTACTGACGCCGTGCGCGACAGTTCAGCGGCGGCGATTGCCGCCTGTGGTTTGCTGGAGCTGGTCAGGGCGCTGCCGACGCTCGACGCAAACCGTGCATATTATGAAGAGATGGCGCTGCGCATTGCGCTGTCGCTGACCGACAATTACCTGGCCCATGACGACGACCCGACTGAGGGGCTGCTGCAGCACTCGGTTTATCATATGGGCAGCGGCAAGGGCGTCGATCAGTGCTGTAGCTGGGGGGACTATTTCTATCTTGAGCTGCTGGCGCGGCTGCGACAGGTTTGGTACCCGTACTGGTAACCCTGAAGCCATGGAGAGCAAAATGAAAAGCGTAGCCGTGTTATTAGCCCCCGGTTTTGAAGAGGGGGAAGCGATCGTCACTATCGATATCCTGCGCCGCCTGAATATTACGGTGCAGACGATTGCCTGCGGTGAAAGTCGTGAAGTGGTGAGCTACCACGCCATCCCCATGGTGGCGGATAGGACCCTGAAAGCCAGCCTCGATCAGACCTTTGACGCGGTGGTGTTACCGGGCGGCCCGGAAGGCAGCGTCAACCTGGCGAAAAGCGCGGAGGCGATCGCCTTCGTTCGCCGCCATGATGAAGCGGGCAAATATATCTGCCCGATTTGCTCCGCCGCCGCCCGTGTGCTGGGCGGCAACGGGCTGCTAAAGGGGCGCCGCTATGTCTGTTCCGGCGATGTGTGGAAAACAGTCAGCGATGGCCTGTACGTCGATGCCGACGTGGTGGAAGATGGCCATCTGCTAAGCGGTCGCGGGCTGGGCAAGGTGTTCGATTTCGCCTTTACCCTGGCGGCGCGCTTGCAGGGCGATGAAGCACTGGCCCGCGAGCAGGCCAGTCATATTGATTATGCGTGGCAGTCAGGACGCGGCTGGTAACAGAGCCTTACAGGCACATCTGAAAACCTCCGGCTATGCCGGAGGATATTTATTTCGTTTTACAGCCCAATCACCAGCTCCCCGGAGTGACTCCGCGAGCAGCACAACGCCACCTGCTGGTCCGGGCCGTTTTTTTCAGCCTCTGACTGCACGCTATCCCGGTGATCCACCACGCCGTCAATCACCGGCGTCAGACACGCACCGCAGATCCCCATCTCGCAGGACAACGGAACGTCCACGCCATTTTCCTGCAGCACCTGGGCGATAGTTTTATCTGCAGGTACCGGCCAGCGCTCGCCGGTGGAGGCCAGTTTGACCGTAAAGATCTCACCGGCTTCTCCGCCACTGACAGGCGCAGCGGGCTGAAACGCCTCGCTGTGAAGATGGGCTTCATCCCAGCCCTTCGCCGTGGCGACGTCACGCACTTTTTCCATAAACCCTGCCGGGCCACAGACCCAGGCGTGAAGCCCCGCCGTAGCCACCGGGATATGCTCTGCCAGCAGAGTGCGCGGGCTGGTGGTATGAATAACGCAATTACCCTGCTCAATCTGCGACAGTTCGCGGGCGAAAGCCGCGCTTTCAGCCTGTCTGACATAATAGTGCAGGGTGAACGGGGTTCCGGCTGCCTCCAGCGCCAGGGCCATCGCATACAGTGGCGTAATCCCGATCCCCGCAGCCAGCAGCAACACCTGTTCGGCCTCCTGCAGGGCAAACAGATTGCGCGGCGCAGAGATCAGCAGCTTCTGACCGGGACGCAGTGTCTCATGAATATAGCGTGACCCGCCGCGCGAGGCGGTTTCCCGTCCCACGCAGATCAGATAACCCTCATTTTCGCAGCTGTCGGTCAGGGAATACTGGCGAATAACCCCGCAGGGCAGGTGCACGTCAATATGCGCGCCGGGTTGCCACTCTGGCAGCGCTTCACCGTTTTCTGCTACCAGCCTGACCGCGAGGCTCTTGTTCCCCTGACGCCACAGCCCGTCAACAATTACGCTCAGCATATCGGCCTCCGTCATACCAGGAAAAATTCGCCAAAGCCCATTTTTTTCAGCCCCCGGCGATAGGCAATCGAGCTTTTATCCGCGGGAATATGGGCTTCCAGGGTCAGATCCAGCGGCAAACTTTCCGGGCGCTGGGTTTCAACCATCAAACGGTCTTCCTCAAAAATTCGCAGGTTAAAGGCATGCACCTCTTCCACCGGAATATGCAGGTCAAAGTTGCGCGCGATGGGGGCGAACATGCGGGTGACGCGTGATGAGACCGGTGACGCGGCGTTCATGATCACCAGCCGGGATTCACCCGGAAAATGGATCGTCAGGGTGGCGGTAAACGGCAAGTGCATTTCAAAATGGCGCAGCCACTGGAAGCCTTCCGGCGCCTGCACGTCAGAGCTGGCAGGATAATTGCTCACCGAACTCCAGTAATCCGCGACAAAGCCAAACGGTGTTTCCTGTGGCTGATAGGTCGGGACGAGCTGGTTATCCGGGTCCGCAAAGGTGCTGGTATGGATCCACGCGAAATGCGCCACATCCAGAAAGCCTTCCACCTGGCGGCCAGCGAAGCCATTCACCTCAAACGCCGGGCAGTTGATCTGCTGAAAGCCATCGTCATCCCAGTGCGGCATAGTGGGCAGCGGCACCGGGTTGTCCGGGTCAAACGCCAGACACGTCCAGATCAAGCCAAAGCGCTCCTCCACGGCGTAGTTAATCAGGTTGAGCTTCGCCGGTACCGGCTGATCGGGGCTGGAGGGAATGCGGTTGCAGCGGCCATCTTCCCCGAAGCGCAGGCCATGGTAGGGGCAGATAATCCCGTGTTCATCATGAAAGCCCAGCGACAGCGGCACGCCGCGATGCGGACAAACATCGCGGGCGACCACGACCTGGTCTTTTACGCGGTAGATAACCAGCGCTTCGTCCAGCAGGGTCGCTTTGACCGGTGCCGCACCGATGTCGCAGGCGCGTGCAACCGGATGCCAGCACTTTGCCAGGCGCAGCCAGTCCTCTGGCTCAAACGTACAATGGGCGGGTGGTACAGGTGCTTTATTCATGTGTATCCCTCTTACGTTCAGCCTAATGGTCCGCCCTGAATGGTGTCGCACAGACCGTTGATAATGCGCTCCCCGGTCTCCTCCCTGAGTTCCTGATACCAGGCTCGGGTTAACGCCATATCTTTACCGTGCGTGACGTCACAGCGCTTGCGGGCCTTCAGCACCAGGTCGCGTACCCGGTCGCAGCGCAGGGCTTCGTACTGCCGCAGCGCCAGCGTAATGTTGTGGTTTTCGCGCAGGCAGTCTCCCAGCACCACCGCATCTTCCAGCGCCGCGCAGCCGCCCTGGCCGATATCCGGCGTGGTGCTGTGCGCCGCATCGCCCAGCAGCGCCACGTGGCCGCGCACCAGGCTGTCGAACGGCTCAATGTCGTGGATCTCAATGCGGTTGGTGGTGTCCGGATCCAGCGCGGCGATCAGCTTCTGCACCGGCGGCGCCCAGCCGCGGAAATAACCCGTGAGATCGGCCCTGAGGGTGGTGCGATCTTCCGCCAGCCCGAGGGGAAGCGGGACATCAAAAAAGAAATAGAAGCGTCCACCGGAGACGGGCATCAGCGACACGCGCTTGCCTTCTCCAACGAACGTGGTCCACTGATGGGCAGGGGCAATTTCTTCATCAATCTTCACCAGCCCGTTCCAGTTAACGTAGCCCGCGTAGCGACGCTCGGGCGTATACCCGAGCACGTACGGGCGCACCGCAGAGTGGCTACCGTCGGCGGCAATCAGAAAATCGCCTGTCGCCATGCTGCCGTCGGTGAAGGTCACGGTGACGCCAGCGTCATCTTCCCGAACATGTTCGACGCGCTTGCCGAACTGCACCCGCTGGCGCCCCCAGAAGTCCAGCATCTCCCGCTGAAGCTCAGCGCGCGAGACCGGGCAGGGACGCCCACCGGTGCGCTCCACCAGCGGTGCCAGGCTAAAGCGGGTCAGCGTATCGCCGCGCCGGTGATCCTTGTAGGCCATAAAGCGCATCGGCCCGCCGTATGTCTCAATGATGTCGCCCATGCCGAGGTGCTGCATGCATTTTACCCCGTTAGGCCAGATGGAGATGGCCGCGCCAACGGGTTTGATCTCTTTTACTGCCTCAAACACGGTACAGTCGATGCCCGCCTTTTCCAGCGCGACAGCGGCGCTCAGGCCACCAATGCCTGCGCCAATGACGATTGCTTTCATGCTTCTCTCCTTTTGCCGGGTGTCATTAGCATCAGCAATTTGCGTACCAGGCTGCAGAGTGGCGAAAAGGGCGTTGTGAGAGGGATGTTTGCACTGCTAAGGTGCGTTATCGCGGTGAGACTGCCTTTTTATGAATCAATAATTTCCGGTTTAAGGATCAGGAATCGACTGTTTCAGGTCTCAGGCAAGAGTGGCGTGCTTTGTGCAAGGCTCAGGGACGATGATGTCACGGGAGGAACCATGATAACACTGGACGATTTTAATCAACGGAGTCAGGAAGAGGTGCTTACGCTATTACACCCTTGCGTGGCCATCCCCGGCTGGGCCGAGGCGCTGGTCGCCGGGCGGCCTTATCCGAGCCGGGATGCTCTGTTTGATGCGGCCCAGGCGCTGACGAAAAGCTGGGATGAATGCGCGCTCACGCAGGCCTTGAGCGCGCATCCGCGCATCGGTGAGAAGCCCATGGGCACGCAGGCGGAGGCGGCGCTGTCGCGTCAGGAGCAGGGAGCGGTGAATCATGATGATGCCCGGCTTGCTGAGGCGTTGCGGGCAGGCAATGCCCGCTACGAAAGCCGTTTCGGGCGCGTCTTTCTGATCCGCGCCAAAGGCCGCAGCGGGGAGGCGATCCTCCAGGCCCTGAACGCGCGGCTGGAAAACAGCGATGCGCAGGAGGTGCAGGCCGCACTGGATCAGCTGCGGGAAATTACCTTATTACGACTGGAAGGAGTCATTGGCGCATGAGCACGCTCAGTACACATATTCTGGATATCTCGACGGGCAAACCCGCGCAGGGGGTTACGGTACGTCTTGAACAGGACGCGGAGGTCATCGCAACTGGCGTGACCAACGCGCAGGGTCGCATCACCGAATTTGTTCCCGTCCTGCCTGCGGGCCGCTATCGGCTGGTGGCCGAGACTGGTGCCTGGTTTAGCGAAACGGGGCGCGGCACGTTCTATCCCTGTGCGCAGATTGATTTTCTTATCGGCGAAACGGCAGATGAACACTTCCATCTGCCGTTTGTGATTGCCCCTGGCGGCTGGTCAACCTACCGCGGCAGCTGACCACACTGGCTCGCCGTTGACCCAGGTTTGGCTGATATTACGCTCGTCGCCCAGGGTCATCAGCACAAACAGCTGCTCGTAGATATCCTTGCAGCGCCCGCTGCGCAGGCGCTGAAGCGGGGTGACGGCCGGGTCGATCACGATAAAATCGGCCTCTTTGCCCGGTGCGAAGTTGCCAATGTTGTCATCCAGACGCAGGGCATGCGCGCCACCCAGCGTGGCATGATAAAAGGCCTCGCTGGCGCGCAGGCGGTAGCTCTGCAACTGACCCACCTTGTAAGCTTCCCCCAGCGTGCGCAGCATACTGAAGGTGGTGCCCGCGCCAACGTCGGTGCCGATACCCATCCGCACCTTGTGCTGCCAGCAGGCGGGTAACCGAAACAGCCCGCTGCCAAGAAACAGGTTGGATGTTGGGCAAAACGCCACCGCCGAACCGGTGTCATGCAGGCACTGCCACTCGCTGTGGTGGAGATGGATCCCGTGAGCAAACACGCTGCGCTCACCGGTGAGGCCATAGTGGTGGTACACATCCAGATAACGTTCATGCTCCGGCCACAGGTCATTAACCCAGGCCACTTCGTTCGGGTTTTCGCTCAGATGGGTCTGCAGCCAGGTGTCCGGAAACTCCTCTCTGAGTAAACGCACCGCCGCAAGCAGTTCCGGTGATGAGGTGGGCGCAAAGCGTGGCGTAATGGCATACCCCAGCCGTCCATGGTGGTGCCAGCGCTGGATCAGCTCCCGTGTCTGCCGGTAGCTCTGTTGTGCCGTTTCGGTCAGGTAGTCCGGGGTGTGCCGGTCCATCATCACCTTCCCGGCGATAAGGCGCATATTCAGACGCGACGCCTCGGTAAACAGCGCATCGACTGATTCAGGATGCAGCGTGCAAAACACCAGCGCGGTGGTGGTACCGTGGCTGACCAGCTGGTTTATGAAAAATTCCGCGATCTCTTTTGCGTAGCTCTCGTCAGCAAACTGGCTCTCCACCGGGAACGTGTAGGTGGTCAGCCACTCCAGCAGTTGCTCGCCGAAGGCGCCGATCATCTCCGTCTGCGGATAATGAACGTGCGTATCGATAAAACCGGGCAACAGCAGTTTGCCGCGCAGGTCGGTGTAACTCTTGTGCGGGTCAAGATATTGCTCTCCCTCCTGCCAGGCCATGAGCGCCACGATTTTCCCGTGGTGAATAAACAGCAGGCCGTCCTCCTGGTAGCGCGCATGGTCGGCAATCAGGTCTGCACTGTCGCAGACCTGGGCGATATCGAAAAATGCACCGCGTATCGCAGTCTGGTAATCCATCATGGCTCCTGTCTGATGGTTTGCGTGGCTTCGCGTGCCGTGAAGTGAGCGGCGGACGCCCCTTCGCGCTCCTCGCGCGCCAGCCAGCGGTAGGTTACCCCGCCGAGGAAGACGCCGATGAACCAGCTAAAGTTTGCCACCTCATGCAGCGCCGGGATAAAGCTAATCACCAGACCGACGGCAACGGAGGGGAGCAGCGCACCGATGGCTTTCGGGTTAAAGCCGTTGCGGTACCAGTATTTCCCTTTTGGCGTGTCATCGAACAGATCGTCCACGGAGACTTTGCCACGCTTAATCAGGTAGAAGTCGGCAATCAGAATCCCGAACAGTGGGCCGATAAATGCCCCCAGTACGTCCAGGGTGTAATGAATAAGCTCCGGTGAGTTAAACAGGTTCCACGGGGTTAACAGGATCGAGCCGACAGCGGCAATCATGCCCCCGGTGCGGAAGCTGATTTTCTGCGGGGAACAGTTAGAGAAATCAAACGCCGGGGAGACAAAGTTGGCCACGATGTTGATCCCGATGGTGGCGGTGATCATGGTCAGCAGACCAATCGCCACGGCCAGATCGTTGCCCACGCGGCTGACGGTTTCAATCGGGTCGGTGATCATGCGGCCAAACAGCGACTGGGTACCGGAGACAATCACCACGGTCACGATGGAGAACAGCAGGAAGTTAAACGGCAGGCCCCAGCGGTTACCACGGCGGATTTCCCCCATGCTTTTGCCGTAGCGGGAGAAATCCCCAAAGTTGAGCAACGGGCCTGAGAAGTAGGAGACCACCAGCGCCGTGGCGGTGATCATCTGCCAGGTCTGCTCGCCCGCGCTCAGGGATTTGCTGGCGAGGGTGAAGGAGATCCCGTCGAATCCGGTCTTGTATACAATCCATCCTGCCAGCGCCAGCATCACCACATACACCGCCGGGCCGGCGATATCGATAAAGCGCTTGATGGCATTCATGCCGTGCCAGAAGACCATTGCCTGCAATACCCACATAATGGCAAAGCAGATCCAGCCCAGGTGCGACAGCCCGAGAAACGCGCCGGTGGTGAGCGACGAGAGTGACGGCCAGAACTTCAGCGCCACCAGCATCAGGGCGTTAGCGGCCAGATAGGTCTGAATGCCGTACCAGGCAAAGGCGATAAGCCCGCGGATCACCGCCGGAATGTTCGCCCCGAAGACGCCAAAGGCCTGACGGCTGATGACCGCATACGGCACGCCCGCCATCTGGCTCGGCTTCGCCACCAGGTTGGCACACAGCTGCACAATGCAAATCCCCACCAGCAGGCACAGCAACACCTGCCAGCTCGCCAGCCCGAGTGTAAAGAAGCTCGCGGCGACAACGTATCCCCCCATGCTGTGGACGTCCGACATCCAGAACGAAAAGATGTTGTACCAGCTCCAGTTCTGGTCACGCGTTGGTGCCAGATCCTCATTGCAAAGCCGTGGGCTGTAAACCGCACCGGAATCAGCGGCCGTACCGTGTTGCGTATTTTGACTGTTTGGCATGAAACCTGCTCCTGTGAATGAAAACCCGTTGAGTGGGAGTGCAGACGGTGTTGCAGGATCCAGGCCAAAATAATAAATCTTGTATGCAATATTTTATTTTTATGTATACGATTCGATAGCGAAAAGTAAAAAGTGGAGTGGTTAATGAACTACGTGAACAGTCTGCACGCCGCGCCAGACCTGCAAGACAAAGACGAATCCATCTTTCAGGCGCTGATGACCGCGATTGTCGAACATCAGCTGCTGCCGGGAAGCAAATTGCCGGAAGAGGCGCTGGCGGAGGTTTTTGGCGTGAGCCGTACGGGCATCCGTAAGGTGTTGCAGCGACTCGCCGCTGTGCAAATGGTCACCTTAACGCCCAAACGTGGTGCACACGTTGCCAGCCCGACGGTCGAAGAGGCCCAGCAGATCTTCCGCACTCGCGCGCTGCTGGAGGTCGCCAATCTGCCGGACGTGCTGGCGCACTGTCAGCCGCCGCATCTGGCGGCGCTGGCGTCAATCATCCGTCAGGAGCAGCAGGCGCATGAGGCTTACGACGGCCCGGCGGCGATCCGCCACTCTGCGAATTTCCATATTCAGCTGCAGGCCATCTCTGGTAACCAGGTGCTGACCGAAATGGTCACCCGCCTGAGCCAGCGCTCCTCGCTGGTGATTGCCACCTGGGGCGCGCCGTGGCGTCAGGGGTGCCGCTGCAACGATCATGAACAGCTTGTGGGGCTGCTGCGCCAGAAAGCGCTGCAGCCATTGAGCGATGCCCTGATGCACCATTTTGAACATATCGTTGCCAGCCTCTGTTTCGAACGGGCGGGTGAGTGCCTGCCTGATTTTGCCCGGCTGTTCGCCAGCCACAAGGAGTCGTAATGTCGTCTGTCTGTATACAAGTCATTAATCCCAATACCAGCCTCGCGATGACCGAAACCATCGGCGCGGCCGCCCGCGCGGTGGCTGCACCGGGTACGGAGATCCTCGCGGTCTGCCCCAGTGCAGGTGTGCCCTCAATCGAAGGTCATTTTGATGAGGCCATTGCCGCCGTGGGTGTCCTTGAACAGATCAAAAAAGGCAGAGAGCAGGGGGTGGCGGGTCACGTGATTGCCTGCTTTGGCGATCCGGGGCTGCTGGCCGCGCGCGAGCTGGCACAAGGGCCGGTTGTCGGCATTGCCGAAGCCGCCATGCATATGGCCACGCTGGTGGCGACGCGCTTTTCCATTGTCACCACGCTGCCGCGCACGCTGATCATTGCCCGTCATCTGCTGCACCAGTATGGCTTTCACGATCGCTGCGCGGCCCTGCACGCGATAGATCTCCCGGTGCTGGCGCTGGAAGATGGCACCGGTCTGGCGCAGGAGAAAGTGCGCGCGCGCTGTATACAGGCCCTGAAAGAGGATGGCTGCGGTGCCATTGTGCTGGGCTGTGGCGGGATGGCAACGCTCGCCCAGGAGCTGACGCGCGAGCTGCGCGTGCCGGTGATCGACGGCGTCAGCGCGGCGGTGAAGATGGTGGAATCGCTGGTGGCGCTGGAGCTGTCAACCAGCAAGCACGGGGATCTGGCATTTCCGGAGAACAAACCGTTAAGCGGACATTTTCAGGCATTGAATCCATTTTAATTTTTGGGGGTGGTAATGGGGCTTTTTGAAGAGGGTTATCCGCGGGATCTGCGAGGCTACGCCGGCAACCCGCCGCATGCGCAGTGGCCGGATCAGGCACGCATCGCCGTGCAGTTTGTGCTCAATTATGAAGAGGGGGCAGAAAACCACGTCCTGCATGGCGATGCCGGGTCGGAACAGTTTCTCTCGGACATCATTGGAGCGGCCAGCTATCCGGACAAACATATGTCCATGGACTCCCTGTACGAATACGGCAGCCGCGCCGGGTTCTGGCGGATCCACAATGAATTTCAGAAACGCGGCCTGCCGCTGACGGTCTTTGGCGTAGCGATGGCGCTGGCGCGTCATCCGGAGATTGTCGCGGCGATCAAGGCGGCGGATTACGACGTGGTCAGCCACGGCTGGCGCTGGATCCACTATCAGAACATGGATATCAACCAGGAACGTGAGCATCTGCACAAAGCGGTGCACGTGCTGACCGATCTGTTTGGCAAACCGCCTACGGGCTGGTACACCGGGCGCGACAGCCCCAACACGCGCCAGCTGGTGGTGGAGCAGGGCGGTTTTGACTACGACAGCGACTACTATGGCGACGACTTACCCTTCTGGACGGAAGTGACCTGCAGCGATGGCAGCCGTAAACCGCACCTGATCGTGCCCTACACGCTGGACGCGAACGACATGCGCTTCGCCACCGCCCAGGGGTTTAATACCGCTGAGCAGTTTTATACTTACCTGAAAGACAGCTTTGACGTGCTGTATGAAGAGGGCGAAAGTGCGCCGAAGATGATGTCCATCGGCATGCACTGCCGTCTGCTGGGGCGTCCGGGGCGTTTTCGCGCGCTGCAGCGGTTCCTGGATTATGTGCAGCAGCACGAGCGGGTCTGGGTCTGTACCCGCCAGCAAATTGCCGATCACTGGCGGGACGTGCATCCGTTTCAGAAATAATTGAGCCGTATTTTGCCGGGTGGCGACTGCGCCTTTCCCGGCCTACGACGACATCACACTCACCTGTGCCGCAACAATGCGCCACCCGTAAACAAACCGCACCCACGTCTGCTGCTGGCGGCCAATGCGTTCCGTCCCCTCGCGGGTAAACTCGGTGCTGCACACGGCATAATCCTCACCGAAGGTGGTGATCACGGTATTGCGCAACGTTCGCTGTAGCCCGGCGGAAGGCCGTGCCGCACGAAAGGCGCGGATTTCATCAATGCCGTAGAGGTTTTCCCCCGCGCCCAGTCGCACCGTGTTTTTGTCGTGCCAGAACAACTCATCCAGCACCGCAATGTTGTTGCTCACCAGCGCATCTTCGTAGCGGTAAAACGCGGCTGTGACATCCGCCACCACCCAGGGAAGGTTAATGTTGTCGTGATTGATCATGGTGCCATCTCCGCAGGACGGGCATCGGTTATCCCGCTCGCTTCCAGGACCCGCGCCACGCGCAGGCAGGCTTGTTCATTAAACGGCGCTGCGATGAGTTGCAGACCAATTGGCGCGCCCCGGGCGGTGCGTAGCGGAACGGTGGTGACGGGCAAACCCAGAAACGAAATCGGCTGCGTCAGCATCCCCATGCTGGCACGCACCGGCAGTGGCTCCCCGTTAATCTCCATGGTCTGCTCGCCGATCGTCGTGGCGCTGCGCGGCGTTGCCGGGGCGATCAGCACGTCGGCCTGTTCAAACAGCGCTTTACAGGCCTGTCGGGCGTGGGCGCGAAAACGCTGGGCCTGAATATACCAGGCGGAAGGGATCATCGCCCCAGCCAACAGGCGTTCGCGGGAGTGTGGTTCGAAACGCGCCGGCTCACGGCGAAGAGACGGCAGGTACTGGTTCCCCCCTTCGGAGGCGCTGATGATGAATGCGGCAGAGCGGGCCAGTTCCGCATCAGGGAACTGAAGCTCCTCCTGGACATCGAGAGCACGTGCCACGCGCGCGACGGCTTCCCGGGCATCATCATTACACCACGTGCTGAAATAGCCGCCGAGGACCGCACAACGCAATCCATCCAGACCGCGATCGAGTAAGGGACGCGTCTGCTCGCGTGAGGACTCCGCCTGAAAAGGGTCGCAGGTGTCTCGTCCCTGCAGCGCATCGTACACGGACGCCAGATCGCACACGCGCCGGGCAAACGGCCCGATATGATCGAGACTGGCGACAAACGGGTGGCTGCCGGAGCGTGACAGGCGGCCAAAGGTCGGTTTTAAGCCGTAAATTCCGCACAGGGATGCCGGGACGCGAATCGACCCGTTGGTGTCGGTACCCAGTGAAAAATGGACCAGCCTGGCGGCGACGGCGGCGGCAGAGCCACCGGAGGAGCCGCCTGCAATGCGCGTCAGATCGTGCGGATTACGCGTGGCGCCGTAGTGGCTGTTTTCCGTGGTAAAGCCGTAGGCGTAGGCATCCATATTGACCATCCCGGACAACAGTCCTCCCGCGCTGCGTAGCTGGCGAACCGCAAAGCTGTCTGCGCTGGCAGCGGAACGCTTGCTGAACAGCTCGGCTCCGGCGAGGGTGGTGTGCCCGGCCACATCAAACAGGTTTTTTACCGCGTAAGGCACGCCCGCCAGCGGCGGCAGGGGGCGCTTCTCGCGGCGCAGGGTATCGATATTTTCTGCCTCGGCCAGCATCCGTGCGTCGGTAACCGCCGTCCAGGCGTTGATCTGCGGGTTGATGCGCGCAATATCCTCCAGCGTCTGACGGGCGATCTCGCGGGCGCTTAACTCGCCTGCACTCAGCGCCTGCTGGATCGCGCTGATACTCATCTCGTGTAGCCTCATGCTTTGTATACTCCTGCGATCTCCAGACGGTCATCAAGCGGCAGCGCCATCAGCGGGGCGGCCATGGCGGCAATGCGGCTAAACTGCAGCTGAAGCTCCGCGCGGCGGGCGTCATCCAGCTCAACGCCCAGCACGGCCTCCATCTGCGCCAGGTAGGCATGCCAGTCAGGTTGTTGTGTTGTCATTCTTCTCTCCTCAGTATCCGGCGGCGGCACCGTTGCTGCGCGGGTCGAACGCGCCTTCAAACAGCCCGTTCGGGTGGCGGACAATCGCCCCCGCGTGGCCCATGGCTTCGCTAAAGTCCGGGAAGATCTCCACCTCGTGGCCGAGCGCCTGCAGGCGTGCGATCGTCTCAGGGGAAAACCGGCCTTCCACTTTTAAGGTGTCTGAGGTTTGTCCCCAGGTGCGCCCCAGCAGCCAGCGCGGACGGGAGATGCTCTCCTGCAGCGGCAGACCCTGCACCACATAGCGGGTAAAGAGCGTGGCCTGGGTTTGCGGCTGGCCGTCACCGCCCATGGAGCCGTAGACCATTACCCGTCCGTCGTTCAGACGCGCCGCGGCCGGGTTCAGGGTATGGAACGGCTGTTTGCCCGGCGCGAGGGCCAGAAGATGTGCGGAATCGAGGCTGAACGACGCTCCCCGGTTCTGCCAGACGATACCGGTATCCGGGAGCACCACGCCGCTGCCGAACTCGTGATAAATGCTCTGGATAAACGACACGGCCAGGCCGCTGTTATCCATCACCCCCATCCACACCGTATCGCCGGGGCCTTTGCCGGTGCCCCACGGCGCGGCATGGTTATCGTCAACCCGGTCGGCGAGCGCCTGAAGCGCCTCAGGATCCAGCAGGCTCTGAATATCGGTTTTCAGCTCGTGCGGGTCGGTGATGTGGGCATCTCGCAGGCCAAAGGCCAGTTTGGTGGCTTCCACAATGCGGTGCACCGTCCCGGCGTCGTCGGCATCGGCCATTGCCAGACGGTCGGTAATGCCGAGGATCGCCAGCGATACCAGCCCCTGCGTCGGCGGGGCGAGGTTCCAGACCTCACCCTGCTGATGCGCTAATTTCAGCGGCGTGGTGCGCCGGGCGACATGCGCGTTCAAATCGGCCAGCGTAATCGGCAGGCCGAGTGTCTCCATCCCACGGGCCAGACGCGCCGCCAGCGGGCCGCGATAAAAGCTCTCCAGACCCTCTTCGGCAAGTTGTATCAGCGTGGAGGCCAGCGCCGGTTGATAAAACCGGCTGCCGACCTCCGGTGGCTTGCCGTCAACCAGCCAGGTTTCCGCGAAGCCGGGCAGGTCTTTCAGTTCGTCGAATTTACTGGCGGTGGCGCTGGCCTGCGAGGCCGTGACCGGCGTGCCGTTGCGGGCATAGTCAATGGCATCTGCCAGCAGATGCGTCAGCGGCAGGGCCTTGCCCGTCAGCGCGTGTGAGACCTTAAGCGCCTCCGCCCAGCCACTGACGGTACCCGCCACGGTCAGCGCCGCACGGGGCCCGCGATGGGGAATGTGTGTCAGATCGCCATAGGCGGCAAGCGTCGCCAGCGATCCCGCCGCGCCGCTGGCATCGATGGCAATCGGTTCACCGCCGGGGGGGACGATAAGCCAGAAGCCATCGCCGCCCAGGCCATTCATATGGGGATAGACCACGGCAATGGTGGCCGCCGCCGCGACCATCGCTTCAATCGCGCTACCGCCGTCGCGCAGCACCGACAGTGCGCTCTGGCTGGCAAGATGATGGGGGGCAACCGCCATTCCGTGTACGGAGACATTACTTTGCATGAACAGTCCTCATAACCCTGAAAGTCACAAGGCGCTGCAAAAGCTGTTCCAGGTATGAATGAAAAGTTTCATGTTATCCCGGCTGATATGCTGGCATGCTTAATGAATAGAGAGCGAGAGATGAAACAAACGTTACAGAGGCGTTATGGAACAGCTTGATGAACGACTGAAAGCACAATACGCGTCACTATCGCCGCAGGAGCAGCGGGTGGCGGATTTTATTTTCGACCACTTCGACGATCTGATCAGCTACAACAGCGCCGAGCTGGCGCAGTTGAGCGGGGTGTCGAAAGCCACGGTGAGCCGCCTGTTTAAGCGTCTGGGCTATGAGAAGTATAAGGACATGCGTGATGAGCTGCGTACCCTGCGCCAGAGCGGTATGCCGCTGACCGACAACCGCGACGCGGTGCAGGGCAACACGCTGCTGGCGCGTCACTATAAGCAGGAGATGGCCAACCTGACCCAGTGGGTGAATGCTCTGGATGCCCGGCAGTTTGCCGACGCGATGGCGTGCATGGTAAAGGCGCGGCGCATTGTCATTATCGGGATGCGTAACGCCTATCCGGCGGCGCTGCACCTGCGTCAGCAACTGCTGCAGGCGCGCGGGCAGGTGCTGGTACTGCCGCAACCGGGGCAGAGCCTGAGCGAAGAGCTGGTGGATCTCACCCCCGACGATCTGGTGGTGATGATGGCCTTTCGCCGCCGCCCGCGCATTATCCGTCCGCTGCTGCAGCAGCTTCAGGGCAGCGGTATCCCGGTGCTGCTGATGTGCGAGCCGCAGGCGCACAGCCTGTTTCCGCTGGCGAGCTGGCAGCTTTGTGCCCCGCTGGACAGCGTCTCGGCCTATGACAGCTACGCCTCGGTCAACAGCCTGATCAACCTGCTGGCGAATGCCTTCCTGCATGAAATCCTCGATAAAGGCCGTCCGCGCATTCATGAGATCGCCACCCTTTATCAGCATCTGGACGAACTCGAACAACGATAATGGGGCATCAGCGTGGTGCTTTGCATTGAAATGGTGCAGTGAAACGGGGCGGAATAGAGACAGCTTTTCCGCCCCGTCCTCGTTTTATCAGGCATTACAACAAAATCCCGCGTTTCGCTTTAACTGGCACATTAGTTGCAAAATCCAATTCAAAGAATCTTTTGTTTCATGTTAACGTTACGGGGAAGCACCATGAAAAAATTGTTGATTGCACTGGCCGGGGCCGTTTGTCTGTTCACTAACCTGCCTGTAAAGGCGGACCAGCTGCAGGATATCGAGAAACGCGGCACCATCCGCATTGCCGTTCCGCAGGATTTCCCGCCGTTCGGCTCGGTCGGGACCGATCTGCAGCCGCAGGGTTATGACATCGATATGGCGCATTATCTGGCCAAACAGATGAAGGTCAAGCTGCAGCTGGTTCCGGTGACCAGCGCCAACCGCGTGCCGTATCTGCAAACCGATAAGGTGGACCTGGTGATCTCAAGCCTCGGGAAGAATGCGGAACGTGAAAAGGTGATCGATTTTAGCCGCGCCTATGCGCCGTTCTTCCTCGGCGTGTTTGGCCCGAAAGGCGCAGAACTGAAAGATGCCGCCGCCCTGAGCGGCAAAACCATCGGCGTGACGCGTGGCGCAGTGGAGGACATGGTGCTGACCAGCCTGGCGCCGAAAGACGCAGATGTAAAACGCTATGAGGACAACAACACCACGCTGTCGGCGTATCTGTCCGGACAGGTGCAGTATGTGGCCACCGGCAACCTTGTGGTGGCGGCCATCTCGCGCCAGAACGCGGAGAAAGCCCCGGTGCCGAGCTTTATGCTGAAAGATTCACCGTGCTTTATCGGTCTGAAGAAAAATGAACCGGCGCTGAAGGCGAAAGTGGATGCGCTGATTGAACAGGGTATTAAAGACGGCACTCTGAACGGCTTCTCTGAGCAGTGGCTCAAGGCGCCGCTGCCGGCAAGCCTTGGCGTGTAAGGCAATGACAGAGCAACTCCATTTCTCTGAGCTCTGGCCGCACTGGCCGGCGCTGCTGGCCGGGCTGTGGGTCACCATTCAGTTGACGGTGATGGCGACCCTGGGCGGTCTGGCGATTGGTATTTTCGGGGCGGCCATTCGCAGCGGGCGGGCGACGTGGTTTAGCCGGATCTGGGGCGGTTACGTGGAGATTATCCGTAACACGCCGTTTGTGGTGCAGCTGTTTTTTATCGTCTTCGGCCTGCCCAATATGGGGCTGAAGATGACGGCGGGTGAGGCGGCACTGCTGGCGATGGTGGTCAATCTGGGCGCGTACAGCACCGAGATCGTCCGGGCGGGCATTCAGGTGACGCCAAAAGGGCAGTGGGAGGCCGGACGCGTGCTGGGGCTGACCCGTACCCAGACCTTCATCCGCGTGGTGTTGCCACCTGCGCTACAGCGTATTTATCCGGCGCTGGTGAGCCAGTGCATTATCGTGATGCTCGGCTCGTCGGTGGTGTCGCAGGTCTCGTATGAAGAGCTGACCTTTGCCGCCAACCTGATCCAGTCCAGAACGTTTCTGAGCTTTGAGGTTTATCTGGTGACAACCGGGATTTACTTAGCGCTGTCAATTACCCTGCGTCAGCTGATGATGGCGGCAGGACGCAAATGGCTGGGGGTGCAGGCATGATGACCACCTTTACCGACTGGGACATTATTCGCAACCTGCTGCTGGCCGGGCGCTGGACGATACTGCTGTCGCTGGTGGCGTTTGTCGGCGGCGCGGTGGTGACCCTGCCGCTGCTGCTGCTGCGCCTCACTGGCGGGCGAATGATCATGCGCCTGATCCGTGGCTATATTGAGCTGTTTCAGGGTACACCGCTGCTGATGCAGCTGTTCCTGGCGTTCTTCGGCGTGGCGCTGTTCGGCATCGATGTCTCGCCATGGACCGCCGCATCGCTGGCGTTAACCTTCTACACCAGCGCGTTTCTGCTCGACATCTGGTTTGGCAGTATTCGCGCCTTGCCAAAAGGGCAGTGGGAAGCGTCGCGCTGTCTGGGGCTGACCTTTGGCCAGACCCTGTTTCGCGTGGTCGCCCCTCAGGCGCTGCGCATCGGCATCGCCCCGACGGTCGGTTTTGCCGTGCAGGTCATCAAGGGCACCGCGCTGGCGTCGATCATCGGCTTTATCGAGCTGACCAAGGCCGGGACGATGCTGACCAACGTGACGTATCAGCCGTTTAAGGTCTTTGCGCTGGTGGCGCTCGGCTACTTTATTCTGTGTTATCCGCTGTCGCGCTACAGCCGCTATCTGGAGACGAAATTCAATGCCTCTCATCACCATTAATCAGGTGCAGAAGTACTACGGCGAAAACCACGTGCTCAAGGGCGTCGATCTGGATATCGACATGGGCCAGGTGATCTCCATTATCGGGCGCAGCGGGTCGGGCAAAAGCACGCTGCTGCGCTGCATCAACGGGCTGGAAGGGTATCAGGACGGCAGCATCAAGCTGGGCGGCATGACCATTACCGACCGGGATTCTCAGGCGCGTGAAATCAGCCGCTCGGTCGGGATGGTGTTCCAGAGCTTCAACCTGTTCCCGCACATGACGGCGCTGGAAAACGTGATGCTGGCCCCGCGTCGTGTACTGAAGAAAAGCGCCGCCGAATGCCGTGAGCTGGCGCAGCGCATGCTGGAAAAAGTCGGCCTCGGTGACCGTCTGGATTACTACCCGTCGAGCCTCTCCGGCGGCCAGCAGCAGCGCGTGGCGATTGCCCGGGCGCTGGCGATGTCGCCAAAAGTTTTACTCTGTGACGAGATCACCTCCGCGCTCGACCCGGAGCTGGTGGGCGAAGTGCTTAAGGTGCTGGAGCAGCTGGCGGCCGAGGGGATGACGCTGATACTTGTTACCCATGAAATGAATTTTGCCCGCGAAGTGGGCGACCGCGTGGTGTTTATGCACCAGGGGAAAGTCTGGGAGCAGGGCGACAGCAAAACGCTGTTCGCCAACCCGCAGACCACGGAACTGAAGCAGTTCATCTCCTCCGTGCGCGGCCTCAACTGATAAGGACTTAACAATGGATATCGCTCAGTTTCCGCAACTTAATCCGCCCCAGCGCCTGCTGATGGGGCCGGGCCCGATCAACGCCGACCCGCGCGTGCTGCGCGCCATGTCGAGCCAGCTGATCGGCCAGTACGATCCGGCGATGACCCACTACATGAACGAGGTGATGGCGCTCTATCGCGGGGTGTTCCGCACCGAGAACCGCTGGACGATGCTGGTGGACGGCACCTCCCGCGCGGGCATTGAGGCGATTCTGGTGTCGGCCATTCGCCCGGGCGATAAAGTGCTGGTGCCGGTGTTTGGCCGCTTCGGCCATCTGCTGTGCGAAATCGCCCGCCGCTGCCGGGCGGAAGTGCATACCATCGAGGTGCCGTGGGGCGAGGTGTTTACCCCGGATCAGGTGGAGGATGCCATCAAACGTATTCGTCCTCGTCTGCTGCTGACCGTTCAGGGGGATACCTCCACCACCATGCTGCAGCCGCTGGCCGAGCTCGGCGCGATTTGCCGCCGTTATGACGTGCTGTTTTACACCGACGCCACCGCGTCGCTCGGGGGGAACGCGCTGGAGACCGACGCCTGGGGGCTGGACGCCGTCTCCGCTGGCATGCAGAAATGTCTTGGCGGCCCGTCCGGCACGTCACCGATCACCCTGAGCGCACGCATGGAAGAGGCGATCCGCCGCCGCAAATGCGTCGAGGAGGGGATCCGCACCGACGCCCATCGCGACGGCGACGAGGAGATGATCTACTCCAACTATTTCGATCTCGGCATGGTGATGGATTACTGGGGGCCGGAGCGGCTGAACCATCACACTGAAGCCACCACCGCGCTGTTTGGCGCCCGCGAATGCGCGCGGCTGATCCTGCAGGAGGGGCTGGACAACGGCATCGCCCGGCACAAGCTGCACGGCGATGCGCTGCTGAAAGGCATTCAGGCGATGGGGCTGGAGACCTTTGGTGACCTGAAGCACAAGATGAACAACGTGCTGGGCGTGGTGATCCCGCAGGGCGTTAACGGCGATCAAGTGCGTAAGCTGATGCTAGAAGATTTCGGTATCGAAATTGGCACCTCGTTTGGCCCGCTGCACGGCAAAGTGTGGCGCATAGGGACCATGGGCTATAACGCCCGTAAAGATTGCGTAATGACCACCCTGAGCGCGCTGGAGTCGGTGCTGAACTACCTGAAATTTACCACCCCCCAGGGGGCGGCGATGCAGGCCGCGTGGGATCATTATCGCCGCGAGACGTCACAATGAGCCCGGCGGCAGAGCGGGTGATGGCCCGTGCCGATGCGCTGGCCGCCATCAGCGAAACCCCGGACGGCCTGACGCGGGTTTATCTCTCCACGCAGCATCTGCAGGCCAACCAGCTGGTCGGGCAGTGGATGAGCCAGGCGGGCATGACCGTCTGGCAGGACAGCGTCGGGAATATTTGCGGGCGCTATGAGGCGCAGCAGGAGGGCGCGCCGGCGGTACTGCTTGGCTCGCATCTGGATACCGTGCGCAATGCCGGGCGCTACGACGGCATGCTCGGCGTGCTCACCGCCATTGAGGTGGTGGACAGCCTGCATCAGCAGGGCGTGCGCCTGGCGCAGGCCATCGAGATTGTTGGTTTCTGCGACGAAGAGGGGACCCGCTTCGGCATTACGCTGTTAGGCAGTCGCGGCCTGACGGGCACCTGGCCGGAGAATTGGCTTGATACCTGTGATGCCAGTGGCATAAGCGTGGCGCAGGCGATGGTGCAGGCGGGGCTGGATCCCGCACGGGTGGCGCTTGCCGCACGGCGGCAGGAGGACTTCAGCGCCTGTCTGGAGCTGCATATTGAACAGGGGCCGTGCCTGGAGCAGGAGGGGCTGGCGCTGGGGGTGGTGGAAGCCATTAACGGTGCGCGGCGTCTGAACTGTCACTTTACCGGCGAAGCCGGGCATGCCGGAACCGTGCCGATGGCGCACCGTAAAGATGCCCTGGCCGCGGCTGCCGAATGGATGGTGCAGGTTGAAAACACCACCCGCCAGCGCGGCGGCAATCTGGTTGCCACGGTGGGGGCGTTACGCTGTCTGCCCGGCGCGGTCAACGTTATTCCCGGCGAAGTGGCGCTCTCACTGGATATTCGCGGCCCGCAGGATGCCCCGCTGGACGCACTGCTCACTGAACTGCTCATTCAGGCGGAACAGATCGCAGCCCGGCGTGGGCTCAGTTTCAACGCCGAGGAGTTTTACCGGATCGCCGCCACGCCGTGCGATGCCAGCCTGCAATCGTTGTTAGGGGAGGCCGTGACATCGGTTCAGGGCCGCACCCTATCGCTGCCGAGCGGTGCCGGGCACGACACCATTGCGCTGGCAGAACGCTGGCCGGTGGGGATGTTGTTTGTGCGCTGCAAGGGGGGCATCAGCCACCATCCGGCGGAGTCGGTGATGGCTGAGGATGTTGCCCTGGCGGTTGAGGCGTTTGGGCGGGCGGTGAGAACGCTGGCTGACGGTGGCGCGCGTTAAGCCACCGAACGCACCACATCTTCGATATCCGCGCTCACCCGTACATCCTGCTCGTTAAACACCATGCAGTGATGGTCGTCAAACGCCACGTCTATCTTCTGCCAGGGCGCGAACTTCACGTCGCCCGGCAGCAAGATCTTCACGTTGTCATGGCCATAGCATTGCCCAAACAGGTAAGTATTGTTTCCCAGTCGCTCCACCACTTCACAGTTAAATTCCAGCCGCGTGCCGTGGTGAAGGTCGGTAGTTAAATGTTCCGGGCGAATGCCCAGCGTGACCTGACTGCCCGGCTGCAGCGGTGTGGTGGTCATCGTGAGCGTGAGCGACTTCTGTTGCGATAGCCTGACGGTAAGCTTACCGGGCTGCCAGGCTTCAACGGTCGCCGGGAGAAAGTTCATCTTCGGAGAACCGATAAACCCGGCGACAAACTTATTTGCCGGTTTGTAATAGAGATCCATCGGGGCGCCCATCTGCTCAACCTTGCCATAGTTCATGACCACGATCTTGTCGGCCAGGGTCATCGCTTCGATCTGGTCGTGGGTGACATACACCATGGTGGTTTTCAGCTCCTGGTGCAGGCGGGCAAGGTGCAGACGCATCTCGACGCGCAGTTCGGCGTCCAGGTTAGAGAGCGGTTCATCAAACATAAAGACGCGCGGGTTACGCACGATGGCGCGGCCTATTGCCACGCGCTGGCGCTGCCCGCCCGAGAGCTGTTTAGGTTTGCGGTCCAGCAGGTGGGAGAGCTGCAGCGTTTTTGCCACCATCTCCACCTGGTGACGGATCTGTTCTTTTGGGACCTTATTCACCTTCAGCCCGTAGCCCATGTTTTCGGCGACCGTCATGTGCGGATAGAGCGCGTAGGACTGAAACACCATGGCCACGCCGCGGTGGGAAGGCGCGACGTCGTTCATCACCTCATTACCGATTAAGACTTCACCTTCGCTAATCTCCTCCAGACCGGCAATCATGCGCAGCATGGTCGATTTACCGCAGCCGGAAGGGCCAACAAAGACGGCGAATTCCCCGTCTTCAATTTCAAGATTCACGTTGTGCAAGGTGACGGTGTCGCCAAAGCGCTTGGTGACATTCCTTAACTGTATGTTTGACATCAGTGTTCCCCGAGTAAACCGCTGTCTATGTTTTACGTATAACAATTAGATTAAACATAGCTGGACGGTGCAATTTGTCTGCATTGACTATAACTTCCAGTATTCATGCGCCCTATACAGATTTTCCATTAATGTTATGACGATCACACAACTTACAGTTTTTTGTAGAGTTATCATGATGTGAAGGGTAGCGTATACCAAACCAAAGCTATTTGATGTCATACGTGCAGCATCTGAATTTGCTGAATTTTAGATGAGGTAAGTAAGGCATTAAATGTCATAACAACCATAAAATTGTTATACCTTCACATGAGGTTTGTAATGAAAAAGAACCTACTTGCCGCTCTGATCCTCTCTACGCTCTCGGTGCAGGTACATGCCACCACGCAGCTTAACGTCTGGGAAGACATCAAGAAGTCGTCCGGTATTAAAGATGCGGTGGCTGACTTTGAAAAACAGTACGACGTTAAGGTCAACGTCCAGGAGACACCTTACGCCCAGCAGCTGGAAAAACTGCGTCTGGATGGCCCGGCGGGCATTGGCCCGGACGTGCTGGTCATTCCTAACGATCAGCTGGGCGGTGCCGTGGTGCAAGGGCTGCTGACCCCCCTGAATCTGGAGGCTAAGCAGACCGAACAGTACACCCCGGCCTCAATCAATGCCTTCAAAATGGATAATGCTCTCTACGGCGTACCGAAAGCGGTCGAGACGCTGGTGCTGATCTACAACAAAGATCTCATCGACAAGCCGCTCAACTCGCTGCAGGACTGGTATGACTTTTCGAAACAGCAGCGCGCGAAAAACCAGTACGGCCTGCTCGCCAAGTTCGACCAGATTTACTACAGCTGGGGGGCAATTTCCCCAATGGGCGGCTACATCTTCGGTCATAACGACAAGGGCGGCTATAACGCCAGCGACGTTGGCCTGAACAAGCCGGGCGCGGTAGAGGCCGTGACGTACCTTAAAAAATTCTACGCCGACGGGATCTTCCCGGCCGGGATACTCGGTGACAACGGCCTGAACGCCATTGACTCCCTGTTCACCGAGAAGAAAGCGGCAGCCGTGATCAATGGGCCGTGGGCATTCCAGCCGTATGAAGCGGCCGGGATCAACTACGGCGTTGCGCCGCTGCCAACGCTGCCCGACGGCAAGCCTATGAGTTCATTCCTTGGCGTGAAAGGCTACGTTGTCTCCACGTGGAGCAAAGACAAAGCCCTGGCGCAGAAATTTATCGAATTCATCAACCAGCCGCAGTATGTGAAAACACGCTACATCGCCACGCGTGAGATCCCGCCGCTTACCGCGATGATTGACGATCCGGTTATCAAAAACGACGAAAAAGCGAGTGCCGTCGCGGTACAGTCGGCGCGCGCAACTGCCATGCCGGGCATCCCTGAAATGGGTGAAGTCTGGGGGCCAGCCAACGCCGCGCTGGAGTTGAGCCTGACCGGCAAACAGGATCCTAAAGCCGCGCTGGATAGCGCAGAAAAACAGGTCCAGATGCAAATCGAAGCCATGCAGGCCAGCAACCAGTAATTTTCTGCCGTCGCAAAACGGGAGGACTCTCTCCCGTTTTTTTGAAAGGAGTTGTCTGTGAGTATCATCCCGGAAAATTTTGCCAGACCGCACGGGGCCGGGCGCCATGCCTGGACCGGCCTGCTGCTGGCGTTCATTCCCGGCTTCGGCCAGTTCTACCATCGTCAGTGGCTGAAAGGGATCATCTTCCTGGTACTGCTGATCAGTTTTATTGGCGTATTTGCCGATTTTCTGCGCGAAGGGCTGTGGGGGCTGGTGACGCTGGGTGAGGAGGTGCCGCGGGACAACTCCATCTTCCTGCTGGCTGAGGGGATCATCAGCGTGCTGATCGCTGCGTTTGGCGTGATGGTCTGGTACCTGTCGATGCGTGATGCGTGGGTGAATGGCAGAAAACGCGATGCGGGGCTTGCGCTTAACAGCGTGCGCAAGCAGTACCAGATGCTGCTGAGCGACGGCTTCCCGTATCTGATGATCACGCCCGGCTTTATCCTGCTGGTGTTTGTGGTGGTTTTCCCGATCCTGTTCGGCTTTGCCATCGCCTTTACCAATTACAACCTCTATCACACGCCGCCGGCCAGGCTGGTGGACTGGGTTGGGTTTAAGAACTTCATCAATATCTTCACGCTCTCTATCTGGCGTTCGACCTTCTTCGACGTGCTGCAGTGGACGGTGGTCTGGACCCTGCTCGCCACTACGCTGCAATGTTCGGTAGGCGTGCTGCTGGCCATTCTGGTGAACCAGAAAGATCTGCGCTTTAAGCCGCTGATCCGCACCATCTTCATTCTGCCCTGGGCGGTGCCGGGCTTTGTCACCATCCTGGTGTTTGCCGGAATGTTCAACGACTCCTTTGGGGTGATCAACAACGCCATCCTGGCCTTCTTCGGCATCGCGCCAAAAGCGTGGATGACCGATCCGTTCTGGACCAAAACGGCGCTGATTATGATGCAGACCTGGCTCGGCTTCCCGTTTGTTTTTGCCATGACCACCGGCGTGCTGCAGGCCATTCCGGACGATCTGTACGAAGCGGCGACCATGGACGGCGCCAGCAGCGCGACTAAGCTGCGTACCATTACGCTGCCGCTGGTGCTGTACTCGATTGCACCGATTCTGATCACGCAATACACCTTCAACTTCAATAATTTCAACATCATCTACCTGTTTAATAACGGTGGACCGGCGGTGGTAGGGTCGAATGCGGGTGGGACGGATATCCTGGTGTCGTGGATCTACAAACTGACGATGTCCTCTTCGCAATATGCGATTGCGGCGACCATCACTATCCTGCTGTCGATCTTTGTCGTCGGGCTGGCGCTGTGGCAGTTCCGCGCCACGAAATCGTTCAAAAATGACGACATGGCGTAAGGAACGTAACAATGGCTCAATCACAAAGTATTAAACGTGAGAAGTGGGTTCGCCTCTCGCTCTCCTGGCTGGTTATCGCGCTGGTCTCGATAGTCATCATTTACCCGCTGGTATGGACGGTCGGTGCGTCGTTTAACGCGGGTAATAGCCTGCTGAGCTCGTCGATTATTCCGGAGAACTTCTCGGTGCAGCACTATGCCGACCTGTTCAACGGCCAGGTGAACTACATGACCTGGTACTGGAACTCAATGAAAATCAGCTTCCTGACCATGGTACTGACCTTAATCAGCGTCAGCTTTACCGCCTACGCGTTTTCGCGCTTTCGCTTTAAGGGGCGCCAGAACGGTCTGATGCTGTTCCTGTTGCTGCAGATGATCCCCCAGTTCTCGGCGCTGATTGCCATCTTCGTGCTGTCGCAGCTTTTGGGCCTTATCAATAGCCATCTGGCGCTGGTGTTGATCTACGTGGGCGGCATGATCCCGATGAACACTTACCTGATGAAAGGCTACCTCGATGCCATCCCGAAAGATCTGGATGAATCCGCGCGCATGGACGGGGCCAGTAATTTCCGGATTTTCATCGAAATTATCATGCCGCTTTCGAAGCCGATTGTGGCGGTGGTGGCGCTGTTCTCCTTCACCGGGCCGCTGGGGGATTTCATCCTCTCCAGCACCATTTTGCGCACCCCGGACAAATACACCTTACCCATCGGGCTTTATAACCTGGTGGCGCAAAAAATGGGTGCCAGCTACACCACCTACGCGGCAGGCGCGGTCCTGATTGCGGTGCCGGTGGCGATCCTCTACCTGGCGTTACAAAAATACTTCGTCTCCGGCCTGACCTCCGGGAGTACCAAAGGATAACCATGAAAAGACTCAAACCCGCTTTGCTCGCCGTTTGCCTCTCATGTGGCCTTGCCGCGAGTGCTTTTGCTGCCGACGCGGTGAAAACGCGTCCGTTTAACGCCATGCCTGCCGATTTTATTAAGGGGGCGGATATTTCGACCCTACTGGAAGCCGAACAACACGGCGCGAAATTCTATAACCAGAACGGCCAGCAGCAGGATGCGATTGCGATCCTGAAGGCCAACGGCGTGAACTATGTGCGTCTGCGCTTGTGGGTAGATCCGCAGGATGCGAGCGGCAAGACCTACGGTGGTGGCAGTAACAACCTGGAAAACACGATTGCGCTGGCGAAGCGCGTGAAGGCGCAGGGCCTGAAGCTGCTGCTCGACTTCCACTACAGCGATTTCTGGACCGATCCGGGCAAACAGTTCAAGCCAAAAGCCTGGGAGAAAATGGACTACCCGCAGCTTAAAACGGCGATCCATGACTACACCCGCGACACCATCGCCCGCTTTAAGCAAGAGGGCGTCCTGCCGGACATGGTGCAGATCGGTAACGAAATCAACGGCGGCATGCTGTGGCCGGAAGGCAAAAGCTGGGGGCAGGGCGGCGGCGAATTTGACCGTCTGGCCGGACTGCTCAACGCCGCGATTAGTGGGCTAAAAGAGAATCTGACCGGCGGCGAGCAGGTGAAAATCATGCTGCACCTGGCGGAAGGGACCAAAAATGACACCTTCCGCTGGTGGTTTGATGAGATCGCGAAGCGCGACGTGCCGTTCGATATCATCGGGCTGTCGATGTACACCTACTGGAACGGCCCGATAAGCGCGCTGAAGGCCAATATGGATGACATCAGCAAGCGCTATAACAAAGACGTGATTGTGGTGGAAGCGGCCTACGGCTATACGCTGGACAACTGCGATAACGCCGAGAACAGCTTCCAGGCGAAAGAAGAAAAAGACGGCGGCTATCCGGGCACTGTTCAGGGCCAGTACGAATATATTCACGATTTGATGCAGTCCGTTATTGACGTGCCGGGCCATCGTGGCAAAGGCATCTTTTATTGGGAGCCGACCTGGATTGCCGTACCGGGCACCACGTGGGCGACCAAAGCCGGCATGAAATATATCCATGACGAATGGAAAGAGGGGAATGCTCGCGAGAATCAGGCGTTATTTGATTGCCAGGGCAAAGTGCTTCCGTCAATAACCGTATTTAAGTAATTTTTATCTTCATTCAGGACGTTTTTAATATGAATAAATTTGCGCCTTTAAGCCCTAAGGTCGCGGCGTTATTGCATGGCGCCGACTATAACCCGGAGCAATGGGAGAATTATCCCGATATTATTGAAAAAGATATCGCCATGATGCAGCAGGCGAAATGTAATGTCATGTCGGTAGGGATATTTAGTTGGGCGAAACTGGAACCGCGTGAAGGGGAATTTGATTTTGCCTGGCTGGATAACGTTATAGATAAACTGTATGCGGCAGGAATTCATATTTTCCTTGCTACGCCGAGCGGGGCGCGTCCGGCATGGATGTCGCAAAAATATCCGGAAGTGCTGCGCGTCGGGCGCAACCGCGTCCCCGCGCTGCACGGCGGGCGTCATAACCACTGCATGTCGTCTCCGGTCTACCGCGAAAAGACGATGAAAATTAACAGCCTGCTGGCGGCGCGTTATTCGCATCATCCGGCGGTGCTGGGCTGGCATATCTCCAATGAGTACGGCGGCGAATGCCACTGTAGCCTGTGCCAGGAACGCTTCCGCGACTGGCTAAAGGCGCGCTACAAAACTCTCGACGCGCTGAACCATGCGTGGTGGAGCACCTTCTGGAGCCACACCTACACCGACTGGTCGCAGATAGAGTCCCCTGCGCCGCAGGGAGAAGTGTCGATTCACGGCCTCAACCTCGACTGGCGTCGCTTCAATACCGCACAGGTGACTGATTTCTGCCGCCATGAAGTGGCCCCGCTAAAAGTAGCGAATGCGGAACTGCCGGTAACCACCAATTTTATGGAGTATTTCTACGACTACGACTACTGGCAGCTTGCGAAGGCGATCGACTTTATCTCCTGGGACAGCTACCCGATGTGGCACAGGGAGAAAGACGAAACGGCGCTTGCCTGCTACACCGCCATGTATCACGACATGATGCGTAGCCTGAAGGGCGGTAAGCCCTTCGTGCTGATGGAATCGACACCGAGCACCACCAACTGGCAGCCAACCAGCAAGCTGAAAAAGCCGGGGATGCATATTCTCTCGTCAATGCAGGCGGTGGCGCACGGAGCGGATTCGGTGCAGTACTTCCAGTGGCGTAAAAGCCGCGGGTCGGTGGAGAAATTCCACGGCGCGGTTATCGACCACGTGGGTCATCTGGATACCCGCGTCGGGCGTGAAGTGACGCGCCTGGGCGAGATGCTGGCACGCCTGCCGGAGGTCGCAGGTTGCCGTACCGAGGCCCGGGTGGCGATTGTCTTCGACCAGCAAAACCGCTGGGCACTGGATGATGCGGAAGGCCCGCGCAATATGGGAATGGAGTACGAAAAAACCGTCAACGAGCACTATCGTCCGTTCTGGGAAAAAGGCATCGCGGTGGATGTCATTGACGCTGACGGCGATCTGAGCTGCTACGCGCTGGTTATTGCCCCCATGCTCTACATGGTGCGCGAAGGTTTCGCCGGGCGGGCGGAAGCCTTTGTGGCCGCGGGCGGGCATCTGGTGACGACCTACTGGACCGGCGTGGTGGATGAGACCGATCTCTGTCATCTGGGCGGTTTCCCGGGCCCGCTGCGCAAGCTCCTCGGCATCTGGGCGGAAGAGATTGATTGCCTGGGCGAGGGGGAGCGAAACCTGGTTCAGGGGCTGGCGGGCAATGCCGCAGGTCTGCAGGGGCCATACCAGGTTCGTCATTTGTGCGAGCTGATCCACACCGAAACCGCCCAGGCGCTGGCGACCTACCGGGATGATTTCTACGCCGGACGGCCGGCAGTAACGGTCAACCGTTTTGGCAAAGGCAAAGCCTGGCACGTGGCGTCGCGCAACGATCTGCCGTTCCAGCGCGATTTCTTTGCCGCCATTATCGACGAACTGGCTCTGCCGCGCGCCATTGACGGCGATTTCCCTCCGGGAGTGGTTGCGACGGCGCGCACGGACGGCGAAACGACCTGGGTGTTTGTGCAGAACTACACGGCCCAGCAGCAGATCATCACGCTGCCGGGTGGCTACACCGATTGCATGACCGATGCCGCCGCTGCGGGCGATACCGCTCTGTTGCCCTGGGACTGTCGGGTGCTCAGGCGCAAAGCGTAGTTGATTTTCTTCCTCTCCCTGTGGGGAGAGGGATCCCCAGTAATTTTTTACCGGAAGCGATGAATGTTGCTTCAGGAAAATGAATGACTTACAGCGACA
>NZ_RXPT01000016.1:0-111863 GCF_003965585.1 Enterobacter sp. WCHEn045836
CTTTGGATACCAGAGCCCGAGTTCGTCTTATCCGGCAACACGCCGGCTGGCTGGCGTCAGCGATGGCGTCAAGGATACGGATGCGGTGACGGTGAAACAGCTCAATGCCGCTCTTGAGCGTATCGCGCAGCTGGAGCAGCTGCTTAAAAACGGGGGCTGATGCCCTGTCGTCCGGTCCCCTGTGTCACCAGGGACCGGGAAACTCATTATGTAATTCAGGATGAAAAAATATGGATCAGAATTTCTTTCGTGTGCCGTTCGCCTCTGCCGGTGATGTTTTAAGTATTCCTCAGGCACCGGCACCCGATGGCAGCGTGAGCTGGACTGAAGGGTGGCCGGAGGATTACGCCAAAGACATGGATACGGATGCACATGCAAAACCCGTCGAGCGTGAGGCGATGAACTTCATGTTCAATGCCGTAACGGTCGCGCTGCGTCAGTATCAGACGGCCGCATTCCCTGAATTTATCACGGCAGCTGATAACAACGGTGTTTCTTTCCCGTATGCGGCGGGTACCGTGGTTCGCTATCGTGCAGGTACCGACGAGCCGTTTAAAAACTACGTGTCTCTGGTGGATAACAACACGGCCACACCGGGTCAGGATGAAAGGAAATGGCAGGAATTCATTTTTGCTGAGGCCAGCGAAGAGGAAACAAAAGCCGGGGAAAGTGGCACGCTGATCATCTCCCCGCGTCGGCTGAAAAAATTTGCCGATGACCTTGAAGAGAAGATTGAGGAATCCATCAAGGATAACGTCGACCCGTTTACTGTTCCCGTTGGCGGGGGCATGCTCTGGTTTCATCCCGTTGCCCCTGATGGCTGGCTGGAGGGGAACGGTCAGGCTTTTGATCCGGTGGCAAACCCCAAATTGCTCGCAGTTTATCCGTCAGGCCATGTCCCGGACTGTCGCGGATACGCCCTGCGCGGATGGGATCATGGTGCGGGTGTTGACCCGGATGGTAGCAGGGAGGTAGGCAGTTATCAGGACGATGCCCTGCAGAACATTACGGGGACTTTCCCGGCAGATACGCGTGAGGCAAATGGGGCGGGAGCCTCGACCACGGGGGCGTTTACTGAAAGGCGGATCACAAAGGGATCCGGTTCGGATGGTTCAAGCAGGGGGCGTCTCTATACCTTTGATGCCTCACGCGTGGTGCGCACCTCAAGTGAAACACGCGGCAAAAATATTGCCTGCATGGTGATAATTAAAACAGACCAGGCGGAGGCAGAAACGGGAGAGCCGGCACCGACCGCGATTGTCATCACGCCTTCCACTGCAACGGTTAATGCCGGGGACAGTATTAAATTCAGCGCTACGGTCCTGCCTGCGTCAGTGGGCGGAAATTATCCCGTTTCGTGGGCAGTATCTGACCCTTCGCTGGGGATGATCGACGAGGATGGCCTGTATAGTTCCGTTGCCGGAAAAAGCGGCAGACAGACGGTTATCGCCTCCATTTCCACCGGATTAACCGCAACAGCGTCGGTCAGTCAGGAAATCTATCTGACATCGATCGACATCGGGGCAATCCCTGAGGAACTGCTGGTTGATGAAACCTACGAAATTGCTGTTCTCTATTCTCCGAATAACCATACGGAGAATATTCTATCCACGTCTTCTGACCCGTCAGTTGCCACGCTGACCGCCTCCGGGATGTTGACCGTTACGGGAGAAGGGACGGCGACACTTGCACTGACAGGGGCAGGCTCAGGCGTGACGGCATCGGTTACCGTGACAACCCGAGCCGCTGAGTTGCCTCCGGTCTATCTGGAGATAGAGAAAAATCTGGCTGAAATTGAAGAAGCCGGAGAAGCGGCGCAGGCCGAAGCCAGGGATCACATCGGGCTGGGTGAGCTGGCAACCAGAGACAGCCTGAGCGCGGAGGATGTCGGTGCCGCGCCTATGGCCACTGATTCATTACCGCAGGAGCAGGACCTGGATGATCTGACCACGCCAGGTGATTACTTCCAGAGCGTCAGCAGCTACGCCACCGCTGAAAACCACTACCCGGAGGAAACCGCAGGGGCTGTGCGTGTGGTTGCTACAGGCGTGAGTGAAGGGGCCTGCAGACAATTCTACTGGCCGTATAATTCAACAAAAGAATATCGCCGTTGTGGTTATGGGGAGCCGCTGGTGTTCAGTGAGTGGACGGAATACTAGAGCGCGGTATCACTGATTTATCATATGGGTCTGTGATACTGAAATGAATGTCTGACACATTTCATATTACAGCGTCCCCCGTTACCGCTCTTTATTGCACTGTGATAATTATCACAGTGCTTCCCTGATATTCCCCCGGAGGTGGGGTACCCTTTAGTGTCGATGTAATGGTCACGGTAGTAGGGGAAGATGAAGCATTGAGTTTCACTCCGCGTGAAAGAGGCTGATCGTTCAGGGTGAGGACACTTTCAAATTTACTTTTACTATCAAGAACGATTGAATCAACGCCTGAGTATTGACCTTTAATGGTGACTTTCATAGGTTGAGTACATGTAACATTAATTCTCCCTGACGCCCGGGAACCATTAACAGTGGTATCGTACTCTGTATGCCTGAGTTCAATGGACGGCATATCAAAAGAGCAGACTGTTGGAGGAAGCTCTCCTAAGGTGCACCGTCCACCAGGTAAGCGGCTGCTGTGATTTCCTCCATTTATCATGTATCCAGCAAGGGCACATAAATCTGAACCCTGAACGTGATCTTTAACATGTGTTTTTCCAAACCAAATTCCTTTTCTTTGCATTACCAGTCCGAGTTCACCGATTGTCTTCGCCGATGTCACCTCTTTTGAGTTCTCCAGCTCGGTTCCCCAAAAGGTTGAACCGTTACTCAGTGAAAGAGCTACACTGCATTGCCCCACTGTGCACCCATACAATGGATTAGGCAGGGTGGATGAGAAATCCCATTTAGTAATTCGCATCGTGTAATTCGTAAAGTTTTGGCTCCCTGTTGGCTCCCGGGTCGCTTGTACTTCCCACGCATCAGCTAGTGCAAACTGGGGTAACAGAGAGACAAATAGTATAATTACCCCTGCCCATAGGGCACCAGTTGCATTGCGGTGCGGATTACATGTTGTATCCATCGTGCAAGAAACATTTATTCCCATTCCCGACTGTTACCTCTGGTATTAATAATTTATTGCATTACTGATCGATTGGGTTAAGCGATCAATTGCTGTTAATCGATCGTTTTATTCTATCTCGATAGGGTGGGGTACTGAAAGCAGGTAAGTCAATTAAAAATTGATGATTTTAAGATAAGTCATCTAATGTAAAACCGTGGATAGAGCGTATGTGGCTACGGCGAGCCATTAGTGTTTAGTGAGTGGGATGAATATTAATTTCAGCCAGAATTCAGCAATGTAACTCACCCTTAAAAAATCTCAATTGATCTGCCCTAACGGCAAAATACACTGTATGTATAAACAGTGTTTCGGGAGGGTAGATCATGCCGAGGTTGTACGAAATAGAGGGCGCTTTCCGCGCCGCTGTAAAAATTGAGCAAACGGGACGGCGCACCGTCACCACGGAAGATTATGTTAAACAGCTGGAGGCGGTCAACTGGAACTGGTCACTGAAGCAGGCTAACACCTGGATCGAGTGCTACGTAACAACCTTCAAAGATATCTCTTCTGGAGAAGGGGAAGCGCGCACCTTTATGCTGTTCAATCCTAACGGGGGGGCTTTGAGATGGGTTTTCCCTCGCCAGCTACTGACTACATCGAAGAACGGATTTCGCTGGATAAGTTATTTATTTCTCACCCGAGCGCCACATATTTCATGAAGGCGGCAAACACGTACTGGCGTGCAGGTATGACTCAGGGGGCGCTTCTTATCGTGGATTGCTCGGCTACACCTTGCGACGGTTCGGTAGTCGTTTGCAAGCTGGCGGGGGAGTTTCATATACGGCGATTCAGGACTCATCCATATAAGCATCTGGAAAGCCTAGGCGGTGACGGTCGTAAGGACAGGATAAACACAGATGATGATGACGGGATTTTCGGCGTGATTTTGCACGCGGTGAATGACATGCGAACAATGGAATTTGACGATAATCCGGTGATGTAACACTGCCGCCCTTTGTTAGAGCGGCAGTGCCCAACCATTAAGAATCTGAAGGCTGGCGTGGCCCCACAAAGGAATCATCAACTTGCTTATGAACATCCTCATTAAACCAGGATGAATGCGTGATGTTGCTTCTGGGGATATTGATATTGGTATCGACATGCGCCAAGTTAGCGTAATCGTTGATGAAATAAATACGCTTAGTATCTTTGTGTCTGTATCCTGACATCACAGGAGTTAATGAAATTTCCTGTGTCGGCGCATCAGTTTCGTTTGGTTCAGCAATGCGGGAAACCACGCCAACATAAACTTTCCCGCAGTCCAATGTGACTAAAATACTTTTCTTATAAAGCATTGAATGAAAGAACAATGCATTCATCGGTGATTCAAGCATCAGTGGAGCCAGAACTGAAAGCTTAAGTTGCTTAGGTATGTCCTTAGGTACGATTGCTTGCTTCCGATTGAGATCTGATACTAATGCTTTGATGAACTTAACGACGTAAATAACTTTTGCCGTATAGGCCCACAGGTAGCCGATTGCTATTGATGTAACAGATATGCAGATAAACCAAGACCACATTCGGTTTAGATGATCCTCTTTTGTGAAAGAGGTCCATTTTGCAAGAGCCATTACTGGGTGAAAGTCCGTAAAAAGAGCTTTCAAAATGACAGCAAGGAATGCCGCACACATTACACAAAAGAAGCCGTAACCAGCTGCTTTCATGTAAAGCAGCTGGCCTGTATAACGGTGTAAACGGTAAAAGTGAAATGGGTGTTTTGTTAAAAGTATAAAACCACTAATAAGTAACGGAACGATTAAGAGGGCAATCATCTAGCGACATCACCCTCAGCCATTTTCTGGACCTCAACAGGCTGTTCCCCTGAGACAAAAACCTCTTCAGCAGAATCGTGTCTGATGCGTTCAACGGCATAATTTTGCATCGCGGCAAATTCTGGAGATTGTTTGATCTCCTGAGAGGAAACCTCAAGCCCACCGCGTCCATGAATGGTTATAGCGCCAATTCCTGTTTCCGGTAATGACTCGATGAAGGCTGCGGGGTCGTATTTTTTATCGTTGTCCTTAACCAACTGAAAGAACAACTTGATCACGCCGAGCGCACCGATAGTGTCAGTCAACATAAAACCTCCTGTATCCTCTATGATGCTTTCCAGGGCAGGTGCAACAATCCTCGTCTTTCCTGCTTACTATCATAGACAATTGTTGAGCTAAAGCGTTTCGCGTTAGCTGTCAAATTTTTAGTAATTATAAACATGCAACATTGTGTAGACAAATCTAACATGCTTTGCTGATTACTCATCCAACAAAAGGTTGATGTTGCGCATAATTCAGTAAATTTTGGGCATAGGAATTCATGATGCGAGATCGGTTGTACGCATGCCATGCAGGCGGCTAAGTGCTAATTTAATGAACTGATAACACAATGATTTTGCGTGCGCATCCACGATAAAACCACGAATGCGCACGAAAAAAGTGATAAGTATTTGAAATTTAGTGCACGTATTTGCAGCTATTTTAGGTCGGTTTTTGCTCGTTTTCGTTCTTAACTACTTGATATTTAACAAAAACAGATAGTGGCTAGCAGAAACAGGAATCGTATTCGGTCTCTTTTTATCTGCTTTTTGTTTCAGTTACTTACGGCTCACTGTCCGAAAGTTGTCCGAACTTCAATATTCGGTAATTCCTGTTATACCACACCGTTTTTAACATTCACAATTCATTTACACGTAAACTGATCGCTATGAAACCGTTTAGGGCCTGCCGGACCCCGGTACACCAGATGGCGTGCAGTCGCTTGTCAGGCGAAAGCCGCGTCTTGACGCTAAAGCGAACGTGGCAGGGGCGTTAACCGCAATCAGCTGGACGCACTGGGTTATGCCACCGCAACAATCGAACACTTTCAGAACCTCGACATGGTCGCAGAGTGCGTCCTGGAAAAACTGGCGCCATCGCATATCGTCTTCTTTTTTGCATACCCGGAAGGAACAGACAATGCCTCGAATTGATACACCTACAGCTCAGGCCGATAAGTTTGGTCCTGGTGAACGAATGGTGACCTGGCACAGTGCACGCTTTATATTAATATTCCACCGCCACAGTGTATCTACCCTCTGCGCAAAAAGAGACTCAATTATATTATCGGGCTTGAGGCCAGCAATCCCTTATCTCCACATATGTGAAAGGAATCATCTCGGGGTGTCCGGTAACTTCTATAGTAGGAGTAAATGTGATGTACGATATTGACAGGGAATTCAGTTAGATGCGCGGTCAGCAAGTTGTTCTGCTGAAAGTGAGGGGGGCGTTAATATTTATCAGCAGGTTGTGTTGCCACTGCCTTTTGATATTGTCGCGGAAGCAAAGGAGAGAAAGAAAAAATATTGAGTGAAGCCGAAGAGGTCGTTGCGCCGCTTTAACGCGCCCTAAAGTAGGGGAGATTGTACTCAGGCTCCTGATTTACAGTGGCCTGAGATAGCTGGTGACAATACAAGAACTACATCTGGACACGTTTGCTTATTCTTTTACAGCAGCGTCATTCAATTGCTCGTCAATTAAAGAAAGTATAGGCCTAATATCGGCATCCATAACCCGACGTTCTTTCAGTCTCACCTGTATAGCTAATTTGTAGTTTGGCCCCCACACATCTGCGTTATCTGCTGGTGCGACGAGTATTTTTAAAGGGTAAACACAGATCAGTTTGTTCTGGAATGCTCTTGACACATGTACAAATGATGTGTCGGGGGAAATAACCAGAGCGCTATCTTTGATTATTTGTGCGGCAGAAAAGAATGACGGCGTTGTATTTTTAGTGACATTTTCTGAATCTGGGATAGTGGCAATCTTGTGTTGTTCACCGAGGATGATCATGTGATAAGAATTGGCGTATTTAGCCATATGATTTGTTATGGCTTCAATTTGCGATGCTGAGAAAAAACGCTCACTGACGCTACCGTAAGGGATAAATGAGACTATTTTTTTATTGGTGGTTTTTTTAATAAACTCCCGTGCCGCATTAGCATCTTCGTCAGGTATAATAACTGAGTAATCATAATCTGTTACACTGATCCCTAACCTTTCAAGTAAGTCAATGTACCGGGTGCTAATATGCGCCAGAGGTTTTTTTATTTTAATGACTTCATCATATATTCGATATTTGCTTGTGAATCCAATGGTCTTATAAGGCTTTGATAGTCTAATCAAATTAAATGTATCAATATTAGAGTGTGTTACCTCATGCGAATCAATGAAAATAAATGGGCTGATTTCATTCAGCGCACTAAGTAGGGGGGCTTTATTATTGGCTTCATATAAATATAGTCCATCTAAATTATCCCATTCTTTAAATAGAAAATAAGTTCTCTTGTCTGCTATTACAGAAACTCGGTAATTATGTTTCACCAGAGTATTAATCACCCCACCAATAACAACAGCATCACCAATACCTTTAGCGATGAAAGGTATTACTAAATGATTTGTGCCTAAATCACTCCCAGTCTTATTGGCTCGAGAACGAGCAGTAATTTCACTTAATAAGTTCAATTTGAGCTTTAATTTGGCTCTTTTTAGATAATAATTTTTCGATCTGTTTGCTTTCCTGAGCCATTTGATCACTGTCTTCTCCTTATTCTTGATATAATAATTTATCTTAATGCTAACTGAGCAGCCTCACTATATGCAATAGCTGGCTGCACTGTATGGTTAAGGTTGCAGTCAGGGATCACGAGCTTGCCGTGCTATGGCAATCATTTACTGATTCTCATCGAGTGTGAATTTGTCTGCTTCAGCACATGGCATTACCACATAGCCAGAATAAGCACATGTTGCAGGCATTAATCGGGATAAATAACCACTTAACCAGGTGTAAGAGGCTGGCACCCTGCTGCGGTGTTTCGGTACGCATAGTGTTTCGGAAAAAACACACAGCAGATGTGTGTTTTTTAATCTGAGTGAAATAAAGATAAAATCCAGTCATCCACTTTCTCAGATGGGATACTCCCGGTGAGCCTCCTTTCAACATACCACTCTCAGGCAGGCAGACATTCAGCCATTCTAGACGGTTTTGTTCAATTCTTACATGTGGTTCGCGAAAGCAAGGTTCAGGGCTAAAAGCGGGCGTTGATGGCCGTTTTGATTTCATCAAGCAGCTCAAAGCGGCGGCGGTATTCGGCCCGTTTCTTACTGGCAATCTCGTCCAGGGATTTACGCGCCATCTCTGGCGGCAGCTGCCAGCAGAAAGTTGAGCGTTTTTTGCCGTCCAGCGTTTCCCAAAACTCATCGTAGCTGGCGTGGAAATGGCGACCTTTGCTCAGGCGATAACGCAACGCGCGGAAAACATGCCCTTCATCACTGACGGCATAAATAGCGCGGATATCGGACTGCGCGACCAGCTGGAAAATGACTTCCATCAGAACGCGTTTTGGGAACAGGCCGTGGCAGGCGCGGGTGGCCTGTTTTATCACATCGTGACTGACGCCGCGGCGTGGCCCCTGAAGCCCACCGATCACCAGTACCCGTTGCCCCGCGCTGCGTGCAACGCTAAAAGTCAGGCTTGCGAGCAAGCTATTTTCGTCATCGCGCAGCCACAACGTGCTTTCACCTTCGCGCTCGGCTTTATGGGCAGAGGAGGCATTGACAGTATAGAGCACCTCATTTTTAGCCCTGAACTGCACCACAGGCTGCTCCTGAGGGCTGGTCAGCGCATGGGCGAGGGAAGGGTCTTTCAGACCATCGATCCAGTGATAGTGGCTGACGATCGCGTCAGCACGGTCGCCGGCATTCAGACCGCGCATTAAATACTGGCGGTGAGTTTTACTGGGTAACGTAATTTGCGAGGCCAACAGTCGGTCGAAATCATCCCGGCCAGAGAGTGCCTCCAGCATGCGTCGGGTAGAAGACCAGAACAAAAGCGAGCGTAACAGGAACTTCAGTCGATACTCACGCTTTTTCCAGATAGGGCCCGGAACGCATTTTCCGTTGACCAGGTCGGAAATAATATGTGTGCGATGTGGAAAAAGCACATCGTTATGCAGGTGAGTATTGGACACGTTGAAACCTCTCTTTTTATTTAGTGCTTATTCTAAAGGGCCAATAAAAAAGGATTAATAGTGCGAGGATCTTTATTTCCGTTTGGTTTACTGTTTGTTTGGCTTTGTGATATCCGGCGCTGACATTGGCAATTTCTGATGCAGCTATACTTATTCAGGGAGGCCTTATGTATCAGCGAATCGATGGTAGTAAGTGGCGTCACGTCTGGGTTGTAAGCGATATACACGGTTGCTATCAGTGGCTGTTGGACGAACTGAAACGCCGTCACTTTAATCCTTATGAGGATTTGCTTATCTCCGTGGGGGATTTGATTGATCGTGGCCCGGATAGCGTTAAGTGCTTACAGCTCATCAATGAAAAATGGTTTCGTGCAGTACGGGGTAATCATGAACAAATGGCAATCGACAGCCTGGATAATAATGATTTCGCCCTCTGGACGCTCAATGGGGGGATCTGGTTTACGCGTCTTGATGACCTCCAGCAACAGCAGGCAATGACATTATTCGAAGCATGCCGACAGTTGCCGCATATCATTGAGATCACCTGCGCAAACGGTCTGAATGTGATCGCCCATGCCGATTATCCGGCAGCGGAATATGTCTGGCAAAAACCGGTCGATGCCCGGCGGGTGCTATGGGATCGGGATCGGTTAATGGGATTTATGGCAGGCAGAGGGCTGGGGATTTGCGGTGCGGATCATTTCTGGTTCGGTCATACGCCCGTGGATAAGCGATATGATTTTCACAACCTGCACTACATTGATACCGGCGCGGTGTTTGACGGCTATTTCACGCTGGCGCAGTTGCAGTAATAAATAACCCGCCTTCGGGCGGGTTCTCTCTGGTCAGGCAAGACGCATGACCCAGGCATCGGTTTTACTATCGTAATGCTCGCGGTAAAGGACGGAATGTTCGCCATCAAGGAGTGCCGGAACGCTGGTGTCGGCATCCCAGGCATCCAGTTGCATACACAAATCCGGGTCGGATTTGCAGGGAATACTTAACGTTCGTTCGCCCTGGGTTTCGCCGCGCAATTCTGCGTCGTCGATTTCAAAAGCGCCAATTCGCACGCTGGTTTTCGTCATAATGCTCTCCGGGTGTGTTGTCAAAATCTGGTATGACCAGTACAGCCATCCATTTTTGATCGTAGACAAGGAGAGCAAAATCGCCAGTAAAAAAGTGCGCTTTTTTTAGTCGGCGCGATCGTTACCGGTAAACAGGCGACCATCGCGCACCAGTTCGCGTGGATAGCTGTTTTTCAGACGCGAACCCACTTTCTTTGCCAGCCCCAGCGGGTATCCCTGGTACGTCACCACGACGTCATCCTGAGAAGGGGGCGTTTCCGGATACACATCGCGCCCCCGGTACCACTCTTCAGCTTCCTGATGCGTCAACGCGAAGGTGTTAGCTGTGCCGGCAAGGGCAATGACCGCCTCGTGCTGCCAGCGATAGCCCTTGTTATGCACTTCCGCCAGGAGGATCCCGATTCGGGAAAAACGGACTTTGCCGATAAGCGGCTCAATGTTCGCCGGGAAAAGCCAAATCTCTTTATCACGCTGCCAGAGGTGGAGATCGTCGTTCCAGATCAGTCCGGCTTTGCGGGCCGCGGTGGTGACCTGCTCTGTTTCACGGCCTTTCAGCGGTGTGAAGGGGAAATTACCGACCTTAAATTTTGGTGCAGGCAGCGGGGTGATGGCGGCAGTTTTACGCAGACGGGCGACAAAAAAACCTTCGCAGTCATAAATCTGCGGGAAGACGTGGAGGAAACCTTCCGGGGTGATGGCGTCTTTGGCCGAGGCAAACAAGTCATCCAGTGGCAGAAACTCAACCGCATCGGGGTATTGCGCTTGCAGCCACAGGCAGACGTCTTCGTTTTCATCACGGTTTAATGTGCAGGTGGAGTAAACCAGCGTGCCGCCCGGACGCAGGGCATGCAACGCGCTGTCAATCAGTTCGCGCTGCGTCGCGGCGATATCGAGATTGCTTTCGACTGACCAGTTTTTTAAGGCATCGGGATCTTTGCGTACCACACCTTCACCGGAGCAGGGCGCATCCAGCAGAATGGCGTCAAATGTTTCCGGCAAGGCGGCGCCAAACACGCGACCGTCGAAATGTGTCAGAGCGACGTTCTGAATGCCGCAGCGGCTGATGTTGGCATGCAGTACCTTGACGCGGCTGGCTGAAAACTCATTGGCAAGAATGGCCCCGCGGTTAGCCATGCGGGCGGCAATCTGCGTGGTTTTTGAGCCGGGGGCGGCAGCGACATCCATGACCCGTTCAGGGGCGTTGCCATCGGCAAACAGCGCAGCAACCGGCAGCATTGAGCTGGCTTCCTGAATATAAAACAGGCCGCTCAAATGCTCGGCGGTACTGCCCAGCGGCAGTGATGCTTCGTCCTCCCGTTCGATCCAGAAACCCTCTTCACACCACGGCACCGGCATAAGCTGCCAGTTGTAGGGGGATACCAGCGTAAGGAAATCGGCGACGCTGATTTTCAGCGTGTTGACGCGAATACTTCGGCGTAACGGTCGCTGACAGGCGGCGATAAAATCATCTAACAAGAGGTGAGAAGGAAGCGTCTCGCGCATCTGCGCCAGGAATTGTTCAGGAAGATATACGGAGTTTTGAGCCACGGGCACACCACAGGGAAATGTTCAGGTGCGCAGTGTAACATAAAGGCTCCGGCGCGTTGACACCGGAGCCCTGAGATTAACGCGGCAGGGCGGTTCCCCACTCGCGCCACTCTTTAGGTTCGCTTTCGAGCAGCAGGAAGTGTTTACCCGGCTGTGCTTTTGGCGCCAGCGGTGTACCCGGAGGCGTGGCAAAAGCAATACCACCGCGAATAAACTGGTTGAAGGTGCCGGTTTTCACCACGCCACCCGTCAGGCCGAAGTCCAGCGAATAGCCGGAGGCCAGCCAGAACACCGAGTTATTCCGCACCAGATGCTGGTAACGATCGCTGATGCGTAACGCCACCATCACGCGGTCGGAGAGGGTCCCGAGCGTCAGGCCGGTCACCGTTCCCACTTCAATACCGCGGAACAGGACTGGCGTGCCGATGCTAAGCGAGCCGGCTTCCGGTACCTCCACCACTATGCTCAGACCATCAAGATAGCGCGAGTCGGTGATGGTAGCTTCCTGCAACTCAAAATCACGACGCGCGTTGCCACGGCCAGGCTCGACGTTGATATACGGCTGCAGGATGGTGTCGAGATGCTCAACGCCCGCGGCCGAGATTTGCGGCGTCACCACGGAGAAACGCGTGCCTGAACGGGCGAACGTCTGCACATATTCCGGATAAAGCACCGCGGTGGCCTGCACTTCGTTACGTGCGGTGATCAGCGTCAGCTTCTGGATCTGTCCGATATCAATGCCCAGGTAGCGGATGGGCATTCCTTCAGCCAGCTTCCCGGCGTCGAAGGCATGCAGGGTAATTTGCCCGCCAACCGCACGTGCAGCGGTTTCTGACGGGAAGAGGATGCGCTTGTCACCCTTGCGCATATTGCCGCCTGCGCCGGGCAGATTATCAAAGCTAATCGCCCCGCGCAGCGCGCGGGAGAGCGGGGAGGCCTGCACGGTCAACCCGCTGCCGTTAAGCTGAACCTTTGCTCCACCTTCGGCCCAGAAGACGCTGTTTGGCGTAAGCAACTTGCGATATTCCGGCTTGATGTGCAGTTCGATATCAAAGGCGTCTGCATGTGGGCGAACGGTGATCACTTCCCCAACCTCAAACTTGCGATACAGCACGACCGAGCCTGCCTGTACGTCCGGCAGCGTCTCCGCACTCAACGTCAGCGTGGTGGTCGGCAGATCGCTCAGGCTGTTTTCAATGGCTTTATCCAGATTGGCATACAGCGGATAACTGTCACGAACAGGGCCTTTATTGCCAGGCAGGATGCGGATCCCGCCGTTCACCCACTCGCTGGCACTGGCGCCGAGAAATTCAACGCCGTCCAGCCCGACCTTGACGTCAACGCGGCTGTTAACCACGAATTTGCTGTCGCCATGCACCAGGTTGCTGTATTGCGGATCAATTGCGACGGAGAAGCTCACCCCGTTTTCCGACAGCGTACGCTCCAGCACCTGACCGACCTGCACGCCGTGTAAGATCAGCGGCTGACCGGCTTCGATACCGTAACTTTCCGGCGCGTTCAGCGTAATGGTCACCACGCCGGGTTTTTGCAGCAGGGCTTTATCCGCCGGGGCAACCACAAAGTTGTTGCTGGGCTGACCTTCGCCGGGGATCAACTCGAAGGTACTGCCTGTCAGGAGGCTGCTGATGCTGGCATCACTCAGAGACAGTTTCGGGCTGCGCATTTCAATACGCGTTTTCTCGCGCAGGAGATCCACTACGCTTGGGTCAACCGTCATCTCCCCGGTTACGGAACCGCCCGGATTGAGCGTCATTTTGGTGAGCTGACCGACCTCCAGCCCCTGATACATCAGCGGCGTAGAACCGGCTTTTAACCCTTTGGCATCAGGCAGAGCAAGTTTGACGATCACCCCACGCTGGCTATGTGCCAGGTCGGCATACAATCCGAACGTGTCATCTGCGGTGGCAGGGCTGGAATTTTCCGGGGAGTCAAAGGCAATCGCGCCATTGACCAGCGCGGCCAGGCTTTCAAGCTTCACTTTCGCACCGCTGAGGCTTACGTCAGCATCCACGCCGGACACATTCCAGAAACGGCTGCCTTTTTTCACCAGATTGGTAAAGCGACGCTCGATTAACACATCGATGGTCACGCCCTGCTTGTTGGGGTTGATGGCGTAATCGTAAACCCGGCCCACCGGGATTTTACGGAAGTACACCAGCGAGCCGCTGTTCAGTGACCCTAAATCGGGTGCCTGCAGGTGGATCATCAGATCCCCGTTATTGAGGCGGTATTTCGGCTGTGTATCAAGCGCAACAAAGTGATCCTGCGGTTCACCTTTACCCGGCATCATGCCGATATAGTTCCCGCCAACCAGCGCATCCAGTCCGGACACCCCGGCCAGAGAGGCCTTCGGCGTGACCAACCAGAACTGCGTTTCGCTGCGCAGCGCGTCCTGCATATCGGATTTGATGCTGGCCCGTACCTGAATTTTATTCAGCCCTTTTCCAAGGGAGATATCCTGCACGGTACCCACTTCCACCCCCTGGAAACGCACCGGGGTACGTCCGGCCACAATGCCGTCGGCGGACTGGAAATCAATGGTGATGGTGCTTCCGCGATCTTCATAGCTCGTCCAGATAAGCCAGCCTGCAATCATCAGGGCGATGACAGGCAGCAACCAGAATGGCGAAATGCGGCGTTTTGTTTTAATTCTCGCTTCAGTCGGCGAAGCGGGGGTTTCCTGACTCATGTGCATCCCAAAGTAAGCGGCTATCCAGCCATTCCACAGCAAGAATAGTCAATATCACCGCAGAGCCGAAATAAAAAGCTGCGGGTCCCATTGTAAAAGCAAGTAGCTGGTCGCGGTTAATCAGCGACATCATCAACGAAATCACGAACAGATCCAACATCGACCAGCGGCCAATCCATGTAACGAAGCGCAGGAGCAGGATACGGGTACGTAAGCCTTGCTCACATTTAAAGTGGATGCTGATGAGCAGGGTAAACATCACCACCACTTTGGTAAACGGCACCAGAATACTGGCGATAAACACAATTGCCGCCACCCCTACATTGCTGTGCGCAAGAGAGATAATGCCGGAGAGGATGGTATCTTCCTGGCGTGCACCATTCACGTAAATAATGGAAATCGGCAACATATTGGCAGGGATCAGGAATACCAAAGAGGCAATCAGTGCGGCCCAGCACTTTTGCAGGCTGTTGTTGCGCCGCAGCCTCAAAGGAATATGGCAACGTGGACAGCGGCCGCGCGCGTCAGGCAGCCCGGTGTAGTGACAACCCAGACAGACCCGGAGGTTTTCATCCGGGCGTGTGGCAGGGCGCTGAGGGTAAAAACGTTCCCAGAGTTGCTCAACGTTCAGATGGATTAACGTCAGGATACTGAGCAATACCAGACAGATAAACGCAAAGAGTCCGACGCCTGGCTGCAGAAACGCGTAGTCCTGTACTTTGATTGACGCCACGCCGACACCCACAAGATAGATATCCAGCATGACCCACTCTTTGAGTTTATCCAGCATCAGCAACACCGGTCGCAGGTTCATCCCCAGAATATTGCCGAGCCACAGATAGGCAATCGCCGCGACCAGAACCAGCGGCGCGCCAACGGTGCAAAAAAGCACCATGGCTGCGGTCACCGGATCGCCCTGGCGCGTCATCTGCCAGATCCCCTGCAGCACGTTGGCATCAATACGCACGCCGAGCAGGTAGAGCTTCAATAGCGGCTCGCTCCAGGCAAAGGGCATCAACAGCAACATGGTGACTGCCATGGCGGCGAGGCGGGTTAATGACCAGTCGCGCCCGTCACGAATTTTGGCATCGCAGCGGGGACAAAAGGCGCTTTGATGCGATTTCATCTTCGGCAACATAAAAAGCGTATCGCACTGGGGGCAACGCTGATAATGTGCACGAGGCAAAGCTTCGCTTACCGTATGGACAGTTATCTTTTTTGTCGGCGTGATTTTGGTTGTTTTTAAGGCCATCGGTTGCGCACAAATAAGTATTGTTGAACGTTATATTAACTCATGAACGGATTCATCTTGAGCATGAGCGCATTTAATGCTTATTTTAATAGGCTATGCGGTAATTTTGTAAGACAACTAAGTGATTGAAGAATGAACAAAACAGAATTCTACGCGGATCTGAACCGCGATTTTAAGGCATTGATGGCGGGTGAGACCAGCTTCTTAGCCACTCTGGCAAATACAAGTGCATTACTCTTTGAACGTCTGACCGAGGTAAACTGGGCCGGTTTTTACCTTCTTGAAGGCGAAACGCTGGTGCTGGGGCCTTTCCAGGGGAAACTCGCCTGCGTGCGTATCCCTGTGGGACGCGGCGTATGCGGAACGGCTGTCGCCAAAAATGCGGTGCAGCGTGTAGAGGACGTTCACGCGTTTGACGGTCACATCGCCTGCGATGCCGCCAGTAATTCTGAAATCGTGCTGCCGCTGGTGGTAAAAAATCAGATTATTGGCGTTCTGGACATCGACAGTACGGCCTTCAGTCGCTTTACAATCGAGGACGAACAGGGGCTGCGCGAGCTGGTGGCGAATCTGGAAAACGTTCTTGCAGCAACCGATTATCAAAAATTCTTTGCGAGCGTCGCAGGATAATCAACGGATAACGTAGCATTTACTGATAGCGTCATTATAATGACGCCTGTTCATGCCTGCGCTTGTTGGCAACGTCCGTTGTAATCAGGAAATTTCATGGAAAATCAACCTAAGTTGAATAGCAGTAAAGAAGTTATCGCATTTCTGGCCGAGCGTTTCCCACAGTGCTTCAGCGCTGAAGGCGAAGCTCGTCCCCTGAAAGTCGGTATTTTTCAGGATCTGGTGGCACGCGTTGAGGGGGAAATGAACCTCAGCAAAACTCAGCTGCGCTCCGCCTTACGTCTTTATACTTCGAGCTGGCGTTACCTGTACGGTATCAAACCGGGCGCGACCCGTGTGGATCTTGACGGCAACCCATGTGGTGAGCTTGACGAGCAGCACGTAGAGCACGCGCGTAAGCAGCTAGAAGAAGCCAAAGCACGCGTTCAGGCACAACGTGCAGAACAGCAGGCGAAAAAACGCGAAGCCGCTGCGGCAAACGGCCAGGAAGAAGCGCCTCGTCGTGAACGTAAGCCGCGTCCTGCACCGCGTCGCAACGAAAATAACGATCGCAAACCGCGTGCTGACAAACCAGCAGCTAAAGCCCCTCGCGCACCTCGTGAAGAGCAGCGCCACACTCCGGTTTCAGACATCAACGCCCTGAGCGTGGGTCAGGCACTGAAGGTAAAAGCGGGTAACAATGCAATGGACGCCACCGTACTGGAAATCACCAAAGATGGCGTTCGTGTACAGCTGACTTCTGGTATGTCAATGATTGTACGCGCAGAACACTTGTTGTTCTGAAACGGAGGCCAAGCCTGGCATGAACACTTTTTTTAAGCTCACCGCGCTGGCGGGCCTGTTTGCCATAACAGGTCATGCTTTCGCAGTGGACGATATTACGCGTGTTGATCAAATTCCGGTTCTCAAGGAAGAGACGCAGCACGCGACGGTGAGCGAGCGTGTGACGTCACGTTTCACCCGTTCGCACTATCGTCAGTTCGATCTCGATCAGGCCTTTTCGGCCAAAATCTTCGACCGCTATCTGAACTTGCTGGATTACAGCCATAACGTACTGCTTGCCAGCGATGTCGAGCAGTTCGCAAAACGTAAATCCGACGTTGGTGATGAGCTGCGTTCCGGCAAGCTGGATCTGTTCTACGATCTGTATAACCTGGCACAAAAGCGCCGTTTTGAACGTTATCAGTATGCGCTGAAAGTGCTGGAACGTCCGATGGACTTCACCGGCAACGACACCTTTAATCTGGATCGCAGTAAAGCGCCCTGGCCGAAAGACGAAGCCGAGCTGAACGCGCTGTGGGACAGCAAAGTGAAGTACGACGAACTGAGTCTCAAGCTCACTGGCAAAGATGAGAAAGAGATCCGTGACACGCTGACGCGCCGTTACAAGTTTGCCATTCGTCGTCTGGCACAAACCAACAGCGAAGATGTTTTCTCGCTGGCAATGACTGCCTTTGCCCACGAAATCGACCCGCATACCAACTATCTCTCCCCGCGTAACACCGAACAGTTCAATACCGAAATGAGCCTGTCTCTGGAAGGTATCGGCGCGGTGCTGCAGATGGACGACGATTACACGGTGATCAACTCCATGGTCGCGGGTGGCCCGGCATCAAAAAGCAAAGCGATAAGCGTAGGCGATCGTATTGTCGGTGTAGGCCAAATCGGGCAGAACATGGTGGATGTCATCGGCTGGCGTCTGGACGATGTGGTTGCGCTGATCAAAGGTCCGAAAGGCAGCAAAGTTCGTCTTGAAATTCTGCCTGCCGGGAAAGGCACCAAAACCCGTATCGTTACCCTGACCCGTGAGCGTATTCGCCTTGAAGACCGCGCGGTGAAAATGTCGGTGAAAACCGTCGGTAAAGAGAAGGTGGGTGTACTTGATATCCCTGGCTTCTACGTAGGGCTGACCGATGACGTAAAAGTGCAGCTGCAGAAGCTTGAGAAGCAGAACGTCAGCAGCGTGATCATCGATCTGCGCAGCAACGGCGGTGGCGCGCTGACAGAAGCCGTTTCTCTGTCTGGCCTGTTTATCCCGTCTGGTCCGGTGGTGCAGGTACGCGATAACAACGGTAAAGTCCGTGAAGATGCCGACAATGATGGCGTGGTCTACTACAAAGGCCCGCTGGTGGTGCTGGTCGATCGCTTCAGTGCGTCAGCGTCTGAAATCTTTGCCGCGGCAATGCAGGATTATGGCCGCGCGCTGATTGTTGGCGAGCCGACCTTTGGTAAAGGTACCGTTCAACAGTATCGTTCCCTGAATCGTATCTACGATCAGATGCTGCGTCCGGAATGGCCTGCGCTGGGCTCTGTCCAGTACACCATTCAGAAGTTCTACCGTGTGAATGGCGGCAGTACGCAGCGTAAAGGCGTGACGCCAGATATCATGATGCCGACAGGCACGGAAGAGACGGAAACGGGCGAGAAGTTTGAAGATAACGCGTTACCGTGGGACAGCATCAATGCCGCGACATACGTGAAAGCCGGTGATATGACGCAGTTTGGTCCGCAATTGCTGAAAGACCATAACGAGCGCATCGCGAAAGATCCTGAATTCCAGTACATCATGAAGGACATTGCGCGTTTCAATGCTCTGAAAGAAAAAAGGAATATTGTTTCTCTGAACTACGCTCAGCGTGAGAAAGAGAACAATGAGGATGACGCAACGCGTCTGGCGCGTATCAACGATCGCTTCAAACGTGAAGGCAAGCCTCTGCTCAAAAAACTGGACGATCTGCCTAAAGATTACCAGGAGCCGGATCCGTACCTGGACGAGACGGTCCATATCGCGCTTGACCTGGCGAATCTGGAAAAAGAGAAGCCCGCCGAGCAACCCGCTCCGGCTAAATAATCTCCCAACAGGCACAAGAAATTGTGCCTGTTTCTTTTTGTTCTGCATCCTTCCGTCAGGCAGATTTCCAATTGTGTAAAGTTGTGTCTTTCTGGTGACTTACGCCCGCCGTATGCTTGAAAATAGCCACAATACCCATACGATGTGGGTAATCGCATAGTGCGTTTTGTTAAACTGAGGTTAAAAGAAAATTATGATGCGAATCGCGCTCTTCCTGCTCACCAACCTTGCGGTGATGGTGGTTTTCGGGCTCGTGCTAAGCCTGACAGGAATTCAGTCGAGTAGCGTTCAGGGTCTGTTGATTATGGCGCTGCTGTTTGGTTTTGGTGGCTCATTTATTTCACTGCTGATGTCGAAGTGGATGGCGCTGAAGTCGGTAGGTGGTGAGGTTATTGAACAGCCGCGTAACGATATGGAGCAGTGGCTGATGAATACGGTGGCTCAGCAATCTAAGCAGGCCGGGATCGCCATGCCGCAGGTTGCCATTTACCATGCGCCGGATATTAATGCCTTCGCCACGGGTGCCCGTCGCGATGCGTCACTGGTTGCGGTAAGTACCGGGCTGCTGCAAAACATGAGCCGTGACGAAGCCGAAGCGGTTATCGCGCACGAAATCAGCCATATCGCGAACGGTGACATGGTGACCATGACGCTGATTCAGGGCGTGGTGAACACCTTTGTTATCTTTATTTCCCGTATTCTGGCACAGATTGCGGCTGGCTTTATGGGGGGTAACCGCGATGAAGGTGAAGAGAGCAACGGTAACCCGCTGATCTACTTCGCGGTATCGATGGTTCTGGAGCTGGTGTTCGGCATTCTGGCCAGCATCATCACCATGTGGTTCTCCCGTCACCGTGAATTCCACGCGGATGCCGGCTCTGCGAAACTGGTAGGTCGTGAGAAGATGATTGCTGCCCTGCAGCGTCTGAAAACCAGCTACGAGCCGCAGGAAGCGAACAGCATGATGGCATTCTGCATCAACGGTAAATCAAAATCGTTGAGCGAGCTGTTTATGTCTCACCCGCCGCTGGATAAACGTATTGAAGCGCTGCGTAGCGGGGAATACCTGAAGTAACGTTGAAGGTTGAACATGAGCCGGGCTGGAGGCAACTCCACCCGGCTTTTTTTATGCCTGCACGCTGGGCTGAGTGACGCGCAGGCCGCTGACGATCGCGGCAAGGGTGGCCAGTGTGCCTGCGGTAATGAGCGCAAGGTGATTACCGTTTTGCCCGGCGAGGTTAAACATCAGGGCGACCAGTGCCGCACCGGTGCTTTGTCCCAGCAGGCGAGCGGTACCCAACATGCCACTGGCTCCTCCGCTGCGATGGCGCGGAGCGGAGGTGATAATGGTGTGATTATTCGGCGACTGGAACAGGCCAAAACCGGCTCCGCAGAGGATCATGCGCCAGATAATATCCAGATCTGTGGGTGACGACGGAAGCAGTGCCAGCGCAAACAGGCCTGCCGCCATCACCGCCAGCCCCAGCGCGCCCAGTAATCCTGCATGTACGCGCTCTATGAGATAACCTGCCAGCGGTGCCATCACCATCGTCGCCAGTGGCCACGGGGTGAGCAGGAGTCCGGTCTCCACTTCAGAACGTCCTATTACGCTCTGCAGGAAGAAAGGCAGAGAGACAAGGGCCAGCATCTGGGCGCAGAACGAACAAATTGACGTGCATATTGAGAGTGAAAACAGGGGAATACGTAGCAGATCGACGGGCAGTAACGGCACCGGTAACGAGAGCTGGCGGCGAACGAAGAAGACGCCAATCACCAGCAGGGCAGCAATTTCTGTGGCGGTCAGCCAAATGGACTGACCCTGCGCAAAGCCGCTCAGGGCTGTAATCAGCAGGCCAAAGGTCAGCGCATTCATCACCGCACTGGCGATGTCAAAACGGGGCATGATGCTTCTGGGGCCGTTCCCCGGCAGATAGCGCAGGGCAAAGAAGAGAGCAATAATACCCAGCGGTACATTGATGGCGAACAGCCATTGCCATGAGGCGACAGACAGTATGGCCGCCGCAATTGTCGGCCCGGCCGCCGAAGATACTGCCACAATGAAGGAGTTAATCCCCATTCCCCGTCCCAGATGACGTTGGGGATAAATTAAGCGGATCAATGCGGTATTGACACTCATCAGTGCCGCACCACCAAAACCCTGTGCAATGCGTGCCAGCGTCAGAGTATGCAGAGAATCTGAGAGGGCACAGAACAGCGAGGTCAGGGTAAACACCGCCAGCCCGCACTGATAGACCCGTCGGTAGCCGAACATATCCCCCAGAAAAGAGAAAGAGAGCAATGACACCACGATCGCTATCTGATAGGCGTTAACGATCCAGATAGAGCTGGCGGGTGAGGCATGCAGATCGCTGGCAATGGTGGGCAAGGCAACATTGGCAATTGCGCCGTCGAGTACGGCCATCGAAATACCGATGATAATCGTAGCGATAGCGCCATACCGCTGAGGTAAAGGCAGACCATCGGGCAGTTTTTTTTCCATGGTGGATAAATAGCTCAGTGTGAAATTATTCTCAAGGTAACTATTTTAGCACTGTTAACAGCGCTTTATGTCGCAGATTTGTAACGAAGTAAACGCGGATTGATTGCAGGTAGCATGACGGGAATTTATAATAAAAACCGGTTCTGATTTTTATAAAACACTCTCTATGAGGTGATGAATGGCAATTGCAGATTTGGATAAACAACCCGATTCTGTTTCTTCCGTGCTGAAGGTGTTTGGCATCCTGCAGGCGCTCGGAGAAGAGCGTGAAATTGGTATTACAGAATTGTCGCAGCGTGTGATGATGTCGAAAAGCACCGTTTATCGCTTTTTGCAAACCATGAAGTCACTGGGTTATGTCGCACAGGAAGGCGAGTCTGAAAAGTATTCTCTGACGCTAAAACTGTTCGAATTAGGTGCCCGTGCGCTGCAAAACGTTGACCTGGTTCGTAGTGCAGATATCCAGATGCGTGAGCTCTCTCGCCTGACTAAAGAGACCATTCACCTGGGGGCGCTGGATGAAGACAGCATTGTTTACATCCATAAAATTGACTCAATGTATAACCTGCGCATGTATTCCCGCATTGGTCGCCGCAATCCGCTGTACAGTACCGCTATCGGTAAAGTGCTGCTGGCATGGCGCGATCGTGAAGAAGTGAAGCAGATCCTCGATGGTGTGGAGTATAAACGTAGCACTCAGCGTACTATCACCAGCACGGATGAACTGTTAACGGTGCTCGATAAGGTACGTGAGCAGGGCTACGGCGAAGATAACGAAGAGCAGGAAGAAGGGCTGCGCTGTATTGGTGTGCCGGTATTCGACCGCTTCGGTGTGGTGATTGCGGGCCTGAGTATCTCCTTCCCGACGCTGCGCTTTTCAGAAGAGCGTCTGCATGAGTATGTTGCTATTCTCCATACCGCCGCGCGTAAGATTTCTGAGCAGATGGGCTATAACGAATATCCGTTTTAATTGCCCTTAGCATGAAAAACGCCGCAGACATTGCGGCGTTTTTTTATCAGTTGTAAAAAAGGGTCATTAACCATTATCAATGACGACGGAGGTTTTACGCAGGACCGGACAGTTGGTTAAACCGATGATCCCACTATCAGAATGCAGGTACTGTGCTGTGCTCATTCCCTGTGCGGTCAGGTATTTACACTGGATACCTAATCCAGCTGCGTTTTCGGTGCTTCCCACAAGCACGCCATATCCGGTTAACAAAAGGCCAATCCAGACTACGGCCAGTGCAATAATTGTTCGAATGATTAAATGCATCATTGCCTCTTTATCTTTGTTGTCATGCCTCAAGACTAAACGGTTTACTCTATGAAACAAGTGCATGATTCTGAAAAGGGCTTACAGGCGTTACAGTTAGTCCTTGTTTAAGATAACCGTGATAACCTGTATGCAACAGATGTTAAGACGGAGTGTGGAGTGAAAAAAATACGCTGGGTAATTCTGGTTATCGTGCTGATTGCATGCGTGGTGTTGTGGACGCAGACGATCAATGTGATGTGCGATCAGGATGTACAGTTTTTTAGCGGCGTTTGCGCAATCAATAAGTTTATTCCGTGGTAACAGGCATTTTTTCTTAAGGTGATTTCCTTCCTTCGCGCCAGTGGTAAAATGCGTTTTTTTATTGAGGTGGTGAAATGGGTGAGTTACTGAATTCAGGGCTGATGAATATGGCATCCCTGATGGTCTCTGTCGTTGTTCTGCTGGTGGGGCTCGTCATCTGGTTTTTCGTGAACCGCGCGAGCTCACGGACTAACGAGCAGATCGAACTGCTGGAAGCGCTGCTCGATCAGCAAAAGCGTCAGAATGCGCTGTTACGCCGTCTGTGCGAGGCTAACGAACCGGAAGAGAAAGACGCGGCGAAAGAAACCGTCGCCGAAGAGAGCGACGACAAAGACGATTTTATCCGTCTGGTGGCTGAGCGTTAATCTTTCTGTCCTGGGAGGCGGTTGTGGTCTGGAAAAATCCCTGGTATGACCCCTCCCTGAAACACCACACCCCGAACGGTTTTCAGAATACCCAACCTGGTGGGCATCAGCCCGGTGACCTTGATCGCTGGCGTAAAGCGCGTAAAGAGGCCGGTTTGCCCAAACCTCCTGCGCTCGGTTATGACGACTTTATCCGCCAGTGGTGGCAGCCCGTGTCGCTTAATCAACCTCATGAAGATGGGGTATGGTGGCTGGGGCATGCGAGTATGCTGCTGCAAATGGACGGCAATACTCTACTCACCGACCCGGTGTTTTCCCGACGCGCCTCTCCCGTACCGTTCCTGGGCCCCCTGCGCAGAACGCCTCCCGTTCTCTCTGTGGAACAACTCACGCAGCTTGATGCAGTGGTTATCTCCCACAATCATTACGATCACCTTGATCACGCGACCATTCGCCGTATCCTGAAGCGCTTTCCGGACGTCAGTTTCTTCGTGCCGTTAGGTCTTGCACAGTGGTTTCGCCGACGGGGAGCAAGGCGCATTGTTGAGCTCGACTGGTGGCAGAGTATCACCTGGCAGGGGATAACCCTGACCGCCGTGCCGGCACAGCACTGGAGTATGCGAACATTCTGGAACCGCAATCGCTCCCTGTGGTGTGGCTGGGTCTTTGAAGGTCGTCAACGACGTTTCTGGTTTAGCGGCGATACGGGTTATACCCCGGAGCTGCTTTTGATCCCGGAACGGCTGGGAAAAATTGACGCCGCCGCGTTGCCGGTTGGCGCTTATGCACCAAGATGGTTCATGGCGGTACACCACATGGATCCGCAGTCTGCTGTCGCACTGTGGCAGCAACTGGGTAGCCCGTTAGCGTTTCCCATCCACTGGGGCGTGTTTGAACTGGCGGATGAATCCCTTGATGAACCCGTCAGAGAGTTAACTGACGCGCTTGTTAATTTAGCACCGGTTAATAATTCCTTCAGGATACTGAAAATTGGTGAATATTTATCCTTGTAAGCGAAGCGACGATTTGTTGCATATATTCTGCTATTAAAGCCACTCACGCATTTTTTATTTTTATCGAAACGTTTTGCTTGCCTTCTTTTGAGGCAGAGTCATAAAAATTTCATTATTTTGGTGCATAACACTTTTTATTATCTGGTGATTTTTAACCCAGTTGAGCCGGGTTTATTAGCAGTGTATTTTGTTTGTAACAATACAGCCGCGTTACAATGATTTGAGCATAACTTTTCACAAAATGTTCTAAATCAATCACTGTTTCCGGCTTTCTTTCGTAGGTTGCTGGACGCATTGTAATGATTGAGCTATGTTAAAAAAGTCTTAGATTACAGCGGGTGTGAAAGCAACGTTGAGTCTGTATAAGGACGTGAGCCTGCCTGGAAGTGGTGCGCATAATTGTGCAAATCCTTACAGTCAGTGTTCGAATTTGTGCGGCGGATCGAGACATGTTTAAAAATGGCTTGCCATATTAAACATAGTGTGTGATAACACGTTTTGGGTCAAACGAGGTACAGTTCTGTTTATGTGTGGCATTTTCAGTAAAGAAGTCCTGAGTAAACACGTTGTCGTTGAATACCGCTTCTCTGCCGAACCTTATATTAGTGCCTCAAGCAGTAATGTCTCAGTTTTATCTCAGTCAATGCCTGCGGGCTAAGAAAACACTCTAAGGAATTTTGCAAATGGCAAAGATTAAAGGTCAAGTTAAGTGGTTCAACGAGTCTAAAGGTTTTGGTTTCATTACTCCTGCTGACGGCAGCAAAGACGTGTTCGTACACTTCTCTGCAATCCAGGGTAACGGCTTCAAAACTCTGGCTGAAGGCCAGAACGTTGAGTTCGAAATTCAGGACGGCCAGAAAGGCCCAGCTGCAGTTAACGTAACTGCTATCTGATCGAACCGCTGCTGACTGAAGCGCGTAGCACTTCACTCTCAGACATAAAGCCTCGCTTATCGCGGGGCTTTTTTATATGCCTTATCTTTCAAAATATTACTATCTCTTTCCCCTGTTAGTAACTTGTTGCAAAGCTACGACATTATTAGCACTGTTTTCCCCCCATCACAGCGGCTTTTCCCGTTAAATCAGGGCGTTGTTTAACAGTCATGGGGTTCAGGTGAAGAAGAAAATAATAATGAGTGCCGGGAGTTTCACCCCGGCGCGGTTTGCGCTGCTCTGTTTTGCTATTTTTTGTAGTCTTGCATTTTTGCTCGGGCGCGTTGCCTGGCTGCAAATTATTAAACCTGACAATCTGGTGAAGCAGGAAGATATGCGATCGCTGCGTGAGGTGGCGATTGATGCCCCGCGCGGGATGATCATGGATCGTGAAGGCCGACCACTGGCGGTGAGTGTGCCTGTCAGAGCCGTGTGGGCAGACCCCAAAACAGTGCTGGCGAAAGGTGGTGTTGGGTTTGATGACCGCTGGCAGGCGCTGGCCAGTGCGCTGCATCTCTCCCTCAGCACGCTGGCATCGCGCATTAACAGTAATCCGCAGGGGCGATTCATCTATCTTGCCCGGCAAGTCGATCCTGCTCAGGCGCAGTGGATCGATAAACTGAATTTGCCGGGTATCAATTTGCGTGATGAGTCCCGCCGTTTCTATCCGGCAGGTCATGTGGCCGCAAACCTTATTGGTTTCACCAATATTGATGGTCAGGGCATTGAAGGCGTAGAGAAGAGTTTCAACGCGCAACTTATGGGTAAGGCCGGAGTCAGGCAGGTGAGGGAAGACCGCTATGGGCACGTGGTGGAAAACCTGACGGAAGTGGCGCCGGTACCCGCACATAATATCCAGTTGAGCATTGACGAGCGGCTACAAACCATTACCGAGGATGCGCTTGATAATGCGGTGGCCTGGAATAAAGCCGAGTCGGGTGCATCGGTACTGATCAATATCCCCACCGGGGAAATACTCGCCATGGCGAGCTACCCCGATTTCAACCCTAACAACCGTGAAGGTGCAACGTTAAACGATTTCCGTAATCGTGCTATCAGCGATACCTTCGAACCCGGCTCTACCGTCAAACCGCTGGTCCTGATGACGGCATTACAGCAGGGCCTGGTCCAGCCAGACAGCGTCATTGATACCCATCCGTATATCCTTGACGGTCACCGTATCCGCGATGTGGGTTACTACCCGGAACTGACGATGACCGGGATCCTGCAAAAATCGAGCGACACCGGCGTATCCCGTCTCTCTCTGGCAATGCCCATCCAGCATCTTATCGACACCTACCGGAATTTTGGCTTTGGCACAAATACCGGACTTGGTTTAACGGGAGAAAGCTCAGGGCTACTGCCGCAGCGTAAATTCTGGAGTCAACTTGACAGGGCAACGTTTGCCTTCGGCTACGGCCTGATGGTGACACCACTTCAGCTGGCGCACGTCTACGCCACCATCGGAGGGTATGGGCTGGAGCGTCCGCTCTCAATCACCCGTATCGACCCGCCGGTGATAGGCCACAGAGTCATGCCAGAAGAGATCGCGCATGAGGTGGAACACATGATGGAAAGCGTGGCGCTTCCGGGCGGCGGAGGGGTTAAAGCCGCGGTACGGGATTACCGTGTGGCGGTTAAAACCGGTACAGCGAAGAAGATTGATGACAGTGGCAAGTACGTCGATAAATATGTCGCCTATACCGCAGGCGTTGCCCCTGCCAGCGACCCGCGTTTTGCACTGGTGGTGGTCATAAACGATCCGCAGAACGGAGCCTATTATGGGGGGGCCGTTTCAGCGCCCGTTTTCAGTGAGATCATGGGGAATGTGCTGCGCCTGGAGAACGTGAAACCGGATGGCCTGCCGGCGGATTCCAGCCACCTTATCGTCATGCGTTAACCCTGGCGTTTTATAACGGGGCGAATAGCGGTACACTTCGCCCTTTGGTTTATGTCCCGGAGTTGTCATGCCTTTCAGTTGCCCCCTTTGCCACGCGCGCCTGACGCGTTCTGAGAAAAGTTATGCGTGTCCGCAGGGACATCAGTTTGATATGGCGAAAGAAGGGTATGTGAATCTTCTGCCGGTGCAGCATAAACGCTCCCGCGATCCGGGCGACAGCGCTGAAATGATGCAGGCGCGCCGCGCATTTCTGGATGCCGGGCACTATCAGCCACTCCGGGAAACCGTCGCGCAGCTGCTCGGTGAAAATCTCGCGGATAATGCGTCGGCTTTGCTGGATATCGGCTGCGGGGAAGGGTATTACACCGCAAGGTTTGCGGAGATTGCGCGCGAGAAGGGCGCTCAAACGATGGGGCTGGATGTGTCGAAAGTGGCGATTCGCGCCGCGGCTAAACGCTATGCGGCGGTGATGTTCTGTGTGGCATCGAGCCACCGGCTGCCGTTTGATGATGCCAGCATGGATGCCGTCGTGCGTATTTATGCTCCCTGCAAGGCAGAGGAACTGGCGCGGGTGGTGAAACCCGGTGGATGGGTGATAACCGTCACGCCTGGCCCACGTCACCTGATGGAGCTGAAAGGGCTGATTTATGACGATGTTCGCCTGCATGCCCCCCATTCAGAACAATTGGCTGGTTTTGTGCTCAGGCAGGAACATACCGTCGCGTATGAGATGGACCTGAAAGGGAATGAGGCCGTGGCGTTGCTGCAAATGACGCCGTTTGCATGGCGGGCAAAACCGGCTGTGTGGGAGACGTTGGCGGCGCACTCAACATTTCGCTGCCAGACGGATTTCAGCATCCACTGCTGGCAGCGCGAAGATTAAGCGGCGAAGTGTGCCCAGAGAATTTGGGCACCAATGCCGATTAACACGATCCCGCCCAGGATCTCGGCTCGCTTACCCAGCAGCGGGCCGATAAAGCGGCCAACCATCATTCCCAGGGTGGACATAATCAGAGTGGCGCAACCGATGGCCAGCGCGGTGGCAATAATATTCACCTGCAGGAAGGCCAGGCCAACACCGACGGCCATGGCATCAAGGCTGGTGGCAATCGCGGTAGTGACCAGCAGCCAGAAACCGTGGCGGTGCTGAGGCTCTTCATCTTCCTCGCTGCTACCACGAAACCCTTCAATCACCATTCGTCCGCCGAGGAACACCAGCAGGACAAATGCAATCCAGTGGTTCCACTCCAGCACCAGCTGGCTGGCCAGCATACCCAGGCCCCAGCCGATAAGCGGCGTTAGCGTTTCGATAGCACCGAATATCAGACCTGTGCGCAGCGCTTCAGAAAATTTGGGTTTGTGCAGAGTGGCGCCTTTACCGATGGAAGCCGCGAAAGCATCCATGGACATGCCGAAAGCGAGAAGAAGTGTGGCGGAGATATTCATACAAGCGTCCAGACCGGGAGGATATCCATATGACACATCACTGCCCCCAGTAAACAGCAGTTGATGTATCTATGGTCTCGCCTGACCGTCTCGCCCACACTGTGCGGAAAACGATCCGTACGCGCCACGTTTTTCAACGAGTATGTTGACACGTACATTTCCTGCGAACAGGAAATTAGCTACTCCCCAACGACGGGCGCAACCTTAACATATTTTGAGAATATAAAACAACAACGGTGGGCTATTATTTTATTGGGTTGTTGATAACGATTTTCATTTAGATTTAAGCGTGAATATATCGTTAATAAATAGAGGTAAATTAAAGAACGGAATATAGCTCTGGCTATATTGTGTGCGCGAAAAGAAACACAAAATATAGCCAATGCTATAATTTTAACTTATTGAGTTTTAAGGAGTAATTTGTATATCTTTTCCAGGTCATCAATATTTTTAACCCGGATAAGCAGGCGGCGCTGTTCTAATTGCATGACCAGCACGCCATCTTCGGATAAATTCATCTCTTTAATGCGGTTATATTCTATCCATACATTGGCAAAGAAAAATCCGCGGCTTTTAAAAATGATTTTGGGCACACGGATCCAGAACAGGTAGATCGCCATTAATGCCAGCGCACATAATAACCATGTGGTTAATATTGCACCATGACTGGTCACGTTATTGTAAATAAGAATGGCAACGAGGCCCGCGAAGATAAACGCATCAACGCGCCCGCGTCGCAAAAGGGGAAGGGTGAGCAGCGTCTCGCCGTGGCGGCGGGGCATGATGAACTCGTCATAGATGGCGTAAGCAAGAAGGGCAACAATAAACAAAACCAGTACGATATCCGTGACAGTCATTCATCCTCCAGATAAAAAAACCGGGGGCAAGCCCCCGGCAGTTAATGCACGTTCTTACAGACCCAGCAGGCCGACAGCGTAGCCCGCGATACCGATGACGAAGAAGCCAACGATGATCCACAGTGGGTTGACTTTCTTACGCAGCAGCCACATACAGGCGAAGGTCAGCAGCAGCGGCACCAGGCCAGGCATCAGCTGGTCGAGGATGGTCTGCACGGTGGTGACACGGGTTTGCCCATCCTGTCCGGTGATGGTTGAAACCACCAGTGGGATGTTCACGTGCGTCCACTTGTTAACCAGTGCCCCCATCACAAACAGGCCGAGAATTGACGCCCCCTCAGTCAGTTTTTGCAGGAAGCCACCGCCCATATCTTTAACGATATCCACCCCTTTACGGTAACCGTACGCCACGCCGTAGTAACGGGTCAGCAGGCGCACCGCATTGAACAGGATGAAGAACAGCAGTGGACCGAGCAGGCTGCCGCTCATCGCGATACCCGCCCCCAGCGCGGCAAAGACCGGGCGAACCGTACCCCAGAAGATCGGGTCACCTACGCCTGCCAGCGGCCCCATCAGACCGACTTTGATACCGTTGATGGCACCATCGTCAATCTCTGCGCCGTTTGCACGCTGCTCTTCCATCGCCAGGGTAACGCCCAGAACCGGAGCTGCTACGTAAGGATGGGTGTTAAAGAATTCCAGGTGACGCTTAATCGCCTGACGACGTGCTTCGTTGTTCTCCGGATAGAGGCGTTTGATCGCCGGTACCATGGAGAAGCAGAAGCCCAGGGCCTGCATACGTTCGAAGTTCCATGAACCCTGAAACAGGTTAGAACGGATGAACACGCCACGAATATCACCCGGAGTGAGTTTCTTCTCAGGGGTAGTTTTAGTCATATCAACCATTTCGCTCACCTGTTAGTCCAGTTCGTTATCGAGATCGTTATTACCAGCAGCCTGCGCTGGGGCACCCGCAACGCGGTTATATTTCGGGCTGAGCTGGATGTAGAGAATCGCCATCACCGCACCAATCACACCGAGAGCAACCAGGTTGAAGTTGGTGAAGGCGGCGGTCACGAAGCCCAGGTAGAAGAATGGCATCAGGTAGCCTGCGCGCATCATGTTGATAACCATCGCATAACCGACCACCACGATCATACCACCGGCGATGTTCAGACCGCTGGTAACCACTTCAGGGATCGCGTTGAGCATGCCCTGAACTTCGCTGGTCCCCACGGAGATAGCGACGATAACGGCCGGAATAGCGATACGCATCGCCTGCAGGAACAGGGACGAGACGTGGATCCAGGAGAGCGCCGTAAGATTGCCGTTTTCGGCCGCCTTATCCGCCGCATGCTGGAAAGCCACGGTGATAGTACGAACGATAATGGTCAGTACCTGGCCTGCTGCGGCCAGCGGAATAGCCAGTGCGATACCGGCACCAATGCTTTGATGACCGGCAATAACCAGCACGGTCGAAATAATGGACGCCAGCGCGGCATCGGGCGCAACTGCCGCACCGATGTTCATCCAGCCGAGGGCGATCATTTCCAGGGTACCACCGATGATGATACCGGTTTTCATATCACCGAGAACGGCACCAATCAGCGTACAGGCCACCAGAGGACGGTGGAACTGAAATTCATCAAGTACGGATTCCATACCCGCAATACACGCGACGATGAACACCAGCACAATCTGAAGAGTGGTAATCTCCATTGTACTTCTCCTATTGCATAAGCTTTATGTGAAAAACCGGCGCGGGCTTATTTCCCAACTTTGCCGATCAAATCCATCATTTTCAGTTTCGGGTCCGTGGAAACCTTACGGGCTTCCAGTTCAATACCGCGAGCATTCAGCTTGTTAAATGCCTCGATATCCTTCGCATCGACTGAAATCGCGTTGTTGACCTGCGTTTTGCCCTGACGGAAAGCCATACCACCAATGTTAACGGAGGTGATTTTCACGCCGCCTTCAACAATGCGCTCGACGTCTGTCGGGTTAGTGAACAGAAGCATGACGCGTTCACCGGCATATTTCGGGTTGTTGTAAACGCGGATCATCTTGGCGACATCCACCACGTGCGCGGTAACGCCCGGAGGAGCAACCTGGGTGAGGAGAGTTTTACGCACTGTGTCGGCGGCTACTTCGTCGCTGACCACGATAATGCGTCGAACGTTGGTCTCTTTTGTCCAGCGCGTGGCCACCTGACCGTGGATCAAACGGTCATCGATACGCGCAAGGCCGATAACCATGTAATCGTTCGGGCCCATGGGTTTTGCGGGTGTTGCGGCTTTTGGCGCTGCGGCAGCTACCGGCGCGGGTTTCTCAACCGGCTGCGCCTTCAGTGCTTTCACGCCTTCGCGGCCGGTTTCGACAGCCAGGGCGACCAGCTCATCAAAACCCGGATTGTCGTCGCGTGCCATGAAGGTTTCCACCAGCATCGGGATATTGACCCCGGCGACAACTTCATAGTGCTCTTTATCGACGACAATGCGGCTGGCAGCGTTGAACGGACTGCCTCCCCATGTATCAACGAGAAACAGCACGCCTTTGCTGGTATCCAGCTTCGACAGTTGAGCCGTGTATTTCTCAATCAGCGTCTCGGCGTTTTCACCGGGAACGAAATCGATCCAGCCGACGTTTTCCTGCTCGCCCAACAGCATCTCTGCTGTTTTGAGTAGCTGCTCTGCAGCCCAACCATGTGTGCCTATGACAATAGCAATGGTCACTTGCTACCTCCTTTTATTATCATTAATACGTCTGCCAGACAGACGTACTGAGAATCGTATTGGCGAACCGAATCGATTCAGATAAGGGTTAGAGTTAAAAAGCTAAGACTTCCGCGAATTATTTTAGATAGTGAAAAAATAATTTATGTGATGAAGATCCGTAATTTAGGTTTCGAAAATCAGAAATTACTCAACACATATTTCGCCTTTTCGCGTTTTTGCAAAGGAACGTAAATCTTTGCTAAAAACCTATTGTCTCTGATATGTTTAGCCTCCGTTTAAATGATCAGGAGTATAGGGCTACAGCCCACTATATGGACCGTCACCGACGTCAGTCATCTACCAGGCCACTTCGCGCCTTTTTCACCGGCGATCCTCGCCACGTATCGACTCTGTTTGCCTCTGTTTTGCCCACGTTGAGTGGGGCACCGTTTTGTCATTCCTTTAGCAGGAGCTTGTCATGGAATTCTTAATGGACCCGTCAATCTGGGTGGGATTACTCACGCTGGTGGTGCTGGAGATCGTACTCGGCATTGATAATCTGGTGTTTATCGCCATCCTTGCAGATAAACTGCCGCCAAAACAGCGTGATAAAGCGCGTCTGATCGGCCTCTCGCTGGCCCTGGTCATGCGACTGGCGCTGCTGTCCGTCATTTCGTGGATGGTCACCCTGACGAAACCGCTCTTTACCGTCATGGATTTCACTTTCTCCGGCCGCGATTTGATCATGCTGCTCGGGGGGATATTCCTGCTGTTTAAAGCCACGACAGAGCTGCACGAGCGGCTGGAGAACCGGCAGCACGATGATGGTCACGGCAAGGGTTATGCCAGCTTCTGGGTAGTGGTGCTGCAGATCGTGGTGCTGGATGCCGTCTTCTCGCTCGATGCGGTGATCACGGCGGTGGGTATGGTGAACCATCTCCCGGTGATGATGGCGGCTGTGGTTATCGCCATGGCGGTTATGCTGCTGGCGTCTAAACCGCTGACCCGCTTTGTGAACCAACATCCGACGGTCGTGGTGCTGTGTCTGAGTTTCCTGCTGATGATTGGTCTGAGCCTGGTTGCGGAAGGCTTCGGTTTCCATATTCCGAAAGGCTACCTGTACGCCGCGATTGGTTTCTCGATCCTGATCGAACTCTTCAACCAGATTGCACGCCGTAACTTCATCAAGCAGCAGTCTAATCAACCGCTGCGTGCCCGTACGGCGGATGCCATCCTGCGTCTGATGGGCGGTCGCCGTCAGGTGAATGTGCAGAGTGACACCGAGAACCGTAACCCGGTTCCGGTGCCGGAAGGGGCGTTTGTGGAAGAAGAGCGTTATATGATTAACGGCGTTCTCTCCCTGGCCTCCCGTTCACTGCGTGGCATCATGACCCCGCGCGGCGAGATAAGCTGGGTGGATTCCCGATTGAGCGTTGATGAAATTCGTCAGCAGCTGCTCTCTTCGCCGCACAGCCTGTTCCCGGTGTGTCGCGGTGAGCTGGATGAGATCATCGGTGTCGTGCGCGCCAAAGAGATGCTGGTGGCACTGGAAGAGGGCGTTGACGTTGAAGCCATCGCCGCCGCATCGCCGGCTATCGTGGTACCGGAAACGCTGGACCCGATCAACCTGCTTGGCGTACTACGTCGTGCCCGCGGTAGCTTCGTGATTGTCACCAACGAATTTGGTGTGGTGCAGGGGCTGGTCACGCCGCTGGACGTGCTGGAAGCCATTGCCGGTGAATTCCCGGATGAGGACGAAACACCGGAAATCGTGGCTGATGGTGAAGGCTGGCTGGTGAAAGGTACCACTGACCTGCACGCGCTTTCGCATACGCTGGGGCTGGAAAACGTGGTCAACGATGAAGAAGACATTGCCACTGTTGCCGGTCTGGTCATCGCCGTGAACGGGCAGATCCCGCGCGTGGGCGATGTGATCGAACTGCCACCATTGCACATCACCATTGTTGAAGCCAACGACTATCGCGTTGATATGGTGCGTATTGTTAAAGAGCAATCCGTGCACGACGAAGATGAGTAAGTCTTCTTAACGCAACGGCATTAAGGGCACGACGTGCCCGTTATGATGTGCTGGCGGGGGAGAGCTCTCCGCCAGCCATTGTGGAAAATCCCGCAGCGGCATGGGCCGCGCATAGAAATACCCCTGCAGAGTATGGACACCGTGCCGGCGTAAGTACCTGGCCTGCTCCTCCGTTTCGACCCCTTCCGCAACCAGCTCAATATTCAGCCGCTGACCCAGCGCAATAATGATATCCGTCACCGTTGAGTTCACGGCATCGGTTCCGATGGCGGTGGTGAATGACTGGTCGATTTTCAGTACGTCAGGATGGAGCTTTTCAAGCCAGGAGAACGAACTGTTCCCGGTGCCAAAATCGTCGATGGCAAGTTTGACCCCTTTGCGGTGCAACTCGCGCACGATGCGATAATCCGCATCGACCAGGGCGTCGCGCTCCGTGAGTTCAATGACCAGCCGCTGGCTCGGGTTGGCGCTGAACCAGTAGCGGTTCAGATCCTGTAACAGCGCGGCGTGACGGAAGTGGCTGGCAGCCACATTAATGCCGATGTGAAAGCCCGGGCCGGACGGGAAGTAGCCTATCTGGCGTACCGTTTCGGCAATCACGTAGCGGGTCAGGGGAACAATCAGGTTATGCTCTTCTGCCAGGGGAATAAAAACTTCCGGGGAGATCCAACCCTGACGCGGGTTATTCCAGCGCAGAAGAATTTCCACGCCGATGCACTCCTGGGTACGGGCATTGACCAGCGGCTGGCAGAAAAGCTCAAATTCCCGCGCCGCAATCCCCATATCGATCTCCCACGTGAAGCTCATCCGGTTTGCTGTGGCCAGCCAGGCCAGATAACCCAGCAGCAGGCTTAGCATTAACCCCAGCGGCAGTTGTGCTGGCAGGCTTTTTAGTGCCAGTTCTTCTGGACCCGGTCCGCTGACCGTAATGGAGAACGGATAGCGCGACGACATTTCCTGTATCAGCGCGTCAGTCTCATTAAACTTCAGCGCGTCGGTAACACGTTGACCATAGCGAAGAGAGTGATCCCCGACGGTCAGCGCCACATCGGTGATGAGGGGACGTTGGGGCTCAAGGATCATTCTGGTGATCAGATCGATGTTAATGATCTCCATAACACCATCTTCCCCACTCTGAGACGTGGGGTGCCACTGAATAAGAATTGGGCTGCCTTTAAGCAGCAACTGGTCGGTCGATAAAATGAGCTTTGACATACTTGCCGGCAGAGCGGGCTGAAGTTCACGCACAGGAACGGCACGACTGCCGAAAATACTGGAGCAGTAGAGAATGCCCTCTTTAATCAGGGCGATCGAGCGGACGGTCTGTAAAATGGCAGCCTGCTTTCGCAGAGTCAGATGTGCCTCTGGACAAGGCTGGCCGACCAGACCCAACAACTCCGGCCGACGGTTATCCAAAGAAAGCAGAACGTTATCAAGTGAACGAACGGTATGGCTGGCGAAGTCGACAATGCGTTGTTGATTTACATTACGCTGTGAAATAAATCGAATGCCTAACGTCAGGATGAGCGTAAGGAGCGCAACCGTCACACAGACGATCACGCGTTTTCGGCGATAGTTTTTAATGATCGTTTGTGCGGTTTGCATGAACGGTCGCCTGATAAGCCTCCGGCCCCAAAAGCCAGACGCAACAGTGAAAGTGTAGTGGGGAAAGTGAAAGGAGACGAGAATCAGAAGGAAATTTCGCCCATCCGTTGCAGATGGGCGAATGAAGGTATTAGTCGCACTGCACCTTAATGGCCAGACCCCCACGGGAAGTCTCACGGTACTTCGCGTTCATGTCTTTACCGGTTTCGTACATGGTCTCAATAACCTTATCCAGCGACACGCGAGGCTCGCTGGTACGGCGCATTGCCATACGGGAGGCGTTAATCGCTTTCACCGACGCAATGGCGTTACGCTCAATGCACGGTACCTGCACCTGCCCGGCAACCGGGTCACAGGTCAGGCCCAGGTTATGTTCCATGCCGATTTCCGCTGCCACGCAGACCTGCTCAGGGCTTGCACCCAACAACTCTGCCAGACCTGCCGCTGCCATCGAGCAGGCTACACCCACTTCCCCCTGGCATCCCACTTCTGCACCAGAGATAGAGGCGTTCATTTTATACAGCGCACCAATGGCACCTGCCGCCAGGAAGTAACGGATATAAATATCTGGCGTAACAGGTTCAATAAAGTGATCGTAATAAGCCAGCACCGCCGGAACAATCCCGCACGCACCGTTGGTCGGCGCCGTCACCACGCGGCCACCGGCGGCGTTTTCTTCGTTCACCGCCAGGGCGAACATGTTCACCCAGTCGACCACGTTCATCGGGTCGTTGGAGAATTTATCGGTGGTCACCAGCATACGGCGCAGCGCAGAGGCACGACGCGGTACGCGCAGCGGACCCGGCAGCACGCCTTCGGTGTTCATCCCGCGATCGATACAGGCGCGCATGGTCTGCCATACGTTCGCAAAATAGTCTTCAATCTCTTTTTTGCTGTGCAGCGCCAGTTCGTTCTGCATCACCATGCCGGACAGCGACAGGCCGGTCTCTTTGCAATATCCCAGCATCTCGGTGGCAGATTTGAACGGATACGGCACGTTGACGTCGCCGGTGCTCTCTTTGCCGAAATGCTCTTCATCCACGATGAAGCCACCGCCGATGGAGTAGTAGGTTTTGCTGTAAATCTCTTTCTCGCCGCTCCAGGCGTGGATGGTCATGCCGTTTTCATGCAGCGGCAGGTTGTCGCTACGAAAACGCATCCCGTCGTCCTGCGGGAAATCCACTTCGTGCTGGCCGTTAGCCAGCAGCAGGCGACCGCGCGTTTCCACGTCACGGATAAATGCCGGGATGGCATCAATATCTACTGTGTCCGGCATATTGCCTGCCAGACCCATAATAATGGCGATATCGGTGTGGTGGCCTTTACCCGTCAATGACAGAGAGCCGTAGACATCCACGGCGACACGGGTAACGCTTTCCAGTAATCCTTTTTCGACCAGATCATCGACGAACTGTTTACCGGCCTTCATCGGCCCAACAGTATGGGAAGACGAAGGGCCAATTCCCACTTTGAACATGTCGAATATACTAATCACTTTCACACTCCTGACAGGGTTACCGGGGTTCCAGTAACGATGTTATAACTGCGCATAGTGTAAGAGGGAACATCGACCTCGGCTTAACTATTCACATGAATTAAACTAATGGTTGACGATGGGTTTTGCTAATAGCGCGACGCCGATCGCAAACCTGAAAAAAAGGGCGGAATGTAAAGTATAGTCAAGGCTTCAGGCCGATTTGCAGCGCCAGTTCACGAATGATGCCCGCCGTCATGCCCCAGACAAAATAATGCTGATACCAGGACAACCAGACCCGATGGTGATGTCCACGGCGCTGAATATCCAGCGGGTGATAACGGCTCAGGCGAAGGGCTTCTTCCAGCGGCATTTCAAACACCGCGGATACCTCATCAACGCTGGCGTGATACTGCAAACTGGGCGGGATAATGCCCACCACCGGTGTCACCTGGAAACCGGTCACGCTGTCGACTGGCGGGAGGACGCCAACGATCTCGACGGCCTCGGGCGGGATGGCCACCTCTTCCTGCGCTTCACGCAGCGCGGCGGCAATCAGCGAGGCATCGCTGCTGTCTACCGCGCCGCCGGGAAAAGCGACCTGACCGGCATGTTTGCGTAAATGGGGGGAACGCTGGGTCAGCAGCAAACCCGGCTGCTCACGACGCACCACGGGGATCAGCACCGCCGCCTGACGTTGATTCAGCGCTTCACGGCTCACCTGTGGCCGCAACAGCTGAAAGCGCGACAGAAAATCATCCAGCGTCAGGTTCTCTCTCTCCACCCGTCAGTTCTCCAGTTGTTTCAGGATACGGTTAACTTTATCAAAGGTTTCCTGATATTCCGCATCCACCTGGCTATCGGCCACAATCCCGCCGCCTGCGGAGCAGTAGAGCTGGCCGTCGCAGGCCGTCAGGGTGCGAATAGTGATGCTGGTATCCAGCGTCCCGCAGACGCTCACGTAGCCAATGCTGCCGCACCAGGCGTTGCGACGGTGCGGCTCCAGCTCATCAATAATTTCCATTGCCCGCACTTTTGGTGCACCAGTGATGGATCCCCCCGGAAACGCGGCGCGCAGAATATCGCAGGGGGTACGCGAAGCCGGTAGCTGTGCGGTAATGGTGCTGACCAGATGGTGCACCGCCGGGAAAGGTTCGACGACGAACAGTTCCGGCACGCGAACGCTGCCCGGTACCGCCACCCGGCCAATGTCGTTGCGCATCAGGTCGACAATCATTAAATTTTCGGCGCGGTCCTTCGGTGACGCGGCGAGCTTTTCCGCCTGCTGGCGATCGGCAGCCGGATCGCTCAGGCGCGGCAAGGTCCCTTTAATCGGGCGCGTCTGGATCTTGCCTTCCGCCAGATGAATAAACCGCTCAGGCGAAAGACTCAGGATCGCGCCCTGATCGAGACGGATAAACGCACTGAACGGTGCCCGGTTGCTGGCATTAAGGCGGGTAAAGGCCTGCCATTCATCGCCCTCATACGTCGCCTGGAAGCGCTGGGCAAGGTTCACCTGATAACAATCGCCGCTTTGCAGATACGCCTGCACGCGTGCGAATTTTTCCGCATAGGTCTGCGGGGTCATGTTTGAACGCCACGCAGAGGTCAGACGGAAATCCGGCGCGGCTGCGGGCTGCTGCGCTTCCAGCCAGGCCAGACGCGCATTCACATCCGAATGGCTGAGCAGGGAGACCACCTGTTTATGGTGATCGACAATCAGCGCCCAGTCGTAAAGTCCCACCGCCATATCCGGCAGCGGAATATCCGCCTTCGCAAGCGATGGCAGCGTTTCAAAGCGGCGACCAAGGTCATAGCCAAACACGCCCAGCGCACCGCCCTGGAAGGGAAGATCCGGGTTCGGCGCGGCAGACAAACCCAGTTCGTCGATCGCCTCCTGCAGCCGCATCAGCGGATCGTCCGTTGAAGGCAGGTTGTCAGACGTTACCGTATGCAGCGGATCGGCAACCAGAATGTCAAAGCGGCTATAAGGGTGGTCCGCATGGCCGGAATGCAGCAGCATCGCCCAGGGAAGATGGCTCAGACGAGCAAACCAGAATTCAGCGGCGTCAGTACGCCATGGCAGGGTAATAACAGTGGGGAAGCGCATGTTCATGTGTGGCATACTACCGGGCAGCGTGAAATAATTAGCGCGAATAATTTAGCAGGAGTTGACGATGTTTGCAGGTTTACCTTCTCTGAGCCACGAGCAGCAGCAGAAAGCGGTTGAGCGCATCCAGGAGCTGATGTCCCAGGGGATGAGCAGCGGGCAGGCCATTTCACAGGTGGCGGAAGAACTTCGCGCCACCCATACCGGCGAGCGGATCGTGGCGCGTTTCGAGGATGAGGATGAAGAGTAACCGGCTTACACTGCCGCGATAATCTTAATCTCTACCTTGTATTCCGGCTTCATCAGCGTGGCCTGTACGGTGCAACGTACAGGCGCGTGCCCCGCTACAACCCATGCATCCCAGGCTTTGTTCATGGCCGCAAAATCGTCTTTATTTGCCAGGAAAATGGTGGCGTCCAGAATGCGCGATTTGTCGCTGCCTTGCTTTTCCAGCACCGCATCGATCTGCGCCAGGGTGTCAGCCGTTTGTTCAAAGGCATCCGCATCCAGATTGGACGGCACGCCAGTGTAATAGAGCGTCTGGTTATGAATGACGACATCAGACCAGCGGGCTTCGGCATCAATGCGCACAATTGTCATAAACGTTTCCTCGTTATTTTCATCATCAGGCGGCAAGACTGCCATATTGTTTCGCCGTCGTCACTATTTGGGGTGGCACAGGAGAGGATGGGCTGACATAATCCCTGTGCAAAAATACAGTGAGAGAACACCGTGGCAGACGATTTTTCCCCTGAAGGGCAGTTAGCACAGGCTATTCCCGGTTTTAAACCGCGTGAACCGCAGCGTCAGATGGCGCATGCTGTCGCTCGCGCCATCGATAAGGCACAGCCGCTGGTGGTGGAAGCCGGCACCGGCACGGGAAAAACCTACGCTTACCTTGCACCGGCGCTGCGTGCCAAAAAGAAGGTGATAATCTCTACCGGCTCGAAGGCGTTGCAGGATCAGCTCTACAGCCGAGATTTGCCGACAGTGGCAAAAGCGCTGAAATACAAAGGGCGGCTGGCGTTGCTGAAAGGGCGCTCCAACTATCTCTGCCTTGAGCGTCTTGAACAACAGGCACTGGCGGGCGGCGACCTGCCGGTGCAGACCCTGAGTGATGTCATCATTCTTCGCGCCTGGGCCAACCAGACGGAGGAGGGCGATATCAGCACCTGCGCGAGCGTGGCGGAAGACTCTCCCGCCTGGCCGCTGGTAACCAGCACCAATGACAACTGCCTTGGCAGCGACTGCCCGCTGTATAAAGACTGTTTTGTGGTGAAAGCGCGTAAAACCGCGATGGATGCGGATGTGGTGGTGGTGAACCATCATCTGTTTCTCGCGGATATGGTGGTGAAAGACAGCGGTTTTGGTGAACTGATCCCTGAAGCAGAAGTGATGATCTTCGACGAGGCCCATCAGCTTCCGGATATCGCCAGCCAGTATTTCGGCCAGTCGCTCTCCAGCCGCCAGCTGCTGGACCTGGCGAAAGATTTCACCATTGCCTATCGCACCGAATTAAAAGATACCCAGCAGCTGCAAAAATGTGCCGATCGCCTGGCGCAAAGCGCGCAGGATTTCCGCCTGCAGCTCGGCGAACCTGGCTACCGTGGTAATTTGCGCGAGCTGCTGGCGGACAACAATATCCAGCGCGCACTGCTGCTATTGGATGATGCGCTGGAACTCTGTTACGACGTGGCGAAACTGTCGCTTGGCCGTTCTGCGCTGCTGGACGCTGCCTTCGAGCGCGCCACGCTCTATCGCGGGCGTCTGAAACGGCTGAAAGAGATCAACCAGCCGGGGTACAGCTACTGGTACGAATGCACCTCACGTCATTTCACCCTGGCGCTTACGCCGCTGACGGTGGCAGACAAATTCAAAGAGGTGATGGCGCAAAAACCGGGGAGCTGGATCTTTACGTCCGCGACCCTGTCGGTCAATGACGACCTGCACCACTTCACTGAACGATTGGGGATAGAGCAGGCGGAGTCACTGCTGCTGCCGAGCCCGTTTGACTATCAAAAACAGGCGCTGCTCTGCGTGCCGCGTAATCTGCCGCTGCCGAATCAGCCCGGCGCCGCGCGACTGCTGGCAGCCATGCTGAAACCGATGATTGAGGCCAACAATGGCCGCTGCTTTATGCTCTGTACCTCCCACGCCATGATGCGCGATCTGGCTGAACAGTTCCGCGCCACCATGACCTTGCCGGTGCTGCTGCAGGGCGAAACCAGCAAAGGGCAACTGTTACAGCAGTTTGTCAGCGCCGGGAATGCGCTTCTGGTGGCAACCAGCAGCTTCTGGGAAGGGGTGGACGTGCGGGGTGATACCCTGTCACTGGTGATTATCGATAAACTGCCCTTTACCTCGCCGGACGATCCGCTGCTCAAAGCGCGGATGGAAGACTGCCGTCTGCGCGGGGGGGATCCTTTCGATGAGGTACAACTGCCGGACGCGGTGATCACCCTTAAGCAGGGGGTAGGGCGTCTGATCCGCGACGTGGACGATCGCGGCGTGCTGGTCATCTGTGATAACCGGCTGGTGATGCGTCCTTACGGTGCGACCTTCCTCGCCAGCCTGCCGCCCGCGCCGCGTACGCGGGACATTAAACGCGCGGTTCGCTTCCTGGCCAACCCAACGGCGGAGTAATTTGCCCGGGAGTGTGCTAAGATGCGCGCCATTTTGTGACTGACCATTGCGAGAGCGCGACGACTGATGCGAATTCTGGCTATTGATACCGCTACAGAGGCGTGTTCCGTTGCTCTGTGGAACGACGGTGCTATTTCTGCTCATTTCGAAGAGTGTCCACGAGAACACACCCAACGTATTCTGCCCCTGGTGAAAGCGATTTTGACCCAGGGCAACACCACCTTAACCGACCTCGATGCGCTGGCCTTTGGCCGTGGCCCCGGCAGCTTTACGGGTGTACGCATTGGGATTGGTATTGCGCAGGGGCTGGCACTGGGTGCTGACCTGCCGATGATCGGTGTTTCCACCCTGGCGACGATGGCGCAGGGCGCGTGGCGTATGACCGGCGCCACACATGTACTGGCAGCGATTGATGCCCGCATGGGCGAAGTCTACTGGGCTGAATACACCCGCGACGAGCAGGGCGTGTGGCACGGCGAAGAGACGGAAGCGGTGCTCAAGCCGGAAGCGGTAACCGAACGGTTGCAGAACCTGTCCGGTAAGTGGGCGACGGTAGGGACTGGTTGGGCGGCATGGCCTGACATGGCAAACGGTACCGGCGTGACGCTGGTGGACGGCAACATGCTTCTGCCTGTCGCAGAGGATATGCTTCCTCTCGCCTGCCAGCTGCTCGCAGCAGGAAAAACCGTGGCCGTTGAACATGCCGAGCCGGTTTATTTGCGAAACACCGTCGCGTGGAAGAAACTTCCAGGCCGCGAGTGAATCTCAGTAACAGGAACTGAGAAAAAGGAGTCGCATCATGGCGGTTCAGACTAAAGTAGTACGCCTCATTATGGCAGGCGCTGTGGCCATAGCACTGAGCGGATGCGTTTCCGTTCCTGATGCGATTAAGGGCAGCAGCCCTACGCCACAGCAGGATCTGGTTCGCGTGATGAATGCCCCTGAGCTTTACGTCGGTCAGGAAGCGCGCTTTGGCGGGAAGGTGATTGAGGTGCAAAACCTGCAGGGGAAAACCCGGCTGGAGATCGCCACCGTGCCGCTGGATAGCGGCGCACGTCCGGTACTCGGCGAAACCTCGCGCGGGCGCATTTTTGCCGATGTTAGCGGCTTCCTTGACCCGGTCGATTTTCGCGGGCAACTGGTGACCGTTGTCGGGCCGATAACCGGCACGACACAGGGCAAAATCGGCACGACACCGTACAAATTCATGACCATGCAGGTCAACGGGTACAAACGCTGGCGCCTGACACAGCAGGTGATCATGCCGCCTCAGCCTGTTGATCCGTGGATGTGGGGCCCACATCCGTATCGTTACGGCTACCCTGGCTGGGGCTGGTATAACCCGGGCCCGGCGCAGGTACAGACGATCGTTACTGAGTAACTTACTGTTATTGTTAGAAAAGAGACAGCGGCTCAGCCGCTGTCTCTGTTTTTTTACGGCTAAAACGAAAAAAAAGAGTGACGCGCTTCGCAACCTTAAATCTGGGCAATTAATAAACTGGTACGCTGAGTTAATATAATGTTAACAAACTGTTTATTATCGGGGTTGTGATGACGACGAACACTCAATTCAGAGGTGATGCATTGAACAAGGTTTGGCTTAACCGTTATCCCGCAGATGTGCCTGCGGAGATCAATCCTGACCGTTATCAATCCCTGGTTGAATTATTTGAACACTCGGTAAGGCGTTACGCCGATCAGCCCGCGTTTATCAATATGGGTGAGGTGATGACGTTCCGTAAGCTTGAGGAGCGGAGTCGGGCGTTCGCGGCGTATTTGCAGGAAGGGCTGGGGCTGCAAAAAGGGGATCGCGTCGCGCTGATGATGCCGAACCTGCTGCAATACCCGGTCGCATTGTTTGGTATCCTGCGGGCCGGGATGATTGTCGTCAACGTCAACCCGCTCTACACGCCACGTGAGCTGGAGCATCAGCTGAACGACAGCGGCGCGGCCGCGATTGTGATCGTCTCGAACTTTGCCCACACGCTGGAGAAAGTGGTCGACAGAACCCAGGTGAAACACGTCATCCTGACGCGCATGGGGGATCAGCTCTCCACCGCCAAGGGCACGCTGGTTAACTTTGTCGTCAAATACATTAAACGTCTGGTACCGAAATACCATCTGCCGGATGCCATCTCCTTCCGCCGCGCGCTGCATGCCGGGTATCGTATGCAATACGTCAAACCGGAAGTGGTGTCAGAGGATCTTGCGTTCCTGCAGTACACCGGGGGGACTACCGGGGTGGCCAAAGGCGCCATGCTGACTCACCGCAATATGCTGGCGAACCTTGAGCAGGTGAATGCGACCTACGGGCCGCTGCTGCATCCGGGCAAAGAGGTGGTCATCACCGCGCTTCCGCTTTATCACATTTTCGCGCTGACCATGAACTGCCTGCTGTTTATTGAGCTGGGCGGTCAGAACGTGTTGATTACCAACCCACGCGACATTCCGGGGCTGGTTAAAGAGCTGGCGAAATACCCGTTCACCGCCATGACCGGGGTAAACACGCTGTTTAACGCGCTGCTCAACAACAAAGAATTCCAGCAGCTTGATTTCTCCACGCTACACCTCTCTGCGGGCGGCGGAATGCCGGTTCAGCAGGCGGTGGCCGAGCGCTGGGTGAAACTTACCGGCCAGTATTTACTTGAAGGCTATGGCCTGACCGAATGTGCCCCGCTGGTCAGCGTCAATCCGCACGATATCGACTACCACAGCGGCAGCATCGGCCTGCCGGTACCGTCGACGGAAGCCAAACTGGTGGATGATAACGACAACGAAGTCGCGCCCGGCGAGCCGGGTGAGCTGTGCGTCAGAGGGCCGCAGGTCATGCTGGGCTACTGGCAGCGTCCTGATGCCACTGACGAAATCATCAAAGACGGCTGGCTGCACACCGGTGATATCGCGGTGATGGACGAAGAGGGCTTCCTGCGCATTGTCGATCGTAAGAAAGACATGATCCTCGTCTCCGGATTTAACGTCTATCCGAATGAGATCGAAGATGTGGTGATGCAGCATAGCGGCGTGCTTGAAGTTGCCGCGGTTGGCGTACCTTCCGGCAGCAGCGGCGAGGCAGTGAAGATTTTTGTGGTGAAGAAAAACGCCTCTCTTACCGAGGAGGAGCTCATCACGTTCTGCCGCCGTCAGCTCACCGGCTATAAAGTGCCGAAGCTGGTGGAGTTCCGCGATGAGCTGCCGAAATCAAACGTCGGGAAGATATTACGACGAGAATTACGTGACGAAGCCCGTGCCAAAGTGGACAATAAGGCCTGAGCTTCACGCTAATCGCCCAGACGCCGGTTTAGCCGGCGTTTTTTATGGGCGCAAACAAAAGAGAAACCGTTTTGAATTACCAGATGATCACGACCAACGACGAGCTGGCTTCGCTGTGCGAAGTGACGCGCGATTTTCCTGCCATCGCCCTGGATACCGAGTTTGTCCGTACCCGGACGTATTATCCGCAGTTGGGTTTGATTCAGATGTACGACGGCAAACACGTGTCGCTGATTGACCCGCTCGGCATTACCGACTGGACGCCGATGCGTGACCTGCTGCTTGATACTGCGGTCACAAAATACCTGCACGCAGGCAGTGAAGATCTGGAAGTCTTTCTGAATACGTTTGGCATCATGCCGCAGCCGCTGATTGACACGCAGATCCTCGCCGCGTTCAGCAATCGTCCGCTTTCATGGGGCTTTGCCGCCATGGTTGAGGAGTACACCGGCCTGACACTGGATAAAAGTGAATCCCGTACCGACTGGCTGGCGCGCCCGCTCACAGAGCGTCAGCTGGACTACGCTGCGGCAGACGTATTTTACCTTCTGCCTATCGCCGGACAGCTCATGAAAGAGGCAGAAGCCTCCGGCTGGCTGCCCGCGGCACTGGATGAGTGCCGGATGACGCAGCAGCGTCGCCAGGAAATCGCTGACCCGAAAGAGGCCTGGCGCGATATCAGCAATGCGTGGCAGCTGCGTACGCGTCAGCTGGCCTGCCTGCAACTGTTAGCGGACTGGCGCCTGCGTAAAGCGCGCGAACGCGATTTGGCCGTTAACTTTGTGGTACGCGAAGAGCACCTCTGGGCGGTCGCACGCTATATGCCAGGCAGCATGGGCGAGCTCGACAGCATTGGGCTGTCAGGCAGCGAAATTCGTTTTCACGGAAAAACGCTGCTCGCGCTGGTGGCCAAAGCGCAGCAGATACCGGAGGACGAACTGCCAGAGCCGCTGCTGAATCTGATGGATATGCCAGGCTATCGCAAGGCGTTTAAGGATATCAAAGCGCTGGTGCAGGCTGTGGCGACAGAGAGCAAACTGAGTGCCGAACTGCTGGCATCGCGGCGTCAAATTAACCAGTTGCTGAACTGGCACTGGAAGCTGAAACCACAGAATGGCCTACCGGAAATGATGGCGGGCTGGCGCGGGGAATTGATGGCCGATCGCCTGAATACGCTGCTGGAAGGGTATCCACGATAATAAATATGCCGGGAATATACCCGGCATATTTCCCCGGTGGCGCTGCGCTTACCGGGGCTACAAAATCAAAAAACTACGGACGCGACTCTTCCGCTTCCGGGAGCGTCACGTTCAGCTCCAGAATCGAAATATCCCCGTCTTTTTGCTCCAGCTGCACGGTGACCATCTCCGGGTCAATCTGCACATACTTACAGATCACTTCCAGGATGTCCTTACGCAACTGCGGCAGGTAGTGAGGCTCGGCGTCGCTACGACGACGCTCCGCAACGATGATTTGCAGACGTTCTTTTGCGATGTTGGCGGTGTTCTTTTTCCGCGAGAGAAAAAAGTCCAGTAATGCCATAACTTATCCTCCGAACAGGCGTTTGAGGAAACCTTTCTTCTCTTCTTCAATGAAGCGGAAAGGACGTTCTTCTCCCAGCAGACGGTCAACGGTATCCGCGTAGGCTTTACCGGCATCTGCCATCGTATCCAGAATCACTGGCTCGCCCTGGTTAGAGGCGCGCAGCACGGACTGGTCTTCCGGGATCACGCCCACCAGTTTGATGCGCAGGATCTCCAGCACGTCTTCCATGCTCAGCATATCACCTTTGTTCACGCGGCCCGGGTTATAGCGGGTCAGCAGCAGGTGCTCTTTAATCGGATCTTCGCCATTTTCCGCACGACGGGATTTGGAGGCGAGGATCCCGAGAATTCGGTCAGAGTCACGGACGGATGACACTTCAGGGTTGGTGGTGATGATCGCTTCATCAGCGAAGTAGAGCGCCATCAGGGCACCGGTTTCGATACCGGCTGGGGAGTCGCAGACGATGAAGTCGAACTCCATTTTTTTCAGCTCATCGAGCACCTTTTCTACACCTTCACGGGTCAGGGCGTCTTTGTCACGCGTCTGCGAGGCCGGAAGGATGTAAAGGTTCTCGGTGCGCTTATCTTTAATCAGCGCCTGGTTAAGGGTGGCATCGCCCTGAATCACGTTTACGAAGTCATACACGACGCGACGTTCACAACCCATGATCAGGTCGAGGTTACGCAGACCGATATCGAAATCGATAACGACGGTTTTCTTTCCCTTCTGGGCCAAACCAGTAGCGATGGCCGCGCTGGAGGTGGTCTTGCCAACGCCTCCTTTACCCGAAGTAACAACAATAATGCGTGCCATAGAAATTCCTTGTTAAAAAGGGATCAATTCAACGGTTGAACGGTCAACGCGTCGTCTGCCAGTCGCAGACGAGCCGCTTTGCCATAAAATTCGGCTGGGATCTTGTCGCTCAGCCAATATTCACCTGCGATGGACACCAGTTCCGCTGTCAGGTGAGTACAAAATATTTGTGCGTCCCGATCGCCACTCGCCCCGGCAAGTGCACGCCCACGCATCATACCGTATACGTGAATATTGCCATCTGCAATCAGCTCTGCGCCAGCGCTGACGTGGCTTGTAACAATTAGATCACAGTTTGGTGCATAAATGCGCTGACCGGAACGAACCGGCACATCAATCATTCGCGTTTTTGTGACGGAGGTAACGTTTTGTACCGCAGGGGGGGGCGTCTCGACGGCAACGGGGGCTGCACGTGGGGTTTTTTCCTTGCCCTCGTTCAGAAGAGGCAGCCCTGCACGGTCGATTTCCGCTTTCAGCTCAGTATCTTTGCAGCCGCTGATGCCCACAATGCGCAAACCGGTAGAGGAGACGGCCTGCTGGAGATGTTTCCAGTTAACCGGCGATTCCAGACCGCTGACATTGATAACAACAGGGGCGTGCTTCAGAAAGGCGGGAGCCTGAGCGATTTTGTCTTCTAACGCCTGACGAATAACCTCGGGTTTTGCATCATGCAAATGTACCACTGATAAGGTGAAGCTACTGCCTTTAAGCTCGATGGGCGTGTTTGACATCCTGGCCTTACTCAATTTGCTATTAACCGCAACCACTCGCTGCGATATTCCGAAGAGTATCAGGCATGTTATAGTCAGGATTATATTGAGGCAAGCAACCACCCATGAATTCAGAGTAAAAACATGTTTTGTGTGATCTACAGAAGTACAAGCCGCGACCAGACCTATCTTTATGTCGAAAAGAAAGACGATTTTTCCCGCGTGCCTGAAGAATTAATGAAGAGCTTTGGCCGACCTCAGCTGGCGATGCTACTGCCGCTCGATGGTCGTAAAAAACTGGTTAACGCCGATCTGGAAAAAGTAAAAACGGCATTAACGGAGCAAGGCTATTATTTACAGCTACCGCCACCACCCGAGAATTTATTAAAACAGCATCTTGAGGTGAACGGAAAAAAATAGTCCCGGTTGCTTTGGGACACAACACACCAACCGTTTAGGGGTCGATCATGTATCAACATCATAACTGGCAGGGTGCATTACTGGATTATCCCGTCAGCAAAGTGGTTTGCGTGGGCAGCAACTATGCGAAACATATTCAGGAGATGGGCAGCGCGACGCCAGAAGAGCCCGTGTTGTTCATTAAGCCAGAAACCGCGCTTTGCGATATCCGCCAGCCGCTGGCGCTGCCGCAAGGGCTGGGTTCGGTGCATCATGAAGTGGAGCTGGCGGTGCTGATTGGCGCGACGCTGCGCCAGGCCTCCGAAGAGCATGTGCAAAAAGCCATCGCCGGTTACGGCGTGGCGCTGGATCTGACGCTGCGTGAGGTACAGGGCAAGCTGAAGAAAGCAGGTCAGCCGTGGGAAAAAGCCAAAGGCTTTGATAATGCCTGCCCGATCTCGGGCTTTATTCCGGTCGGTGAGTTTACTGGCGATCCACAGAACACGCCTCTCAGCCTGAAAGTGAACGGTGAGATCCGCCAGCAGGGCACCACGGCAGACATGATCCACAAGATCGTGCCGCTGATTGCCTATATGAGCCGCTTCTTTACCCTGAAACCGGGTGATGTGATCCTGACCGGTACGCCAGAAGGTGTCGGTCCCCTCAACGGTGGTGATGAGCTTGAGGTGAGTTTTAACGGCCTCTCGCTGAAAACCCGTGTGCTGTAAACGCATTTTGCCGCCTTCAGGGCGGCAAAACTTGCATCAACGTGCCAGACTCGTTATAAGGTGCGCTTTCTTTTGACGTGTGGACATCCTGATGAACGACATCCCTTTCTGGCAACGCAAAACTCTCGACGAAATGACAGACGTGGAGTGGGAGTCGTTATGTGACGGCTGCGGGCAGTGCTGCCTGCATAAGCTGATGGATGAAGACACTGACGAAATCTATTTCACCAACGTTGCCTGTAAGCAGTTAAACATTAAAACCTGCCAGTGCCGCAACTACGAGCGCCGCTTCGAGTTTGAGCCGGACTGCATTAAGTTAACCCGTGAGAACCTGCCGACGTTTGAATGGCTGCCGCATACCTGCGCGTATCGCCTGCTGGCGGAAGGGAAAGATCTGCCGACATGGCACCCCTTGCTGACCGGCTCTAAAGCGGCCATGCACGGCGAGCGTATCTCGGTACGCCACATCGCGGTGAAAGAGTCCGAGGTGCGGGACTGGGAAGACCACATTATGAATCACCCGACCCGGTGATAGAGAAAAACCCGCCGAGGCGGGTTTTTATTGTTGTGCGGCCTGATGCCCTCACCCAACTCTCTCCCACGGGAGAGGGCGCAAAAACTAAAAACGGCAACTCTCGTTGCCGTTTTGCTTTTATCTTCCGAACAGATCGCGCTTCTTCGGCTTAAACGGCTGAGCAATCAGCACCAGCAGTGCCACAACGAAGTAGGCAACAAAAATACCCACCAGCCACTGCGGCATCTCCAGCGTCAGGAACTCCCACTGACGTACAGAGCAGTCACCGGATGCGACAAACACCTGCGGCAGCCATTTGTCCAGCGGCAACCAGCTCGGGAAGCGGGCGGCGAAATCACAGGTCATAAACGGTGATGGATGCAGCTGCATCATGGTGTGCTGCCAGGAAAGCTCAATCCCTTTCCAGGCGCTGTACAGCCAGACAGCGATAGCGGCATAGCGGAGCGGTGTTTTTGGTGCAATCGCACCCAACAGACCGGCGCCCATGATGCCGAACAGCGCACAGCGCTCATAGATACAGAGTACGCAGGGTTTTAGCCCCATCACATGCTGGAACCACAGCGCGACCATTTCCAGCGCAAAGGCGGTCAGGGCCATTAACAACCACGCTCCGCGACCGCGGGAGCACTGGTTTAAAAATCTCAACATAATCATTTCCCTGGAACATGCTTAGAAAGCGCAGTGTAAACGAATTTTAATGCGCCGCAAGTATACCCGCTTGTATCAGCCATTGCGTACAGGGAATGAGGGTAATTTTGACGCAAAGCAATCCCACAAGCGTAAGCACCAGCGTATAGGGCAGCGCCATCCACACCATTCTTCCATAAGAAAGACGTATGAGTGGCGCGAGGGCAGAGGTCAGCAGGAACAGGAAAGCGGCCTGTCCGTTTGGCGTCGCCACCGACGGCAGGTTGGTGCCGGTATTAATGGCAACCGCCAGCAGCTCGAACTGGCCGGCGTTGATAATGCCTTCTTCCATCGCGGCTTTGGCTTCGTTGATGTAGACCGTGCCGACAAAAACGTTGTCGGAGATGGACGACAGCAGGCCGTTGAACAGATAGAAGAGCGTCAGCTGGGCGTCGGGCGCCGCCTGGAGTACAAAAGTAATAATCGGGGCGAACAGGTGTTGGTCGATAATCACCGCCACCACCGCAAAGAAGACCGCCAGCAATGCGGTAAACGGCAGGGCTTCGGTAAAGGCTTTACCGATCGCATGCTCGTCCGTTACTCCGCTAAAGGTCGTCGCAAGAATAATGACTGAGAGACCAATCAATCCGACTTCAGCAAGATGCAATGCCAGCGCGGCGATAAGCCAGATACCGATGATGCCCTGCGCAATCAGACGTAGCGTCTCCTGACGCGTGCGCTGCGTACGGTTCTGCTCGTCAAATTTATGCAGCTCCTGGCGAACCGGCTCAGGCAACTGCGCACCGTAGCCGAAGACGTTGAATTTCTCGACCAGAATGCAGGTTGCTAGCCCGCAGACGAACACGGGCACGCTGACCGGGGCCATGCGCAGGAAAAACTCGCCGAAATGCCACTCAGCGGCTTTGGCGATGATCAGGTTTTGCGGCTCACCTACCATGGTCATCACGCCACCTAATGCGGTACCGACGCCCGCATGCATCATCAGGCTGCGCAGAAACGCGCGGAACTGTTCCAGCACCTCACGGTTATGCGCTTCGACGTGACTGTCGTCCTGCAAGTCTTCGCCCGGACGGGACGAGGCCACGCGGTGATAAATGCCATAAAACCCGACCGCGACACTGATGACCACCGCCACGACGGTCAGCGCATCCAGGAAGGCCGAAAGAAATGCGGCAGCAAGGCAGAACGCCAGCGACAGCACCGTTTTAGACGGAATGCTGAGCAACAGGCGGGTGAAGATAAACAGCAGCAGCTGTTTCATAAAGTAGATACCGGCCACCATGAAGATCAGCAGCAGCAGCACTTCAAGATTGGAAGCCAGCTCTGCTTTGACATGCTCTGCGCTCGTCATGCCGATAACCACGGCTTCAAAAGCCAGCAAACCGCCTGGTAGCAGGGGATAGCATTTCAGCGCCATGGCCAGGGTGAAGATAAACTCCGCCACCAGCAGCCAGCCGGCGACGAACGGAGAGACACTAAAAATAATGGGGTTAACAATCAGGAAAACCAGAAGTATCAGTTTGTACCAGTCAGGAGACTGGCCTAAAAAATTGCGCCACAGCGCGCGTCCAAAAGAAATTTCCACAACAGACGTCCTTCCCCGTCAGGTAAAACAAAACATCAGTATACGCAAAAATCGTGGCCGGGAGGCGGATAAGACTGCAGTGTAAATTTCACAAAAATAAAACAGCGATCCCTCTTTTCTCTCTTTCACGCGCTACCTGCCTCTGCGTGCCTCTGGTATGATGAGTGCAATTTGCAAAAGCTGTGTAATGGAAATCTCACTATGGTCATTAAGGCGCAGAGCCCGGCGGGTTTCGCGGAAGAGTACATCATTGAAAGCATCTGGAATAATCGCTTCCCTGCGGGATCCATTCTTCCGGCTGAACGCGAACTCTCTGAACTGATTGGCGTCACTCGCACCACGCTGCGTGAAGTGCTTCAGCGACTGGCGCGCGATGGCTGGTTGACGATCCAGCACGGTAAGCCAACGAAAGTAAACAACTTCTGGGAAACCTCCGGGTTGAACATTCTTGAAACGCTGGCGCGCCTCGATCATGAAAGCGTGCCGCAGTTGATTGATAATCTGCTCTCGGTGCGTACCAACATTGCGACAATCTTTATTCGTACCGCTTTTCGTCAGCATCCGGAAGATGCGCTGCAGGTGCTCGCCAGCGCAAACGAAGTGGAAGATCACGCGGATGCCTTTGCCACGCTCGATTACAACGTCTTCCGCGGACTGGCGTTTGCCTCCGGTAACCCGGTGTACGGTCTGATCCTGAACGGCATGAAAGGGCTGTATACCCGTATTGGTCGCCACTACTTTGCCAACCCTGAAGCGCGCAGTCTGGCGCTGGGCTTCTACCATAAGCTCAGCAAACTCTGTACCGAAGGCCTGCACGATCAGGTGTATGAAACGGTGCGCCGCTACGGCCATGATTCCGGTGAAATCTGGCACCGGATGCAGAAAACACTGCCGGGCGATTTAGCGATTCAGAGTCGCTGAAATAAAAAACCTCTCAGGTGAGAGGTTTTTTTTCGCCCGGTGGTGCTTCGCTTACCGGGCCTACAAAACCCGTAGACCGGGTAAGACGTAGCCGCCACCCGGCAAAAAACATTACAGCGTATTCAACCGCGCCGGGCAACGTTCCAGCAGCTCCACGCTGCCATCTTCATTCTGCTGCTCCAGCAGCACATCAAAGCCCCACAGGCGATGCACATGCTTCAGCACCTCTTTGCGGCCTTTGTCCAGCGGCGCCCGGTTATGCGGAATATAGCGCAGCGTCAGGGAACGATCGCCGCGTAAATCCACATTCCAGACCTGAATATTGGGTTCAAGGTTGCTCAGGTTGTACTGGGAGGAGAGGCGAGAGCGGATCTCACGGTAGCCTTCCTCGTTATGGATCGCCGAAATCTCCAGGTAGTTATTGCGGTCATCGTCCAGCACGGTGAAGAAGCGGAAATCACGCATAATTTTCGGCGACATAAACTGGCTGATGAAGCTCTCATCCTTAAAGTCACGCATCGCGAAATGCAGCGTTTCCAGCCAGTCAGAGCCGGCGATGTCCGGGAACCAGTACTTATCTTCTTCCGTTGGCGACTGGCAGATGCGTTTAATGTCCTGGAACATTGCAAAGCCAAGCGCATACGGGTTTATGCCGCTATACCATGGGCTGTTGTAAGGCGGCTGGAACACCACGTTCGTATGGCTGTGCAGGAACTCCATCATGAACCGCTCGGTGACTTTCCCTTCGTCATACAGATGGTTAAGAATGGTGTAATGCCAGAAAGTCGCCCAGCCTTCGTTCATCACCTGTGTCTGTTTCTGCGGATAGAAATACTGGCTGACCTTACGCACGATGCGCAGGATCTCACGCTGCCATGGCTCCAGCAGCGGCGCGTTTTTCTCCATAAAATAGAGCAGATTTTCCTGCGGCTCAGACGGGTAGCGACGCGCTTCAGCAACCGCTTTCTCTTCTTCACGTTTCGGCAGAGTGCGCCACAGCATATTTACCTGGCTTTGCAGATACTCTTCGCGGCTTTTCTGCCGCGCTTTCTCCTCCTGCAGGGAGATTTTCTGCGGACGTTTGTAACGATCAACGCCGTAGTTCATCAGCGCGTGACAGGAGTCGAGCAGTTTCTCCACTTCGTCCACGCCGTAGCGCTCTTCGCAGTCGGTAATGTACTTACGCGCGAAGATCAGGTAATCGACAATCGAGCTGGCATCGGTCCAGCTGCGGAACAGGTAGTTATTCTTGAAAAACGAGTTATGCCCGTAGCAGGCATGCGCCATCACCAGCGCCTGCATGGTTATGGTGTTCTCTTCCATCAGGTAGGCGATACACGGGTTGGAGTTGATCACTATCTCATACGCAAGACCCTGCTGGCCGTGCTTATATAAACGCTCCGTTTCAATGAATTTTTTACCAAACGACCAGTGCGGATAGTTAATCGGCATCCCGACGCTGGAGTAGGCGTCCATCATCTGCTCGGACGTAATGACTTCAATCTGATGGGGATAGGTATCAAGACGATACAGTTTTGCCACCCGATCGATTTCGGCGAGATAGACATCCAGCAACTCGAAGGTCCAGTCGGGTCCATCGCTCAGACGTGTGTTGTCCTTGTTCAGGGAATCAATAGTAGCCATTAGCGCGCCCTCGTTGTGGGAGCTCTCTCTGTCTGGAGAGCCTCCTGATAAGCATAGATCACCGTGTTAAAAAGCGTGCTGGAGCAGAAATTTTTTCTTTGCGATTTCCCGTTTTTGATGCGGCAAAAAAAGCGGTCTTCACAGAATTTTATACTGGTTAAAAATAACGCGCAGCAGGAGATCCCAAATTCACCTCATCCCCTGATGCTGGGGGATGTGTGAGACAAGTCACCATAAAAAAGTCGTATGTTGAATAATATTTTCAACTAGGTTATCAATCTGTAATTAGAAGATTGTTCTTTTGCACATATGGAGTGGCTATGCGTGTTGTCATACTGGGAAGTGGTGTCGTTGGCGTAACCAGCGCCTGGTATTTAAGTCAGGCGGGACATGACGTGACCGTTATCGATCGTGAGTCAGGGCCTGCGCTGGAAACCAGTGCGGCGAACGCCGGACAGATCTCGCCGGGTTATGCAGCGCCGTGGGCGGCCCCCGGCGTTCCGCTGAAGGCGATTAAGTGGATGTTCCAGCGCCATGCGCCGCTGGCGATCAGTCTCGACGGCACCCAGTTCCAGCTGAAGTGGATGTGGCAGATGCTGCGCAACTGCGACACCCGTCACTACATGGAAAACAAAGGTCGGATGGTGCGTCTGGCGGAATACAGCCGTGACTGCCTGAAAGCCTTGCGCGCCTCCACCGGTATTGAGTACGAAGGTCGCCAGGGCGGCACGCTGCAGTTGTTCCGTACGGCGCAACAATATGAAAACGCCACCCGTGATATTGCCGTGCTGGAAGATGCGGGCGTACCGTATCAACTGCTCGAAGCCAGCCAGCTTGGGCAGGTTGAACCGGCGCTGGCAGAAGTGTCGCACAAGCTGACGGGCGGCCTGCGTTTACCGAATGATGAAACCGGTGACTGCCAGCTGTTTACGCAGCGTCTCGCGCAGATGTGCGAGCAGGCGGGGGTGAAATTCCGCTTTAATACTGCGGTCGATAAACTGCTCTCTGAAGGCGGCAGTATCTACGGTGTGAAGTGTGGGGATGAGGTCATTAAAGCGGATGCCTACGTTATGGCATTTGGCTCATACTCCACCGCGATGCTGAAGGGCATTCTCGACATTCCGGTTTACCCGCTGAAGGGCTACTCCCTGACCATTCCGGTAAAAGAGGACAGCGGGGCACCAGTTTCCACCATTCTGGATGAGACCTACAAAATCGCCATTACCCGCTTTGATAACCGCATCCGCGTTGGCGGAATGGCGGAGATTGTCGGCTTTAACACCGAGCTGCTGAAGCCGCGCCGTGAAACGCTGGAGATGGTGGTGGGCGACCTCTTCCCGCGTGGCGGTTTTGTCGAGCAGGCAACCTTCTGGACCGGACTGCGGCCAATGACGCCAGACGGCACGCCAATTGTCGGCCGTACGCCGTTCAAAAACCTGTGGACCAATACCGGTCACGGTACGCTGGGCTGGACAATGGCCTGCGGCTCTGGCCAGCTGCTTAGCGATTTGATTTCCGGGCGCACGCCGGCAATTCCGTTTGACGATTTAAGTGCCGCACGCTATCAATCGGGGTTTACCCCTTCGCGTCCACAGCACCTGCACGGCGCGCATAACTAAGGAGTTGTCATGTCCCGTCCTGTTCTGGCTCAGCTCGATTTGCAGGCCCTGAAGGATAACCTGCAAATTGTTCGCCGGGCGGCGCCAGGTTCACGCGTCTGGTCGGTAGTGAAAGCCAATGCCTACGGCCACGGTATCGATCGTATCTGGAGTGCGCTCAGCGCCACCGACGGTTTTGCGTTACTGAATCTGGAAGAGGCCATTCTGCTGCGCGAGCGCGGCTGGAAAGGGCCTATTCTGTTGCTTGAGGGATTCTTCCACGCCGACGATCTGCCGCTGCTGGATAAGTACCGGCTGACCACCAGCGTGCACAGCAACTGGCAAATTAAAGCGATTCAGGATGCAAAACTGCATGCGCCGCTGGATATTTATCTCAAGGTGAACAGCGGTATGAACCGCCTGGGCTTCCAGCCCGAGCGGGTCCATACGGTATGGCAACAGCTCCGCGCCCTGAAGAACGTGGGTGAAATGACTTTGATGGCGCATTTTGCCGACGCGGAGAAACCGGACGGCATTGCCGATGCGATGGTGCGCATTGAGCAGGCGGCAGAAGGGCTGGATTGCCCCCGTTCGCTCTCCAACTCAGCGGCCACGCTGTGGCATCCGGAGGCGCATTATAACTGGGTGCGTCCGGGCATTGTCCTTTATGGCGCCTCTCCCTCAGGCCAGTGGCAGGATATCGCCAACAGCGGCCTGAAGCCGGTGATGACCCTGCGCAGCGAAATCATCGGTGTGCAGACGCTGAAGGCCGGCGACACGGTGGGCTACGGCAGCCGTTACCGGGCGACGGGCGAGCAACGGATTGGTATTGTGGCGGGCGGTTATGCTGACGGCTACCCGCGCATTGCGCCGAGCGGCACGCCAGTCTGGGTAGACGGGGTGCGCACGGGAACGGTGGGTACTGTCTCCATGGATATGCTGGCCGTTGACCTCACGCCATGTCCGCAGGCAGGCATTGGTTCCCCGGTCGAGCTGTGGGGTAACGAAGTCAAAATTGATGACGTTGCTGCCGCGGCGGGGACGGTAGGGTATGAACTGATGTGCGCGCTGGCACCAAGAGTGCCGGTTGTGACGGTGTAACGTACGTATCTGCCGGGTGGCGCTAACGCTTACCCGGCAAAACCACTACTCCACGTCCTCTTCCATCGGCCGCAAACCGACTTTCCGCACCGCGTTATCTTCTTTTTCTGCTACGGTCCAGATCATCCCGGCAAACTCCACCTGGTCACCCACAACCGGGGCCGCACCAAGGCGCTGCTGGATGATTTCGCCCAGCGTTTGCTGGTTATCGTCGCCTTCAGCACCTTCGTCCAGCCCATAAATCAGCGCCACATCCGCAAACCTGGCGCTGGCTTCCAGAATAAAATCGCCGAAGAAACGCTGATCCAGCGCCACCGGAGGCGACTGGCTGAACAGTTTACCCAGGGCGGGCAGGTCGCGCTCGCGGCCAATCACACACAGAATATCGCCTTCGCGTAGCCGGGTGCTGCCGGTAGGGTGCAGCAGGACATTATCGCGGAACAGGGCGGCAATACGCGTATCGGCTGGCATATGCAAATCACGCAGCGACGCCCCCACGCACCATTTATCGGCGCTGAGCTGGTAGACAAACTGTTCCCACGGGTTTTCCGGGTGAATATCCAGCCCCACGCGGGACACCGGCCAGCCCACGGGAGGAACCACCACTTTGGCTTTTTTCGCCGCCCACCCGAGCGAGGTTCCCTGGAACAGCAGCGAGATCAGCACCACGAAGAAGGCGACATTAAAGAACAGCCGCGCGTTGTCCAGCCCGGCCATCATCGGGAAGACGGCAAGGATAATCGGTACCGCGCCGCGCAGCCCCACCCAGCTGATAAAGACGCGTTCGCGCAGGTTGAAGCCGCGAAACGGCAGCAGACCGGCAAACACCGACAGGGGACGGGCGAAGAAGATCATCCATGCCGATAAAATCAGCGCCGGAACGGCAATCGGCAGCAGGTCTGACGGCGTCACCAGCAGACCCAGCACGAGGAACATCCCGATTTGCGCCAGCCAGGCCAGTCCGTCGAAGTTCTGCAAAATGGCGTGACGGTTACGAATAGGGCGATTGCCCAGCAGGAAGCCGCAGAGATAAACCGCGAGGATCCCGCTGCCGTTCAGCGCGGTGGTGACAGCAAAAATCAGAATGCCTCCGCTGAGAGCCAGCAGCGGGTAAAGTCCGGAAGGCAGCGATATCCGGTTGATCGTCTGCTGAAGCAGATAGCCCCCGGCAAGGCCGAGCGCAATCCCCAGGCCGAACTGCTGCAGGATATGCAGGGCAAACATCCAGCTTAAGCCCGTTTCATGCTGCTGGATCATCTCTATCAGCGTGATGGTGAGAAATACCGCCATCGGATCGTTACTGCCGGATTCAATCTCAAGCGTGGAGCCGACGCGTTCGTTCAACCCTTTGCCTCCCAGCAGGGAAAACACCGCCGCCGCGTCGGTTGAGCCGACAATCGCGCCAATCAGTAAACCTTCCATCAGATCGAGATGGAACAGCCACGCCGCCATCATACCGGTCAGACCGGAGGTAATTAACACCCCGACCGTCGCCAGCGACAGGGCGGGCCCCAGCGCGACGCGAAATGAGCTCGCCTGAGTGCGCATCCCGCCGTCGAGCAGGATCACCGCCAGCGCAAGGTTACTGATCATGTAAGCGAAGGGGTAGTTATCGAAAGGGATACCGCCGATACCATCGACACCCGCCAGCATGCCGATGGCAAGGAAAATAACAAGAATAGGTATGCCGAGACGCGATGAAAATGAACTTAATAAAATACTACAGGTTACGAGCACAGAACCCAGAATGAAAAGACTGATTATCGCTGTGGCATCCAATGTTGTCTTACTCCCACCTCAATGTTAATGCTGTTACTAAAACCCTAACATATTAACGACGCAAACAGCGGTTTATTGAGGGGGATTAACGGCTTTTTTATGCCTTTATGACCGGATGACCCCCAATCGTTAACCGACTGCCCGTTTCATCATGCTTCAGGGTGGCCTGCGCGCCTAACGCCAGGGTGACGGTTTGCTGCTCGTGGCCGAAGTCCAGCCCGGTAATAACAGGAATATCAAGGCGTGAGCGGATGAAATCGACCATCGTTTCCAGCGAGTATCCTGCGTCATAGTCATTCGGCGCGGCACCGGTAAAACTGCCAAGAATAACCGCGGACTGACGTTCCAGAATACCGGCGTAATACAGCTGCAATAACATGCGCTCGACGCGGAACGGATGTTCATTGATATCTTCCAGCACCAGAATGCCGTCGTCAATTTGCGGCAGCCATGGCGTTCCGATGAGCGACACCAGCATTGCCAGATTTCCGCCCCAGAGTTGTCCTTCACACGACCAGTGCGGCCCGTTGCCCTGCCACTCAACGCTGTAGGTCGGGTTTTTCAGAGCGCGCCAGAAGTGTTCCACCGTAAATGGGTCAAGCTCGGGTGCCCCGAAATTACCGGCCAGCATCGGGCCGCTGAAGGTCACCACGTTATGCAGCGCGAGCAGCCCGAGCTGGATTACGGTAAAGTCGCTGTGGCCGCAGATCAGCAGCGGATCCTGCTGCTGACGCTTTGCCAGCCCTTGCCAGTCAATACTCTCCAGCAACCGGCTCGCACCATAGCCGCCGCGCACCGCCAGCACGATGTTGTTCTCACCCTGCAGGTTCACCAGGCTGTTGATATCATTCAGCCTTTGCGCTTCCGTACCGGCAAATCGCTGCTGGCGGCGGGGGATAATTGTCTGATTTTCTACCGGGTAGCCGAGTTCCAGTAAGCGCTCAACGCCCCGCTGTGCCGCCTCCTGGTTGATGCAGTACCCGGACGGCGCGATAAGATGAAACTGAGACATGGCAATTCCTTGCTGAATGAGAATCTAATTGTCTATATCATGCCGCTTATACGTTGCCTGCTTCAAGGGCGATGACCGGCTATAAGGATAGATGACGTGAAATTGAGATGGTTTGCTTTTTTGATTGTGTTGCTGGCTGGCTGTAGTTCAAAACATGACTATCAAAACCCGGCATGGAACCCGGAAGTACCTGTGAAACGGGCCATGCAGTGGATGCCGATCAGCGAACAGGCGGGCAAAGCCTGGGGTGTCAGCCCGCGGCTGATCACGGCGATCATTGCCGTGGAATCCGGCGGTAACCCAACGCTTGTCAGCAAATCCAATGCCGTGGGGTTAATGCAGCTTAAGGCCTCAACTGCCGGCAGAGAGGTCTATCGCTATATGGGCTGGAGCGGTCAGCCGTCAACCAGCGAGCTGAAAAACCCGGAACGTAACATCTCCATGGGCACGGCTTATTTGAGTATTCTGGAACACGGCGTGCTGAAGGGAATCGAGGATCCTGAAGTGATGCAGTATGCGCTGGTGGTCTCTTACGTGAACGGCGCGGGTGCGCTGCTCAGGACGTTCTCATCGGACCGTAAAGAGGCGATAGAAGAGATTAACGGCATGGACAAAGACGAGTTCTTTGAACACGTAGTGAAAAATCATCCGGCACCACAGGCTCCGCGTTATATCTGGAAAGTACAGAAAGCGATGGATGCCATGTAATGCCGTTGTCGGGCGGCCAGCGTGCTGCCCGGCGTCTGTCACAACACTTTATTCGCCCGCTCCCGCGCTTCTCGCTCAAGAGAATAGATAATCCGTTGCAGTTCGCGCTCTGCGCCCGGCCCGACGTTCAGGAAGCGGAAGCTCAGACGTGGCGTGACGATCGTTTCATTTTTGCTGTCGACCACCTTACGCTCGCTGATGGCAATCAGCTGCGCATCAAAGTAAAAACGCCCCCAGCCTCCCATATCCAGTTCGATTTGGGTAAATCGCATGCCTTCTACCAGTCCGTCAGGCTTTGGCGTATCCATCAGCGCACCCATGCCGCCCAGGGAGAGGTCAAACAGGCGAAAGCGGATCTCTTTTTTGTCCGGCATTTTGGCCTTACCAAAATAGGCAGGGTGCAGCGGGGCACTGATACGAAAATATTCACGGCGCTGAACAAACCAGAGGTTGGCCGGCAGCGGGGTGACAAACGCCGGAAGGCCGCCGAATTCGCTCAGCTCCAGGCGCGGCAGGACAAATTCCACTTTTGCGCCGTGCGTTTCTGCCATCACCGAGATTTTCTCCGCCCGCAGCGCGGCGCGGTTTTCATGCTCCTGACTGCCCAGGTCGATGACCAGCCTCTCTGCAGACGCATCCAGGATCTTGCTGATGAACTGATTGTTTGACCAGCTGATGCGCAGCGGCACCTCGCCTTTTTGCAGGTCACGCAATACCCCTAATACAGCCAGCGGATTTTGCTTCAGGAACTGCTCACTGTAATTACTCACGCCGGATGGCTCCTTGATAAATGACAGACTGTCTTTGCGTTATCGGCAGCGTGAAACGAAACTTAATACAAACCGGTGAGTTTTTTTCGCAGTACAGAGAAGTTAAGTCGGTGAGATGAAATCGGTTTTACCGTGATGACCTATACTTAAGTTACCTGCGCGGAAGGTTTTCTGCGCATGCGTTAAACCTGCAAGAGGGCATCGCTATGGGTATTATCGCGTGGATCATCTTTGGTCTTATTGCCGGGGCTATCGCTAAACTCATCATGCCGGGAAATGATGGCGGCGGCTTTATATTGACCTGTGTGCTCGGTGTTGTTGGTGCGGTTGTCGGCGGCTGGCTGGCGACGATGTTTGGCTTTGGCGGCAGCATCAGTGGATTCGACCTGCACAGTTTCCTTGTGGCTGTGGTGGGCGCCATTGTTGTTCTGGGCATATTCAGGTTACTCAGACGGGCATAGATAACCCAAAACGGCTCTCGCAAAAGGGCCGTTTTTTTTGTCGTGATATTGATTTGCTAATCGAAATGATAATAATTGTCGTTCCTAGTTACATATAACCACAAGACGACACTATGAACACCTCACGTTTTGCAGTATGCGCGTTGGCAGGAGCCGTGACGCTGGCATTACAGGCACAGGCATTTGCGGAAGAATCCACCATTCTTGTCACCGGCTCTGAGCAGGGCAGCGTTCTCCCCGCATGGACAAACAGCGCAACCAAATCGGCGGTGGCCGAAAGTAAAACGCCGCAGGTGATCGATACCGTCTCTGCGCAGCAAATTGAGCAACGCCATGCCAGTTCCGTGAACGAAATCCTGCGCTATGTTCCGGGCGTTTCGACAGAGCTGCGTGGAAACACCACGTACATGAGCGAGTATAAAATTCGTGGCTTTACGGTCGACCAGGAGTTCTACAACGGCCTGCAGCTGCCGTATAACGTCACCGGAAACACCAAAGCGCGCATCGATCCGCTGCTCATTGAGAGCGTCGATATACTTAAAGGCCCATCTTCTGTGCTCTACGGCGGCGGCTCCCCGGGTGGGCTGGTGAACATTCAAAGCAAAAAGCCGCAAAAAGCTGCCCGCACCGAGTTTGGCTTCAACACCGGTAACCGCAATCTGAAAGAGGGCTATCTCGACTCGACCGGACAAATCGCCGACAGCGACTGGAACTACCGTCTGCTGGGTAAAGCCACTGAAAATGACGATCAACCCCATACCACGCGGTATGAAAACTACCTGGTCGCTCCGTCGGTTACGTGGCAGCCGGACAACAAAACGCGTCTCATCATTGATGCGCTGGCGCAAAACTCCCCGAGCCTGTCACCATCCAACCCGTTGCCGCTTGCTTACCTGCGCTCGAAGTATGCCGATCGCCGTGATTATGCCGGGGATGAATGGAGCGGTTTTAAACAGCGTCAGTGGATGCTGGGTTACAGCTTTGAACATGAGTTTGACAGCGGCTGGGGCTTTAACCAGAAGGCACGGTACTTTGATGTCGACACCCATCAGCGCAGCGTTTACGCCACGGGGACGGGGAGTGAGGTCTACCAGCTTAACCGTTTTGCTTACACCACGGATGAGGATCTGAAGAGTTTCAACATTGATAACCAGGTAACCAAAACCGTGGCGCTGGGGGAATGGAAACATCACCTGTTGGCCGGGTTTGACTATCAAAAGCTGAACTCTCACTTCTACTACCGTTATGCCTCGACAACGCCCGGCATTGATATGCGAAATCCTGACTATTCGCAAATCAATGAACGCGATCTCGGGTTGTATACGGGGCAGAAAAATCGTCTGAGCTACCAACAAAACGGCTATTACCTGCAGGATCAGGTGGAATTTGGCGGCTTAAATCTGCTGGCCAGCCTGCGCTATGACGATTACCGCTCGGTGACCACCAATTATCTGCAGAACGGCGATAAAGCCTGGGTCTCGCAGGACCGCGTGACCAAACGCCTGGGCGCGCTTTACGCGTTTGAGAATGGGCTGTCACCGTTCATCAGCTACTCCGAAGGGTTTGCTCCGGTGTCGCCGCAGGGCACGCTCGCGGCCAAAGACGTTAAACCAACAACCAGCAAACAGGTTGAAGGCGGGGTGAAATACCTGCTGGCAGAGTACGCCACAACCTTTACCGCCTCGGTGTTTAATATCCGTCAGAAAAATGTCGTCACCTCCGATCCGGGCTTCCTGAATTACAGCCAGACCGGCGAAGTGGAATCCAAAGGTGCCGAGCTCTCGGTCGTCAGCCGTCCGACGGATAACGTGACCCTGATTGCCAACTATGCCTATACCCATCTGATCAATACCGAAGATGATAAATACCAGGGCAAACGACCAACGCAGGTGCCGGAAAATGCGTTCAACCTGTGGGGAGATTACACCTTTGACAACACGCCGCTGAGGGGGCTGATGCTGGGAGCGGGGGCACGCTACACCGGTCCGATGGAAATTTCACCGAACAACGATGCGGGCAAACTGGGTGGCACTATGCAGTACGATCTGGCTGCTTCTTATCGTATGGGTGAAATCCTGCCGTCGCTGGAGGGGTTAACCCTCAAAGCCAGCGCGCAAAACATCACCAATAAAGAGACGCTGACCTGCTACGACGCCACGAACTGCTGGATTGGGCGTGACCGCACGTATCAGTTGGGGGCGAGCTACAGCTTCTGATTATCCTTTCCCTCTCCCGCAGGGAATGCAGGCCGGGCAGGCGTTAGCGCCACCCGGCATTGCTCACCTACTGCGCCGTACTTTTCACCGGCGCAGCCTCATCATTCGCCGCAGGTTGATGCTCCGGCACGCTGTCACACGGTTTCTCTTTCGGACAGACCAGGTCCAGCATCTTCAGCGTCACGCCGTTGCTCCAGCCGAATCCATCCTGCAGCGGATACTCACCACCGCCGCCGCCCGTACCGGTGGAGGAGACGTCATATTTTTCCACCAGTTTCTGCTCGCGATCGTAGGTGTGCTGAACGTTTTTCAGGAAACGCCAGGTGACATCCATCGCCACCTTATTCTGGCCATAATTCTGCAACCCTTCTGTCGCTACCCACTGCAGCGGCGCCCAGCCATTGGGGGCATCCCACTGCTGGCCGCTGTTGACGGTGGTGGTCGTTATGCCACCCGGTTTCAGCAGGCGTGAGGACGTCGCAGCAGCCACTTTATCGGCGCGATCCTGTGCCGCCGCCTTCACATACAGCGGGAAGAGGGCCGCAGCCGTAAGCTGATTACGCACCTTCTTGCTCTTCAGATCGTAATCCGCATACCACCCCTCTTTTTCGTTCCACAGATACTTCTCCATCGCCTGCTGGCGTGCCGTGGCCAGTGCCTCATATTTGCTCGCGCTGGCGGCATCGCCGCTCTCCTGGCTTGCCCGGGCGAGCAGTTTTTCCATCTTGAACATCAGGGCGTTCAGATCCACCGGCACAATGCTGGTGGTGCGGATGGTGCCCAGCTTTTGCGGATCGTCCATCCAGCGGGAGCTAAAGTCCCAGCCTGAGGCCGCCGCAGAGCGTAAATCGCGGTAGATCTCCGTCGCCGGACGGTTAGGGTTGCTTTTGGCCGTGGTGATATCGTCAAGCCATGACTCCGGACGTGGCGTATCGCGATCATCCCAGTAGCGGTTGAGCAGTGAGCCATCCTCCAGCTTCACCACCCGTTTGTTGGCTTGTCCGGCCTGCAGCGCATCGGCGCCCTCCATCCAGTAGGCGTACTCCTTTTCCATTTGTGGACGGTATTTCTTCAGCGCCTCGCTGTCGTGCGTCGCCAGCAGTTCAACCATCAGCGAGAAAAACGGCGGCTGGGAGCGGCTCAGGTAGTAACTGCGGTTGCCGTTCGGAATATGTCCCCACGTATCCAGCTCGTAGGCGAAGTTGTCCACCATATCGCTGATTTTGTCCCAGTGGTCACTTTCCGCCAGCCCCAACATGGTGAAATAGCTGTCCCAGTAGTAGACCTCGCGGAAACGTCCGCCCGGCACGACGTAGGGTTTAGGTAACGGCAGGAGCGAATCCCACTTGTTACTGGCTTTATCGGTGGTGCGGGTAAGCACGGGCCACAGCCCGTCAATATGCTCACGCAGGCTCTGCCCGGCAGGAGGAACATATTTTTCCCCTTCCGCGGGAAGCGTGAAGTTCATATCCACGAAATGGCGTAAATCAAACCCGGACTGACGACGCTGCATGCGGTAGTCGGCCAGGATCGTCAGGGGATCGCTTTTCGGTACCGCATCGGCAAAGGTTTTTTGATCGGGGAAAAGTTTGGCGCTCTGGACATCGCTAAAGAGAGGGCCGAGCAAGATATCCGGTGAATTCGTCTGGCCAGAGTGCATTTCTTCTGCGTTGCCTGTCGCGGCAACCGCGAGCAACGCACTGCCCAGAACCAGAGGTAAGAGGCGAGGGCGCAGCTTTTGAGGGGTTATCATCGGTGCTTCTCCTTATTTCGCTGAGCAGCGGTCACGCTGTAATCAATCACCAGAAAACCTTAGTCGAATATTCCGCGCTTCGCGTGTCGAACATCGCACTTTGCACAAATCCAGACAATTTACCGTTGCGTTTAATGCCCCGGTGGCGCTGCTGAAATATTGATATTGTGAATGGCTGTAGGCGAGAAAATAAATTGCGATCCGTTACGCATAATTTTTCGGATAAAGGCTTTCTTTTAATTATCCCGATCACATAAAGCAAAAAACATAACTTCATGGTGAAAAAACATAATGGATCGCGTCGTTGCGCTCAGGCGAAATTATTGCCAGAGCAGAAACCGGTTTCATCAATAAGGAGTAACATGATGTCAGTGAGTGAAAAAATTCCGGTCCGGGAAAAAATAGGCTACAGCCTGGGAGATGCCGCGAGCCATATTGTATTTGACTCATCGGTTGCCATTCTGGCGTATTACTATACCGATATTTATGGCTTACCCCCGGCCGTAATGGGAACCATGTTTCTTTTGGTCCGTTTATTAGATGCCATTACCGACCCCGTTATGGGAGCGATTGCCGATGCAACATCCACGCGCTGGGGACGTTTTCGTCCCTGGCTGCTGGCGATATGCGTTCCTTTTGCGGTGAGTTGCGTATTAGTTTATTCCATTCCGGATTTTACCGAAACAGGCAAAATTTATTATGCCGTCGGGGCGTATATATTTATGACTCTGATGTATACCGCCATTAATATCCCCTATTGCTCCCTGGGCGCTGCGCTAACGTCCGATCCACGGGAAAACCTCTCTTTGCAGTCCTGGCGCTTTGCCATCACCCCGATTGGTGGCGCGCTTGGTACCGCGCTTATTCTTCCCCTCGCGGACTATCTCTACCCCGGCGACAGGGCGACCGGCATTCAGGTGGCGATGGCGCTGTTTGGTGCAATCGGCTGCGTGATGTTTATCATTTGTTTTGTCACTACCAAAGAGCGTGTCCAGCCGATCAAAGAGGAGAATCTGAACATCGCCCGGGACGTTAAAATCCTCTTTCGTAACGATCAGTGGCGCATTCTCTCGATCTACAACTTTATGATGCTGGTGGCGGTGGTGATCCGTGGTGGCGCGGTGGTCTATTACGTCAATACCGTGCTCAACAAGGGGGCCGACATTATCTCGTACTTTATGCTGGGCGGGATGCTGGCCTCGATGTTTGGTTCGGTTCTGGCGCAACCGTTCGGTACCCGTTTTTGTAAGGTTAAACTCTCGTTCTGGATCAATATTCTCAATGCGGTATTAGGCGTGGCCTGCTTCTGGCTGCCGCTGGAGTTCTGGGTCATTCCACTGATTGCCCATGTGCTCATTCAGATTGTTCAGGGCGGTAACGGCGCGTTGCAGTGGTCAATGATTACTGATGCAAATAATTACGGTGAATGGAAAACTCAGCGTCGTATTACAGGTATGAATGTTGCGGCCAATATTTTCGTGATCAAATTAGGTGTCGCCGTCGGGGGGGCGATTCTGGGCTGGGTGCTGGCCTGGTTTAATTACCAGTCGAACAGTACGGTACAGTCGGAATCCGCGGTTCAGGGTGTCATTCTGCTGTTTACGTTAATCCCTTCACTCTTTTATTTACTCACCGCTTTTTCAATCAAGTTTTATAAATTAACCGAAAACGTCATGAATGGCGTGGTGAGTGATTTAAATAAAGGCGAATTCGCTAACTCTTAATAGTTGAAGCAGTAAGCCGATAATTCATTTGAATTATCGGTGAGGTTCTCTGTGTCCGTCAGGAAATAATGATTAACTCACGAGGATGGAGTCGATGAAAGTGAAATACCTTGCACTGCTCGTCAGTGCGTTTTGTTCTACCGCAGCAATGGCAGCAAATGATACGCAACGTCTGGAAGATAAACTGGCGCAACTGGAGGCGCGCCTCGAAAAGGCTGAAACAAGGGCGGCAAAGGCAGAAGCACAAATTCAGGTTCTGGAACAACAGCAGCAAACCGTGGTGGCCGCAAATCCTGTTGTGGTTGGATCCACAGAGCCTGCGACAGCGCAAACGGCACCGAAGCTCACGTTATCCGGCTACGGTGATATTAAATTTTATGGTGACGTCGAATTTAATATGGATGCGGCCAGCAAGACCGGCAGTTTAACCTCCATGAAAACGACAGCCAATAAAGACTGGGCACCCGGCAACCATGAACGCTGGGATATTAACGGGCGTCTGCTGCTGGGGTTTGACGGCTATAAGCGAATGGAAAACGGCAATTTTGCCGGTTTCTCCGTACAGCCGCTGGCGGACTTAACGGGCAAAATGAACCTGGATGACGCGGTCTTCTTCTTTGGCACGGAAAACGACTGGAAGGTAAAAGTTGGCCGTTTTGAAGCCTACGATATGTTCCCGCTGAACCAGGATACCTTCGTAGAATATTCCGGCAACACCGCCAACGATCTCTACAGCGATGGTTACGGCTATATCTATATGATGAAAGAGGGGCGCGGTCGTAGCGACAGCGGAGGTAACTTCCTGCTGAGTAAAACCCTGGGCAACTGGTATCTTGAGGTTAACACGCTGCTGGAAGATGGCAGCTCGCTGTTTGTTGACCAGCAGTATCATGGCGTGGACCTGGATAACGATAAAAACGTCGCCTACGTCCGCCCGGTGATTGCCTGGCAGGAAGGAAACTTCTCGACCGCTATCGCGATGGAGAGCAACCTCGTCAACAACGCCTACGGCTACCACGATGCGTCCGGAAGATGGGTCGACCAGTCTGACCGCACCGGCTATGGCTTTACCATGACCTGGAACGGGCAAAAAACAGATCCGGATGACGGTATCGTTGCCAACCTGAATACCGCCTACATGGATGCCAACGACGAGACGGATTTCACCGCGGGCGTGAATGCCTTATGGCGCAATGTCGAGCTGGGCTATATCTACGCGCATAACCAGATCGATAATTTCAACACCGCCAACTTTAATGCGGACTGTGATGGCGACTGCTGGGTGACCGATCCCGGCGATTATGATATTCACACCATTCATGCGTCGTACCTGATCCCGAACGTCATGAAGATGAAGAATTTCAATATCTATCTTGGCGCGTACGCCTCCTGGGTTGAAGCCCATCCGAATGACGGCGATGACCGCAACGACGATCGCTACGGCGGGCGCGTGCGCTTCAAATACTACTTCTGATGTCCTGCGCCAGTCAGGCCTCTTCCGGGGTCTGGCTGGTCTCCCGCAGCGTGCCCGGCGCATGGCCGATAATTCGCTTGAATGCCCGGCTAAACGCCGCAAGGGATCCGTAACCCAGGCGCAGCGCGACCGTTTCAATAGGCTGATTTTCATGGCGAATGTACTGAATGGCCAGGCGCATCCTCAACTCGCTGAGGTATTTCGCCGGGGTGGTGCCCGTCGCGGCGAGAAAACGTTCCGCAAACACCGAGCGGGAGGTGCCAGCCTCTTTTGCCAGATCCGCCACGCTCCAGTTCAGACCCGGCTGCTGGTGCATGGCGTAAATGGCCCGGCTCAGACGCGGGTCGCGCAGTACCTGCACCCAGCCGGTGGCTTTTCCGCAGCCTCCTTCAACCCAGCCCCGCACGATTAGCGCCGCCACCACGTCTGCCAGCCGCGCGAGGATCCCGGCGAATCCGGCCTGACGCGTCATGGATTCGCGCTCCATCGCCGCCAGCAGCGGGTGGATCTCCGGCCAGGTGGACATCAACCGGCTCACCATCATCACCTCCGGCATCGCTTTGATGAGCGGTTGCATCCCGCCCAGCTCAAAATCCATGCATCCGCTGAAAATGACGGTGTTCTCGCTGTCCGGACACGGCTCGCAGGTGATGGCGCAGACCGAGCTGCAGATAGGTTCACTGGGAAACGCGCTGACCGGGGTGATGGTGGCCTGTTCGTCCGAGAGCAGGGCGTGCGCATTACCGTTTGGTATAAACAGGGCATCACCGCCGTTTAAGGTGAATGTTGCGCCACTCTCCATACGCAGCAGGGCATTGCCGCGGCTGACAAAATGAAACTGTGCTTTGCCAGGCGCCTGGTGGAACGCCACGCCAAAGGGTGCGCTGGCTTCAATGCGGCGGTATTTCACGCCCGACAGGCGCATTCCGCGTAACAGCTCGCTGATCAGATCGGGGGACTGAGCGGTCATGGCAAAACTCCGGACGAATAATCAATAAGTGGAGATTATATGTCATAGATCGTCCACGGTGAACCCTCTATCCTTTTGCGACAGTTGTCACATTTTCATAACGGGAGATCAACAGATGAGTTCATGTGTCGCGGCGAGAGAGGCTGTTACGCCTGCAAAACCCGCCTGGCGGGCCGTCTATTCACTGGGGCTGGGGGTGTTTGGTTTGATCACGGCGGAGTTCCTGCCCGCCAGTTTGTTAACGCCCATGGCCGCAAGCCTGGGCGTAACAGAGGGGATGGCCGGACAGGCGGTAACCGCCACCGCGCTGGTCGCGCTGGTCACCGGATTGCTGATCACCCCGGCGACCAAAAGTATCGACCGTCGCTGGGTACTCATGTTTTTCTCGGTGCTGCAAATCATCTCCAGCCTGCTGGTGGCTTTTGCGCCGACGTTGCACGTTCTGCTGATGGGACGCCTGCTGTTAGGGATTGCCATCGGGGGATTCTGGGCGATGTCGACCGCCACGGCGATGCGTCTGGTGCCTGCTGATAAAGTGCCGAAAGCGCTGGCGGTGATCTTCTCCAGCGTGTCGATCGCCACGGTGGTTGCGGCTCCGTTGGGCAGCTATCTTGGCAGCCTGATCGGCTGGCGTAATGTCTTTATCCTCTGCATTCTGCCGAGCATGCTGGCGCTGCTGTGGCAGCTCTGGGTACTGCCGTCAATGAAGCCGGAGAGCAGCGGCAGCCTGGGCACCCTGTTCCGCGTGCTGCGTCGTCCGGGAATGATCGGCGGAATGCTGGCGACCATTCTGATCTTCAGCGGCCATTTTGCCTTCTTCACTTACCTGCGTCCGTTCCTTGAAACGGTGGGTCAGGCAAGCGTGGAGAGCATCTCGCTGATCCTGCTGGGCTTCGGGATTGCCAACTTTATCGGCACCTCCGTTGCCGGACATCTGCTGGCGCGCAACCTGCGCCTGACGCTGGCCCTGGTTCCGTTCGTTATGGGCGTGCTGGCACTCACCATGGTGGCGTTTGGTCATCTGGCGATGCTGGATGGATTACTGGTGGCGATGTGGGGCTTTGCGTTTGGTCTGGTTCCGGTGGGCTGGTCAACCTGGCTTGCCACGACGGTGCCGGATGAAGCCGAAAGCGCGGGTGGTTTGCTGGTGGCCTCTATCCAGCTGGCAATCAGCGCCGGTGCGGCCGTGGGCGGGGCGGTATTTGACCTCAACGGCGCCAGCGGCGTCTTTGCCGGAAGCGGTTTCCTGCTGGTAACGGCGATGGTGATTGTGTTTATGGGCGTGAAGGTTAAGGCGGAGTGATTGTTTTCCCTCTCCTGCGGGAGAGGGAAGTCATGAGTGCTGATTGCGTTATGCGATCGCTCTATCTTTTAATTAATGCCGTTTTGCAGGTTTAATCTGTACAGACGGCACGAAAGGGATAGGGTGTGATGCAACCTATTTCTTTTTCAAAGATAATTGGCACATGAAGACGTGTCCCTGTCAGTTTTCCTGTGTTGGAATCGGTGGGAATTCACACCGAATGGTTAAATGATTTTAGTTCGGTAGAACCCAATCTTGTGGGCATTAAACATTCTTCTGTCACTGGAGCGTTATTTTCATTTGTAAACCATATATGTGTGGTGTAGACATTTATTCATTCTTTGTTTTTGTAGCGAAATGCAATGAAGTAAACAGCTAATACAATAATGCAAAAAATCAATAGTGCAATTTCTTCATCTTCTATAAAACTCGCTATGACAGCACCTGGAATGACAGCGACTATTCCAGTGCCATACCAAAAGAAATCATTCATAATATCTTGTAAAAAACTTTTTAAAAATCTCATCAAAAATTCTTTTATAGATTCCCACATTATCCGATCACTTTATTTAGCGCATCAGCATCTCTCACCCCAGCTACGGCGCGATCAAACCTTAATGCAAGTTCTTTATCGGACCCTATTTTTTCGATAATCGATTTACTGTAATACATAGCCTGTCCCTGTTGTGTACAGAGTTTATCATGGGCTACGTTGTCGACTGGGGACAGTGATCGCACTCGCATTTATAAAAAGTGAAGGCAAGAATAACCACCAATTTATTTTCTAAATAAATTGGTGGTTATATATAATTGATGTGATGAATTTGGAAACGATGAATATAATTAACCTTATCAAGTATTATTTATTCTGCGAGGATGGTTACATAATACGTAGGCCGGGTAAGCGCAAGCGCCACCCGGCTTACACCTTACAACCCTTTCTTATCCATCAGCACCGTCAGATCCACCAGGCGATTAGAGAAGCCCCACTCGTTGTCATACCACGCCAGGATTTTCACCATCCGACCGCCAATTACCAGGGTGGAGAGACCGTCAATAATCGAAGAGCGCGGGTCGCCCTGATAATCGCTGGAGACCAGCGGTTCATCGCTATATCCCAGAATGCCTTTCAATGGCCCGCTGGCGGCGGCTTTGCGGAACGCATCGTTCACCTCTTGTACCGTAACGTCACGGCTCAGCGTCACCGTCAAGTCCACAATCGAGACCACCGGAACCGGTACGCGCAGGGAATAGCCGGTCAGCTTGCCGTCCAGAGACGGGATGACTTTCCCCAGCGCCTTCGCGGCACCACTGGAGTACGGCACAATTGACAGGGCGGCCGCTCGTGCGCCGCGCAGATCTTTTTCCGGCTGGTCATGCAGCGCCTGGCTGTTGGTATAAGCGTGCGTGGTGTTCATCAGGCCATGCTCAATACCAAATTGCTGATGCAAAACCTGTGCGGCCGGGGCCAGGCCGTTCGTGGTGCAACTCCCGTTGCTCACTACCACGTGCTTAGCCGGATCGTACTGCTCGTGGTTAACGCCCATCACCACCGTCAGATCGTCATTCTTACCCGGCGCGGAGATGATGACGCGCTTCGCCCCACCGTGGGTGATATGCACCAGCGCTTTCTCGCGTTCGGTGAAGAAACCGGTGGCTTCAATCACCACGTCAACGCCGACATCGCGCCAGGGAATATTCGCCGGATCGCGCTCGCTAAAGACGGTAATGCGCTGGCCGTCAACCTGCAGCGCACCGTCCGCCGCTTCAACGGGTGCCGGTAGCGTGCCGAGCAGGGAATCATGCTTAAGCAAATGGGCGAGGGTTTTGCTGTCCGTCAGATCGTTAATCGCCACAATCTGCAGGTCCGGATTGCCCAGCGCCGCGCGCAGGAAATTACGTCCGATACGGCCGAAACCGTTAATGCCGACCTTAACCATAATGTACTCCTTATCTCTGTTGTCTGGAGTCACTGTAGGCTTCAGGCCGAATGGCGTAAATGACAAAAAACGATCACATTACGCCATTTTGCGACAGTGAAAACGCTGACGGTATTCACCGGGTGTGAGGTGGAGCTGTTTTTCAAATACGCGGCGCAGGTTGATGCTGGTGCCAAATCCGCTTTTCTCGGCGATAACGGATAGCGGATCGTCGGTCTGTTCAAGCAACTGCCGGGCTGCGGCAAGGCGCGCTTCGGTCACATAGCGTGCCGGAGACGCCCCCGTATCGCGGGTGAATACCCGGGTGAAATTGCGCGGGCTCATGGCTACTTTTTCCGCCAGCTTTTCGACGCACAGATCGGCCGTCAGGTTTTGCAGGATCCAGGTTTGCAGCTCGCTGATGGGTCCGGAGGAGCCGGACTGCGACAGGTTATAGCGGCTGAACTGCAGTTGTCCTCCCGGGCGGCGCAGATACATCACCATATCCTGCGCCACGTCGCGCGCGAGGCTGAAGCCATAATCGTCTTCCACCAGCGCCAGGGTTAGGTCAAACCCAGAACTCACGCCACCGGAGGTCCAGATGGGGCCATCCTGAATGTATATCGGGCCACCTTCGACGTGGATTGACGGGTACTGCGCTTGCATGGTCTCCAGCAGTCGCCAGTGGGTGGTCGCCCGACGCCCGTCAAGCAAACCGGTCTGGGCCAGCAGCATCGCACCTCCGCATATGGAGGCGATCCGCCGCGAATGTGGTGCGGCAAGATGCAGCCAATCCACCACGGCGGTACTTTCCTGCTCGTTCATGCCGCGCCCGGTAATGATGATGGTATCGAGAGGGTCACGGGGATCCAGCTCCGGCAGGCGATAATCTGCCAGCAGATTTAGACCAGACTGGCCGTGGATCACCTGGTGCGGCTGGGTCGTGGCGATGATGATGCGATAGCAAGGCTGCGCAAGGCCTCCCGGGTGCAGGCGGTTGGCCTGCATCAGAATGTCGGCGATGCCGGCGGCTTCAAACAACATGCCGCCGTCAGGAACAATAATCAGGATCTTCTTCATGTCCTGAAAAGTACCTTTATTACAAAAGAAGTCAAGCGGAGGGCAAGGGCGTTAACAGGCCCAACGCACCTTTCTGGCAAAGCAAAGTGATTTAAGTTCTTTGTTATTTCAGGCGTTATCCCGGATCGTCAGCATATTATCTCTGGCGAAACGGCTCTGAAGGAATGGGTAAACGAAGCTCCCTCTATTTACACCCGCAACAACGCGACCATATTCACCACCTCGCCTCGGGGTTTCTCTGGCGAACTGAGTTGCCCACATGGCTGTTGATAGTCACTATTTATGGCGGCTGGTTCTCGACACTGGTGTTCTGGCAGGCCCTCGGTCTGCTGCCGGCCACGCTGCTGCTGATTGGGTTTACCGCCTGGTATATGTCTCTTCAGCATGAGCTGATCCACGGCCATCCCACGCGTTTCGCCTGGCTGAACCAGCTCTTTGGCACGCTGCCGCTGGCGGTCTGGTATCCGTATGGCCTGTACCGGGATTCTCATCTGGCCCACCATCGCCACGACCATCTGACCATTCCGGTAGATGATCCGGAGTCATACTACTTTACGCAGGCGAGCTGGGCGCGATTGTCGCCCTGGCAGAAGCGGCTGATCCACGCCCGTAACACCTTTACCGGGCGACTGTTGCTGGCGCCGCTGCTGGATATTCTCCAGACGCTGGGCAGCGCGGTGGTGGCGTTTCGCCATCTTCAACTGCGGGCGATGGTGATGTGGCTTGTGCATATGGCGTTGCTGGCGCTGCTTTTTACCTGGATGATGCACAACGGTTTCTCTCCGCTCTGGTTTGTGCTGGCGGTAAGCTACCCGGCGCTGGCGCTGACAAAAGTACGCTCTTTTCTGGAACATCGTGCGGCGGATGACCCGCTGGCGCGTTCGGTGATTAACGAAGCCGGGCTGTTCTGGCGAATGCTGTTTCTGAATCTCAACTACCATTCAATACATCACGATTTACCCGGCGTGCCCTGGTACGGGCTGAAGACGATCTACCTGCAAAACCAGCAGGCGTACCGGGAGCGTAACCACGGGTTTCTGGTCAGAGGGTATGGCGAATGGATGCGACGGTTCTGGAAAACGTCGGTGGACGTCACCGTACATCCCTGGCGTCAACACGAGGAAGGTCATGAGTAACCGACTGGCGTTTCCGATGTATGCGGTGGATCGTCATGATACCCTCGCACTGTGGCAGGCGGTCCAGCGTCTGCTGGTGGCGCGTGGTCTGCCTGTGGAGGATCTTATCCCCGGCTGGCCGGAGTCTGACCTGCCGGCACACTGGCAACAGCCTAATCTTATCCTGAGCCAGACCTGTGGCTACCCGCTGATGACACAGTTGCCGGCGGTGCAGGTCGTCGGCTGTTTTCACTACCGGGTACCGGGCTGCGAAGGCATCCACTACCGTAGTTTTCTGGTGGTACGTGATGAGGATAAACACCGCTCACTGACTGATTTTCGCGGACGGCGGGTGGTATGTAACGCGCCCGATTCCCAGTCTGGCTACAATGCGCTGCGCAACCGCGTGCCGTCACGTGCGTTAAACGCCTGGTTCTCTGAGGTTATCTTCAGTGGCAGCCATCGCCAGTCGCTGATCGAGGTAAAACGTGGAGGAGGGGATATCGCGGCGATCGACTGCGTGACCTATGCGCTGTTGCAGCGGCATGACCCGAACCTGCTGGCGGGACTGGCTGTGATTGACCAGACGCCCCTCACGCCAGGACTGCCGCTAATCACCGCGCCCGGTACCACACCCGAAACGCTTCATGCCATCCGCGATGCGCTAACCACGCTGGTAAGCGCCCCGGAATACCGGGGCGTGTGTGATGCGCTGTTTATCGGCGGGTTTAGCGTCGTGGCGCGCGAGGCCTGGTCTGTGTTAACCGGGGTTACAGCGGACGGATCTCTTTCGAGCGCAGGGTGAGGCGGACGGGCACCGATTTATACGATGGCGTGCCGCTCTCTTTATCCAGATAGTCGAGCGGAACCAGCACGTTGGCCTCAGGATAGTAGGCCCCGACCGAGCCCGGGGCGATGGCGTATGCCACCACCGTGATATCCTCCAGACGCTGAGTGCTGCCCGGCAGGGCGGTTTCGATATCCACCCGGTCGCCGTGCTCCAGTCCTGACTGTTCCATATCGCCTTCATTCATAAACAACACGTCGCGACGGCCAAAGACGCCCCGATAACGGTCGTCGAGGGCATAAATCGTGGTGTTATACTGGTCGTGGCTGCGCAGCGTGATCAGACGCAGGACGTTATCGCCTTCACCGCTGGCATTCTCATTGACCCCTTCAAATACCGAGAACATCGCTTTGCCCGTTGCCGTTGGCCAGATACGTTTCGTGGGCGGCAGCGGCATACGGAAGCCACCGGGTACCCGGATCCGCGCGTTATAGTCCTCAAAGCCCGGAATGGTCTGCTCAATCAAATCGCGAATACGATCGTAATCCGCCACCAGGTGCATCCAGTCCACCCGGGTGGCCTTGAGGGTCGCTTTCGCCATGCCGGCTACAATGGCCGGTTCGGCGCGAAGCAGGGGAGAGGCGGGTTTCAGCTTGCCTGAGGAGGCATGAACCATCGACATGGAATCTTCCACGGTAATGGACTGACGCCCGCTGGCCTGCACATCAAGCTCCGTGCGGCCAAGGCAGGGAAATATGAAGGTCTCTTTCCCCACCAGCAGGTGTGTACGGTTCAGCTTGGTACCGACGTGCACGCTCAGATCCAGCTTACTCATCGCCGGGAAGCCGTTCTCGTGATCGGGCATTGCCACCGCGAAGTTACCCCCGAGGCAGATAAGCGCTCTGGCGCGGCCGTCGATCATGGCCTGGGTGGCCTGCACCGCGTCATGCCCGTGGTGAGAAGGGGGTTCAAAACCGAAGACCTCCTTCAGACGGCTCAAAAATGCCGGTGACGGTTTCTCGCTAATGCCGACAGTACGGTTCCCCTGAACGTTAGAGTGTCCGCGCAGCGGGCAGATCCCGGCACCGGGCTTACCTATATTGCCGCGCAGCAACAGCACATCGGCGATCAGACGGACGTTGGAGGTCCCTTTATTATGCTGCGTAATGCCCATGCCGTAAGTAATGATAGTGGCGTTCGATTTCGCGTAGGCATCGGCAACATTTTTCAGCGCCGCCTGGCTCAGCCCGGATTCACGCTCAATGGCGTCCCAGCTTGTTTGCGCAATATCTGCCGCAAAGTCTTCAAAGCCCTGCGTATGTTCGGCGATAAACGCCCGGTCGAGCACATTGCCGCGCTCGGTTTCCATCTGCAGCAGGTGTTTGGCGATGCCTTTTAGCGCGGCGGCATCGCCACCGGCTTTAACCTGGAAGTAGGTTGAGGCGATGTCGGTGGATCCGTAGGTCGCCATCTCAATGACGCTCTGCGGATCGGCAAACCGTTCCAGCGCGCGCTCGCGCAGCGGGTTTAACACGATAATCGGTACGCCGCGACGGGCCAGTTCGTGCAGGGTGCCCATCATGCGCGGATGATTGGTGCCGGGGTTATGCCCGATGGAGATCACCAGCTCCGTCTTGTCAAAATCCTCCAGCGAGACGGTACCTTTCCCGATACCAATGGAGCGCGGTAAACCGACGCTGGTGGCTTCGTGACACATGTTGGAGCAGTCGGGGAAATTATTGGTCCCGTACTCGCGGGCAAACAGCTGGAACAACCAGGCCGCTTCGTTGGAGGCACGCCCGGAGGTATAGAACTCCACCTGGTCTGGTTCGAGCCCACGCAGAACCTCGCCGATGCGTTCAAAGGCTTCCTCCCAATCGACGGGGCGAAAAGTGTCACTTGCCCGGTCATAGCGCAGGGGATGGGTCAGACGGCCGTACCCCTCAATTTCAAAGTCAGATTTTGTCAGCAGCGACGTTACGCTGTTATTAGCCAGAAACTCAGGGGTTACCCGTTTGCTGGTGGCTTCCCAGGTAACCGCCTTCGCGCCGTTCTCGCAGAACTGGAACGTTGATTTATGCTCTTTATCTGGCCACGCGCAGCCCGGGCAGTCAAAACCGTCGGGCTGGTTGGTGCGCAGCAGCGTGGCGGGGGCATCAAGGGCATCCATCTGGGTTCGCACCGCAATCGCCATCGCTTTTAATGCCCCCCAGCCGCCTGCGGGGCCGTCGTAATGTCGGATGCCGGGAACGGCACGTCGTTTGTTATTCATACCTGGTTACCCTGTTAGACCGCCCGTCGTGCAGTATGCGGCTGAGAAATTTAAAGAAATCATAACAAATTTTTATCAAGTGAATAATATGTCATGGCAATAGCACCGTGAACGCGACAGTGTAGTGACAGTAAAATTTCAAACGAAAAGGAGGGGAACGTCCCTGGCGGTGTTATGACCTGACGTGGCGAAGGCGATATATTGAACAACACCGCAGGGAATAATGATGTAGTCATGCTTAACTGTTAATTGTTCCGGGAACGCGTTAATCGTCCCCCTAAAGGATAAAATGCGCAAAGTTATTTTGCGCCGTGAAATTAATTTTTTTCATCCTCTATGAATTGTCTTAATTCCCGGCGGAAAAGTCATGGGTATTAAAGATACGCTATCAATGCAACAAATAATTCATGAAAGATATATTCATCTGAGCACCGCAAAAATCGCAACTCTACTAATTATGGTAGTGGCGATAATAGCGGTATTGCGTTAATGACAATGGTTCTCTTTTGATTTTTTCGCTTTTCAATCATGAGTTTGCGTTAGAGGTTCTGGTAATAATAAAACAATTCAGGGTAAGTAAGATTTTTTTCTCAGATTAATCCTATAATGTGTCGGGTGCTTCATTAAGCAGCAGTTGTGAGGAAGGAAATATTGAATTGGTGACAAGCTCATGTAAACTTGTTTACCGTTTGTCAAAATATGTCAGGAAGACGCTGGGCCTTATTCTGAAGGGCTCGTGCGGTAGCTATGCCCGAATAATAGTAACGCCCCGAAAATATCCTGGCTATTTTAACGATAGCACCTAAGTCAAACTTCATCCCCTTTATCTCATCATCGAAATATCGCTACGGAAAAGCATATGAAAATGCGCGTATTGTTTTCACTTCTGTTTGTAATGGCGGTGGCGGGCTGTAAAGCGCCGCAGAAACCTGTGATCACTGACGATACGATCGTGACCAGCCAGGTCAACGGCGTCACCTTAACCCACCGTCATGCCATCACGCCTCCTGCTGAGTTCACTCAGGTTAACGAGCCATACCGTGCTATGTATCCGGCATCCCTGATGAGCCGCCCTGATTTTGGTGGCAAGGTTGTCAGTACGCTGGTAACCGGAAAAACCTACGTGGTGCTGGGGCAGGTTGAACACTACTGGATGGCGCTTGCCGATGAAGGACAAGACCAGCTGATTGGTTACGTTCCGATGCGTGCGGTGATCAAAGCCGATCAGTATGAAGCAGCCGTACGTAAACAGGCCATTCGTCCTAAGACGCGCAAAAAAGCGACCTGTGTCGACGTGGACGGGAACAGCAAAGCCTGCAAAGACAGCGCTAACGGTACCTGGATCCTGAACTAAACGGCTTTTCTGAGCGTATTTTTATGAATAATAAAAATTTTCATAAGCTGTTGTTCGTCTTTTACGCGGTGATTTTCGCCCTGGTCAGTGGTTGTACGTCGTCTTCACACAGCGACCCCTCCCGCTACAATCTGCAGTTTCAGGCTCATCCACAAATTAATGATTCTGCGCCGCTTAAAGTCAGAGTGCTGCTGTTGAAGTCCGATGCGGATTTCATGTCCAGTGACTTCTATTCCCTGCAGAACAACGCGTCAGCCACGCTTGGCGCGAATCTGCTGAACAGCGATGTTTTCTTCCTGATGCCGGGCCAGCTTTCGAAAACCCTCAGCGGCCAAAGCTCACCCGACGCGCGCTATATCGGTGTTATGGCCGAGTATCAGATGCTGGATGGAAAGAAATGGCGTGTTTCACTCCCACTGCCTGTACCAGGCGAAAACCATCTCTACCAGTTCTGGAAATGGTCATCTGATGAACTTCAGGCCAACGTCTTTCTCGACATAAATGGCATCCGGGTCATCAGCCAGTAACGCGCTTAAAAACAGGAAACCGATCATCATGAGCAAAGCAGAGAAGGTCGTCTGGACCGAAGGCATGTTCCTGCGTCCACACCATTTTCAACGGACAGAAAGTTATCTGCTCAACCACGTTCGGGAATGGGGTGCGCTGCAGCGATCGTATCTCTGGGGCTTCCTCGATGTTGAACTGGACGAAGCGATGCTTCGCCAGGGGTGCATTGCCCTGAGCTACTGCAGCGGTGTGCTGCCAGACGGCACCTTTTTCCAGGTTCGCAACGGGCGTAACGGCCCGGCCCCCCTGAAAATTCCTGACAATCTCACCAATGAAAAGGTGGTGCTCGCGCTGCCGGTACGTCGGGGAGAGCGTGAAGAGGTTATTTTCAGCGAGGAGCCCGCGTCACTGGCGCGTTTCATCGCCTTCGAGCAGGAGGTGGAAGACGATAACGCCATGTCGGTGGGGGATGCTACGGTGCAGTTTGGCCGTTTACGTCTGACCCTGATGCTGGAAAAAGATCTGACGGCCGAATGGACGGCGATTGGCATCGCGTTCGTCGCGGAAAAGCGTAACGACAACCATGTGCGTCTGGATAGCAGCTACATTCCGCCGATGCTGAACGCCTGCAACAGCCCGCAACTCTACAGCATGGTAAACGATCTGCACGGCTTGCTGGTGCAACGTAGCCAGCAGATTGGTGGTCGTCTGCGCCAGCCTGGCCGCTTTAACACCTCCGAGCTGATCGAATTTACGCTGCTGTCGCTGGTTAACCGTCACCTGGGCGAAGTCTCCCATTTAAAAACGCTCCCGCTGCTGCACCCGGAAACACTCTGGCGCAGCTGGCTGCCGTTTGCCACGGAGCTTGCCACCTGGACCTCGCAACGCACCGCCGAAAGCGTGCTGCCGATTTACGATCACGACGACCTTGCGGGATGCTTCAGCAAGCTGATGCTGATGCTGCGTCAGGGGCTGTCGCTGGTGATGGAAGATCAGGCCATTCAGCTGCCGCTGAACGAGCGCTCCCATGGGCTGAACATCGCCACGGTACCGGAGACCAGCATGGTGCGCGAGTTCGGCTTCGTCCTGGCAGTCAAAGCCAACGTGCCGGGCGAGCACCTGCAAACCCATTTCCCTGCCCAGATGAAAGTCGCGCCGGTGTCGAAAATCCGCGATCTGGTTCAGTTACAGCTGCCGGGCATTATGCTGCGCGCCATGCCGGTTGCGCCGCCGCAGATCCCATGGCATGCGGGCTACAGCTACTTTGAGCTGGAGAAGGGCAGTGAGCTGTGGCACGAGATGGATAAGTCCGGTGCATTCGCCCTGCATCTCGCAGGGGAGTTCCCGGGTCTTGATATGGAGTTTTGGGCCATCCGTAGCCCGACTGAATAATAAAGCGAGCGCTTAATATGCAGGAACGACAGGATACCGGCAGTGATGCCGCGTTTACCGGAGCCAGTAGCAACAATCAGCTGGTGGCGGCCGCCAATCCGCTGCTCAACGCGATTCCGCAAATCCGTCATTCGGTGTCTCATGACGATCAGGTGGCGCTGCGCCAGCGTCTGATCGACGAGATTCGCCGTTTCGAAGTCCGCTGCCAGCAGGCAGGACTGGCGTATGAGGTGATCGTCGGGGCGCGCTATTGCCTCTGTACGGCGCTGGATGAAGCCGCGGCGCTGACCCCCTGGGGCAGCAGCGGTGTCTGGTCAAGCAATGGTCTGCTGGTCACGTTTCATAACGAAACCTGGGGCGGCGAAAAGTTCTTCCAGCTGCTGGCGCGTCTGTCGCAGAACCCGCGTGAACATATCCTCCTGCTGGAGATGATCAACTACTGCCTGCTGCTCGGTTTCGAAGGCCGCTATCGGGTTCTGGATAATGGTCGCACCCAGCTTGAAACCATCAAGCAGCGGCTGTGGCAGATGATCCGCGGCGTGCGCGGCAGCTATCCGGCACCGCTCTCTCCACACCCGGAAGATCGTCCGGTGCTGCGCAAGCTGTGGCGGCCGATGGTGCCGCTGTGGGCCTGTGTCGCGCTGGCCGGGTTTATCGCCTGCCTGTTCTACATCATTCTCAACTGGCGTCTTGGCGACAACACCAACCCGGTACTGGCGAAGATTTACCAGTCTCAGTTGCCTGAAACCACCATTCAGCAACCTGCGCGTCAACTGCCTGCGGTGCTCAACCTGCGTGGCTTCCTGAAGCCGGAAATCGATGCCGGTCTGGTGGCGGTGAAGGACGAAGCGGATCGCAGCGTGGTGATCCTGAAAGGAGACGGTCTGTTCGCTTCTGCTTCTACCGTGGTGCGTGACCGCTATGAGCCGGTTATCAACCGGATTGCCCAGGCAATGAACAACGTCAGCGGCAAAATTCTGGTGGTGGGCTACAGCGATAACGTGCCAATTCGCAGCGCGCGCTTCGCCTCCAACTATGAACTCTCTTTGGATCGTGCCCGGTCCGTGCAAAAAATGCTGCAGGGAAGCCTCTCGCAGCCTGACCGCGTGAAAGCGGAAGGGCGAGGAGAGATCAATCCTGTTGCGCCAAACAATACGCCTGAAAACCGCGCCCGTAACCGCCGTGTGGAAATAACTCTGCTGGTGTCGCCTGAAAATACGCAGGCTGAGCTGAACGGATTGCCGCAAGGAAACTAAGGATGCTGACGACTCTTCTTTCCATACTGACCAATCGCATTCTGTGGAGCTTCCTGGGCGTTACCGCGCTGTCGGCGGTGATCTGGATGATTGGTCCGCTGTTATCCATCGTGGATACCCGCCCGCTCGAATCTGAACAAAACCGCATCATCAGTATTGCGGTGGTTTATCTGCTCTGGGCGCAGGGGCATATTGTGCCGCGGCTGTACAACGCCTGGCTGAACCGCAAGCTGATGGACAAGCTCAATGAAAATACCACCAAACCGGACGCGGCCGATCCCCAGAAGCGGCTGAACAGCGAGGAGCAGATCCTCGCTGGACGTTTTGATGAAGCGGCGCAAATGCTGAAGAAAGCCCACTTCAGCAAAGCGGGACACGGTGCCCAGTGGACGCAGCGCTTCAGTACGCAATATCTCTACCAACTGCCGTGGTACGTCATTATCGGCGCACCGGGCGCCGGTAAAACCACGGCGCTGGTCAATTCCGGCCTGCAATTCCCGCTGGCGGATCGCTTCGGTAAAACCGCTCTGCGCGGCATTGGCGGCACGCGCAACTGCGACTGGTGGTTCACGAACGAAGCTGTCCTGCTGGACACCGCGGGGCGCTACACCACCCAGGAGAGCGAGCAGGTTCAGGATGCCGGAGAGTGGCTGGAATTTATCGGCCTGCTGCGTAAGTATCGCCGCCGCCAGCCTATCAACGGCGTCATTATCACCATCAGCATTTCCGATCTGCTGACGCTCTCCCCGGAGGCGGCGCGCCAGCAGGCGGTCAACCTGCGCCAGCGGCTGTCTGAGCTGCATGAACAGCTGGGTATCCGCTTCCCGGTTTACGTGATGGTGACCAAGGCGGACCTGCTTAAAGGCTTCCGCGCCTGGTTTGCTGACTACGACAAAGCGCAGCGCGACCAGATTTGGGGCTTCACCCTGCCGTGGGAACAGACCAAACACGCCGATTTCGACCTGATGGGTAACTTCCATCAGGAGTTCTCGCTGTTGCAGCAGCGACTGGACGCCGGGCTGCCGGAGACCATGCTGAAAGAGCATGACGCCAAAACCCGTGCCGAAGCGTATCTCTTCCCGCAGGAGTTCGCGGCGCTGCGCCCGCTGCTGGCAGACTACCTGAGCACGGTCTTTGCCCGCTCTAACTTTGAGACCGAGTTCTCCCCACGCGGAATATACTTCGCCAGCGGCACCCAGGAAGGCATGCCGTTCGATCGCGTCATGGGTGAACTGAACCGCGCCCTGTCACTGCCGGAAGGGGCAGAGGCAGAGAAGTGGGATTCGGTCAGTAAAGAGGCGCCGATCCCGGGAGCGAAAGGGCAGAGTTTCTTTATCAAGAACCTGCTGCAGAACGTCATTTTCCAGGAAGCGGGCATCGCCGGCGAAAACCGCTGGTGGGAACTGCGCAACCGCGCGGTGATCTGGTCCGGTTATGCGGCACTGCTGGCGCTGCTGGTGATCCTCGGCGGACTGTGGCTGACCAGCTATGCGAAGAATAAGGCCTATCTGGAAGAGGTGGACGCTAAAGTCCCGCAACTGGAGCAGCAGAGTAAAGCGTTACAGAATCAGCCTCAGCGCGATCTGTTCGCGCTCCTGCCGCTGCTGAACAGCCTGGTCGATTTGCCGAAAAGCGAGGCCTTCGATGTCAACGACCCGCCGGTCTCCCGCCGTATGGGGCTGTATCGCGGGGATGACGTCAGCGATGCTTCTCAGTCGCTGTACCAAAAAGCGCTGGACCAGATGCTGCTGCCCGCCGTGGCGATGCATATCACCACCTGGCTGCGCAACGACAACGGCAGCGATGTGGAATACAGCTACGAGGCGCTGAAAGCCTATCAGATGCTGTATCAGCCGAAACACTACGACGGCAAATTCCTGCACTCCTGGGTGATGCTCAATTTGCAGCGTAATCTGCCGCAGAACGTGACGCAGGCGCAGTTGCAACAGCTGGAGTGGCACCTGACTCAACTGCTGGAACCAAAAATTCAGGCCTCGCCGTATGCGCAGGATGAAGGGTTGGTGGCCCGCGAGAGGGCGCTCATCAACCAGCAGCCGCTCTCCACCCGCGTGTATGGGCGTCTGAAGCGTCTGCTGGAGCATGACGAGAACCTGAAGCCGGTCTCCCTGTCCGACCTGGGCGGCCCGCAGAGCGAACTGGTGTTCTCCCGCAAAAGCGGCAAACCGGTGAGCGAAGGCGTGCCGGGGCTCTATACCCCGGACGGCTACTGGAAGAGCTTTAACGGCCAGATTGACAGCGTGACCACGGCGCTGCACGAAGACGATGCCTGGGTGCTGGGCGCGACCACCTCCGGGGAAGACAAACAGCAGATCGATAACGCCGTGCGTCAGCTCTACATGCGCGACTTTATCGCAAACTGGGATCGTTTCCTCGCCGACATTCAGCTTAACAACAGCGCCGATCTCTCGCAGCGCATCAACACGGCGCGCCTGCTCTCCGGCGCAAACTCGCCGCTGCGTCGTCTGGTGCAGAACCTGAGCCAGGTGCTGACGCTGTCGCGCAACGCGCCAGCGCCGGAGGATGCGGGGAAAGCGCAAGACCAGAGCAACCGCGCCACCCGTACCCTCGAAGCGCTGTTCAGCAATAACGACAATGCCCCGACGCAGGGGGCGGTGGTGACGCAGGCACCTGAACAGCTGGTGACCGACCACTACGCGCCGATGATCGAGCTGGCTCAGCCGCTGGAGAAGGGCGGCAAGACCATCGTCTTTGATGATTTCCTCAAGCAGGTGGATGAGCTGTATCGTTACCTGACCGCGGTGCAGGACGCTGCCAACAGCGGCATGCCAGCCCCGGGCGGTGAAGCAATCAGCCGTCTGCAGGCCAGCGCCGGGCGTCTGCCGGGCGGGCTGCAAACCATGTTCAGCAACATGGCGGTGGGAGCCAGCAGTGATACCCAGCGTCGCGATCTGGAAAACGTCCGTAAGCGCATTAACGTCGAAGTGGGCGGTTTCTGCCGTCAGGCAATTGCCGGTCGCTACCCGCTGGTGCGCAGCGCCAGCACCGAGGTGACGCCGGACGATCTGGCACGCATGTTTGCGCCGGGTACCGGGCTGATGGACACCTTCTTTCGCGACAACCTGACCAACAAAGTGGATACCACTCAGGCGAACTGGCGCTTTATGCCGGGGATCGACGGGAAAACGTTACCGGGAAGTGAAGGACTGCTGCGCCCGTTCCAGCAGGCGCAGTCCATTCGCGATGCCTTCTTTGCTAACGGTGCAACGACGCCGTCTTTCAAGGTGACGGTGCGTACCGTGCGCATGGATAACACCATTCTCAACCTGACGCTGGACGTCGACGGTCAGCTGTTGCGTTACAGCCACGGCCCACAGGCGGTGCAGATCATGAACTGGCCAGGACCGGGCGGCACCAACCAGGTGCGTATGCAGCTGGGGCTGGCCAACGGCAGCACCGCGACGCTGGTGACCAACGGCGCCTGGGCGCTGAACCGCTTCTTCGATAAAGCGCGCACCAGCCCTGGGGCAGGTAGTCTGAGCCGTCAGGCCACGTTCAACGTCGATGGCCATCAGGTCACGCTGGAGTTTGCGCCGAACAGCATTCGCAATCCGTTCCAGCTTCCTCGTTTCTCATGCCCATAACCGCAAGGACAGCCGTATGACGAATACCCCTGCGATGAACCGCTACAGCTGGTATGGCAAATTACCCAGCGCCGGAGATTTTTTGCAGCGTCGCTTTCCTGACACCCTTCAGCGTCAGTGGTCGCACTGGTTTCAGGTCGGCCTGCTGGCCTGGCAACAGGAAGAGCAGCGCAGCGGCGAACGCCAGTTTAACAAGGCGCCGGTGTGGAACTTTGTTGTCCCGCCGATGCTGGGCAGCCAGATGATCCAGATGGGTTGCCTGCTGCCGGGCCGCGATAGCGTGGGCCGACAGTACCCGATCTGCATTCAGCTCAGTTTCGCCCCGTCAGAGTGGTCCACCAACCTGCTCAGCCAGGCTGAAAGCTGGTATCAGCAGATTGGCCGTCTCGGGCTGCATGCGGTGCGCAACAGTTTTTCCGCCTCGCAGCTGGATGAGATGCTGATGTCTATTCCGGCGCCGCAGCCCGTCGAGCCGCAAAAGCGTTCCGACATCCTCGATGTGATTGGTTATGACGAAGACGGCCAGAGCACGCTGGGCTGGCCTCAGGCGGCGGAGTGTTTTGACCCGCTTCGACAGACCAGCTACTGGTGGACCAACCGATGCGACGGCTACCCGCTCTACACCCACGTCCACAGCGGAAACTTCACCGGGCAGCTCTTTACGCTGCTGTTCGATCCGGCCGGCGGCGCCCGACCGGGCCGTCACGGTCTTTATCCGCCTATGTTTGAATAAGCAGGGATCACATGAATATCGAAGAATTTCTCGCGCCGATAAGCCCCGAAAAACCCTGCGGTGACAACCTTGAGTACGACGCCGATTTTCAGGCTATGGGACAGGCAAGCCAGGGTAAAGCGGAACAGCAGTTCGGCGACACGATCATTCCCGCCGAACCCGCTGACTGGAATACGGTAGAAAAGCTCGCCACCAGCCTGCTGGGGCGCACCAAAGATCTTCGCGTCATGCTGGCGTTAACCCACGCCTGGACCCGACGTCGTGGGCTGCCGGGCTACGCGGACGGCCTGCTGCTGGTGCAGGAGGCGATCACCCGCTACTGGGAGCCGCTCTATCCACTGCTGGAGGAGTATGGCGAAACGGACCCGTTCTATCGCATTAACGCCCTTGCCGCGCTGAGCGATAAATCTGACCTGACCGTCGCGCTGCGTAACGCCTCGTTGCTGCGCTCAAACGGCGATGAAATTTCGCTGCGTGACGCGCAGGCATTGCTGGATGGCAGCAAAACCGAATGCCCGGATTATCCCGGCGGCCGCCCAAGACTGATTGACGAACTGGCGCGCGGCGACCAGCCAGGTACAGAGGCCGTCATCCTGATTAATGAAAGGCTGCTGGCCATTCGCGATCTGCTCAGCGGTTACCTTGGTGAAAGCGGCGTACCAGAAATGGAGCAGTTGCTGAAAACCGTGGGGCTGGTCGCGAGCGCCTGTCAGGTGACTGACATCAGCAAGCTGCTGCCCAATCGGGATGCACAGGCCGAACACCACGCTGAGCCGCAGACGATGGCAACACAACCCGTGCAGCAGGTCACCGACTGGCGCAGCGTGCAGGTCACCAGTCGCGCCGACGCCCAGCTGATGCTGGAGAAAGCGAAACAGTATTTTGCGCAGTACGAACCGAGCCACCCTGCACCGCTGATGATTGAACGGGTGCAGCGGCTGTCAGAACTTAACTTTATGGACATTATTCGCGACCTGGCGCCAGACGGCGTTAACCAACTGGAAAACATCTTTGGACGCCGCGAATAACGCGTCCAGGCATTATGACGACAGGCACGGAGCTTGTCGTTTCACCTTCACCGCGCATCTTTGATGGAGAACATCATGGCAATGAGTAACAGTGGGCAGAAATTTATCGCACGTAACCGTGCCCCCCGCGTGCAGATCGAGTACGACGTAGAGATCTACGGTGCAGAACGTAAAATTCAGCTGCCGTTCGTGATGGGCGTTATGGCCGATCTGGTCGGCAAACCGGTGGAAAATCTGCCGGCCGTCGATGAGCGTAAATTCCTCGAAATCGACATCGATAACTTTGACGAACGCATGAAGGCGCTTAAGCCGCGCGTGGCGTTCCAGGTGGACAACACCCTGACCGGCGAAGGCAAGCTCAACGTCGATCTGACCTTCGACAGCATGGACGACTTCCTGCCGGATGCGGTGGCCCGCAAGGTTGAACCGCTGAACAAGCTGCTGGAAGCGCGTACTCAGCTTTCCAATCTGCTGACCTACATGGACGGTAAAAACGGCGCGGAAGAGCTGATCGCTAAAATTCTGCAGGATCCGACGCTGCTCAAATCCCTGAGCCAGTTGCCGAAAAATGACGAAAGTGCGAAAGGTAGCGAGGAGTAATCGATGAGCAACCAGACTCAACAACACGAGCAGCAGGCAGGTCAGGCGTTCAGCCAGGACGAGTTCAGCGCGCTGCTGAACAAAGAGTTCCGCCCTAAAACTGACCAGGCGCGTTCCGCCGTTGAGAGCGCGGTAAAAACTCTGGCGCAGCAGGCGCTGGAAAATACCGTTACTTTCTCCAACGACACCTATCGCACCATCCAGAACCTGATCGCCGGTATCGACGAACAGCTGTCTCAGCAGGTGAATCAGATCATTCACCACGACGAGTTTCAGAAGCTGGAGAGCGCCTGGCGCGGTCTGAGCTACCTGGTGAACAACACTGAAACCGACGAGATGCTGAAGATCCGCTTTATGAGCATCTCCAAGCAGGAGCTGGGCCGCACCCTGAAACGCTATAAGGGTGTGGGCTGGGATCAGAGCCCGATCTTCAAGAAAATCTACGAGCAGGAGTACGGTCAGTTTGGTGGTGAGCCGTTTGGCTGCATCGTTGGCGACTATTACTTTGACCACAGCCCGCAGGACGTTGAACTGCTGGGTGAAATGGCGCGCATCGGCTCTGCGGCCCACTGTCCGTTCATCACCGGTACCGCACCGGGCGTGATGCAGATGGAGTCCTGGCAGGAACTGGCTAACCCGCGCGATCTGACCAAAATCTTCCAGAACACCGAATACGCCGCCTGGCGTTCACTGCGTGAATCGGAAGATGCCCGCTATCTGGGCCTGGTGATGCCGCGCTTCCTGTCGCGTCTGCCTTACGGCATTCGTACTAACCCGGTCGACAGCTTTGACTTTGAAGAGCAGACCGACGGCGCGAACCACAACAGCTACGCCTGGGCGAACGCCGCTTACGCGATGGCCGCTAACATCAACCGCTCTTTCAAAGAGTACGGCTGGTGCACCTCGATTCGCGGCGTGGAGTCCGGCGGGGCGGTCGAAAACCTGCCGTGCCACACCTTCCCGAGCGATGACGGCGGCGTGGACATGAAATGTCCGACCGAGATCGCCATCAGCGACCGTCGTGAAGCCGAGCTGGCGAAAAACGGCTTTATGCCGCTGGTTCACCGCAAAAACTCCGACTTTGCTGCCTTTATCGGCGCGCAGTCGCTGCAAAAACCGGCGGAGTACCATGACCCGGATGCCACCGCCAACGCGCGTCTGGCCTCCCGTCTGCCGTACCTGTTCGCCTGCTGCCGCTTTGCGCATTACCTGAAGTGCATCGTGCGTGACAAAATCGGCTCCTTCCGCGAGCGCGAAGAGATGGAACGCTGGCTGAACGACTGGGTCATGAACTACGTGGACGGTGACCCGGCCAACTCCTCTCAGGAGACCAAGTCCCGCAAGCCGCTGGCCGCTGCAGAAGTGCAGGTGCAGGAGATTGAAGACAACCCGGGCTACTACGCCGCGAAGTTCTTCCTGCGTCCGCACTACCAGCTGGAAGGTCTGACCGTTTCTCTGCGTCTGGTATCTAAACTGCCGTCGCTGAAGACGAAAGACGCGTAATGATAATTGCCGCCGGGAAGCCATGCCCGGCGCTGGCTTTATAGCATGGATATTTGAGAGGAAATATGACAGCGAGACCTTCGTTTGTTGCTGCCTGGGCGGCGGCAACACGTATTTACGATGCAAATGATTCTATCGGCAAAGTTAAGAACGTTATCGGCGGCAAGGTTAAGCATAACTTCGAAATACCCGAAGATAAGGGCGGTTGGTCAAACAGTTGTGCCGTTCGCATGAGTTATGTTCTGAACTATACCGGGCATCCCGTTCCGCGTATTGCAAATCTCACTGTATCCGGTGCTGATAATAAATGGTACTTCTACCGCGTAAAAGATGTCATTGCCTGGTTGACGCGCCAGTGGGGTAAACCTGACATGATCGTGAGTTATCCTTCCATACCCGTTCAGCAATTAGCCAATAAAAAGGGCGTAATTCTATTTGAGATACAGGGCTGGAATGATGCCGCTGGTCATGCCACATTCTGGAATGGTTTAACCTGTTCGGATCACTGTTATTTCAATGCGCCGGATACAAATTACACGACGACCAAAGCCAATTTTTGGGAGTTGCCATGAAAAAAATAATTGCCAGTCTATTGTTGTTTACCAGTTCCGCCTCTGTTTATGCAACTGACGATCCGGTATTATTTGTCAAAAAGTTGCCTTATAAGCAAGTTATTAAAGATGTTGTTTTTTCTCGCTGTCTGGCACAAGTGTCTGATGATAAAAGCCAGTTTTCTCTGGATGCAGCTCGAAGCAGTAATGCATTACTGGAATGGGTGCCTTTCGATATTGAGAATGGTAATGACAAAATTAACGCTCTCATTAATAAATACAAGGGCGCAACTAATGCCTTCCATTCTGAGAGAAAACCAGCAGTACAAGGTGTGACCTTAAACTGCCTGCGACTTTATTATAGTGACGAACTTAATAAACTTGCCCCTCAATTAATTATCGGAAATCCTGATCGTACCTGGATTCAGGATAACCCGCAGTAGTAAAAGACTTCACATTCTTTCCTTTCATTCAGGGGGAATGTAAGACTGTCAAATGACACGGGTCATTTGATATGAGGCAGAGGTAAAATATGGACGGTTTTATTCAGCCCCATGCTTTCCTGTTTGCCATATAAGTGCTTTTTCGAAAGCAATAATGTTCATCCACGAAGAGTAGATATTATGGCTATTGATATGTTTCTGAAGGTCGAGGGTGTTACGGGCGAATCTAAAGATTCTAACCACACCGGCTGGACTGATATTACCTCCTTCTCCTGGGGCGCTTCCCAGCCAGGTAATATGAGCGTTGGCGGTGGCGGCGGTGCCGGTAAAGTTAACTTTAACGATCTGCACGTTAACGCTCTGATCGACAAATCCACCACAGCAATCCTGAAACACTGCGCCAGCGGTAAACACTTGACCAAAGTTGAGCTGTCCGTCTGTAAAGCCGGTGGCCAGCAGGTGGAATATTCCCGCATCACGCTGGAAGACGTTCTGGTAACGTCTGTTCAGTACACCGGTGCAGACAACGGCGATACCGTTGGTGTGACCTATGCATTCCAGGCTGCGAAAGTGAAACAGCAGTACTGGGAGCAGACCACCTCTGGTGGTAAAGGTGCTGAAAGCAGCGCTGGCTGGAACATCAAAGAAAACAAAGAAGCATAATAGTAGTGGGTCCGAAAGGGCCCACTTTTCCCTGAGCTTCTTTTCAAGGAGAAACAAGATGTCTCATATGCGTCCTGCTTTTGGTGCCGCCTGGAACCGATTTAAAGAAGTGAACGTCAACGTAGAACAGGTTGGCAAATTATTAGGGGGGAAAGTTCAGCATAATATAGATGCTGGTATTTTTAAAAATGCCTGCCCCATTCGTATGAGCTATGTTTTAAATTATTGTGGCATTCCAGTTCCTTCTAATAGTAAATATGCAACTGTGACCGGGAGCGACAAGAAGCGATATATGTTCCGTGTTAAAGATATGATTGCTTTTTTACCCACGGTATTGGGAAAAGCTGACATATCTGTTTCTTCTCCAACCCCAGCACAATTTGCGGGCAAGCAAGGTATTATTATTTTTACCGGGCATGGCTGGCTTGATGCAACCGGGCATGTAACACTCTGGAACGGAAATATTTGTTCGGATGATTGTCATTTCCTTGGCTCACCGGGTAATGGTTCATTTATCCCTACTAACGCAACCTTCTGGAGCCTGAAATGAAAAAGCCATTGCTCTTTGTCTTAGCCTTCGTTGTCTCCGCCGCAAATGCCCAGACGTTGCCTGATATCAGTACTTTTTCTCAACAACAAATCTTCGAAAACTGGGTGCAGAATCGATGCATCGGTAAGATTGCGGACAGTAAAAGCCTGAAAGAAGATGCTGACGCCAGCGCCGCGGCATGGCTGGAAGCAAGCAATCTGCCTGCTGAGAATTTTGAAAAAGCTGATGAGGTGATTGTTTCTTTACTGAAACAGAAGGTAGGTGGTACCGAGCCAGGTCATTATCAGATATTGAAGTGCACCTTGATCGCTAATAGTGACGCTATTCGGCCACTCAAATCCTCAAAGTAGTAAAGATGAAATCGGCCCCAAACGCCGCCGTTCTCACCCCCGAGAGCGGCAGCGTTTGAGCGCTAATCATACCAGCAGGAATACGCCATGCGATTCACGATTATTTCTACGAAACCCGGTCATCAGCCGCCGCAGAGCAGTTGTGATTTTTATGCCCCCGGGGGCACTATTGGGCGCGGTACGGATAACAATCTGGTACTGCCGGACAATGACCGCACCATCTCGCGCCTGCAGGCCATTGTTCACGTTGACGCCCAGGGCGAATGCCGCGTGACCAACCGTGGCAGCGTCACCCGCGTGGTGTTGAACGACATCCCGCTGGAGCGGGGGCGTCAGGTAGAGCTGCAGGACGGGGATATTCTCGGTATTGATGACTACCGCATCGAAGTGACGGAACTTATCCACGACACGCAGCCGGTGAGCCGCATGGCCGCCAGTATGCAGCAGCAGGCTCGCCCGACAGTGGCGCCGACACCTGCTCCACAGCCAAAGCCAGCCAGTGCCGCACCGCGCGGCAAGGCGGAGCCAACGGCCGTGCCGTCGGAAATCTGGGACAGCCTGATGCAGGAGTTCTCTATCTCTGACAGCATCTCCAGCAACCGCGTGAAACCGCAGCCTGCGGCGTCTCACGATCCCTTCTCGCAACCCGCGGCACCCGAGCGTAACGCTGAAGATCCGCTGGCAATGTTCAACGACAGCGAGCCGAAGCTTGAGCGTAAGAACGTCGATCCCGACACGTTGTTCAGCGATGAAGCGTTATTCAAAAAAGAGAGCATCTTTGACGATGTCACCCCTTCAACGCTGGTGCCGCCGGTAGAGAGCAAACCCGAACCGGCAGAAGAGGCAACGGATGAACTCGATCCGCTGGCCCTGTTTGGTGGTTCGGCCAGCGCGCCAGCCGCGCGTAACGATGATCCGCTTGGGCTGATGGGCGGGGCGCCGTTAACTCATCCGGATGAGATCGTACCTGAGCCATCTGCACCAGCGCCAGAGCCAGAGGCCGTACCGCAGGACGATCCGCTGGCGGATTCTCCGCTGTTTGCCCCTGAGCCACAGGACCCACCGCGTGCGGAAGAGGAAGAGCCGGCACGTACCGATTACGCAGGCTTTACTATGCCTACGCCGCAGGCCGTCGCACGCAGCAGCGCACAGACGCCGAAGGGACGTCTGCGTATCGACCCGGTCAAAAACGCGGCTGCGCCAAGCGCTACGGCGCAAAACGGTGAAAAAGGCGAGGTGCTGCAGGGCGAGCTGCTGGAGGCGCTGCTGGAGGGGATGGGCCTGAGCGAAATGCAGCCGGTGCCGCAGTTTGACCGTGAAAATATGCGTCAGCTGGGCCAGATCCTCGGCATGTTCTCGCAGGGCACCGTGGCGTTGCTCTCTTCGCGCTCTATCCTCAAGCGCGGCGTAAAAGCCGATATGACCATGGTGCTCGACGATGCCAACAACCCGTTCAAGCTGCTGCCGACCGGGAAAACGGTCCTAATTCAGATGTTCGGGACGCCGATGCCGGGCTTTATGCCACCCACCAAATCCGTGCGTGACGCGCTGATCGATCTGCAGGCGCATCAGCTGGGGATGATCTCCGGTATCCGCGCCATCATCGCCGCGATGCTGCAATCCTTTAACCCGGAACAGCTGGAAGAGCAGGCGAAGCAGAACGGTATGACCTCCCGTCTGGCGCTGCCGGGCAGCCGCAAAGCCGCGCTGTGGGACTACTTTGTCCGCAGCTATGGCGAGACGGCCGGTGAGATTGAAGATGACTTCCACACCCTGTTTGGCGAAGCGTTCCTTCATGCCTATGACATGGAGGTCAATCAGTACAAAGACTCACAGAGCGGATCGGAAGAAAAATGAATATCGCAACGGCTTCTCTCTCCCGCCAGGGGACGCGCGCCAGCAACCAGGATCAGACGGGAGAAACCATAGGGGAACGTTCGGCCTGCTTTGTCGTTTGTGACGGCATCGCTGGCCTGCCGGGCGGCGAGGTGGCCGCTGAACTGGCCCGCAACAGTATCATCTCCCGCTTTGATGGCGACAAGCACCTTAACGCGCAGCATATTCGCGACTATGTACAAACCGCGAATCGCACCATCCTTAGCGAACAGCAGGCGGTGCAGGACTATCGCCGGATGGGCACCACGCTGGTCAGCCTGTTTATCGACCGCGATTACCGTCTGGCCTACTGGGCGCACGCCGGCGACAGCCGTCTGTACCTGTTTCGTCGCGGCTGGCTGTGGCATGTCACCACCGACCACAGCCTGGTGCAGCAGATGAAAGATGCTGGTCACCAGACCGATAACCTCAACAGTAACCTGCTGTATCTGGCGCTGGGCATTGAAAACGGTGGCCCGGAAGCGAGCTACAGCGACGTGGTGCAGGTTGAAGACGGCGATGCCTTTTTACTCTGCACCGACGGTTTCTGGCACGGCGTCAGCGAAGAGCAGATGAAACAGTCGCTGCACATGGTCAACACCCCACAGGAGTGGCTGACCTTAATGAACCAGATCATTCAAAAGAATGCTGAACAGGAGGGGAATGCTCAGGATAACTATACGGCGCTGGCGGTATGGATGGGCAACCCTCAGGACACCACTTTGCTGCATACGCTCTCTGACGCAGCACAATTTCTTCCCTGCGGAACTGACTAGACACACAAGGAACGATATGAAACTTTGGCTATCGGGTTTGGCACTTCTGGCGGTGGCGTCCACCGCTCAGGCTGAAAATTTCCGCATCGTGCAGTCACCTGCGCAGAAGCTGGATATCTGGATCGACAACATCAAAGACAACACCCCGCAGAGCTGGTGTAAGTCAGAGATTGCGCTGCGCATTGTGGCCAACGGCAATAAAGACGTTTCCGTGCTGGAAAACTTTGTCCCGCGTCTCGGCTCACTGCTTGAGCACCAGTGCAGCAAAGTGAATAAACTCAGCTGGACCCTTAACGATCCGGCGGGCGCGACGCTGGCGCAGGGGACGGCAGGCAAAGCTCAGGAGTGGAAGCTGGTAGTGAAACAGCAGCAGACAGAGCCCGTCGCGACCCCTGCCAGCGGTGCGTTACTGCCACCTGACCAGAACGCTGAAACCAATACAGTTGCCGCTGACCGCACACCGTGGCAGGAGTTTACCCTCCAGGACGGCTGCCATCTGCGCACCTTCTGGGAAGGGGGGGCTTCCGCGCCGGCGCTCTTTATCCCGGATTCCGACACGACCCGCTGCGGCAACGGCAGCTGGCTGAGCGGCCACACGGTTATCTCGCAAACCCGTAACGGTGGACAAAAAGAGATAGCGGTGACCTACATTCACGGCTTCCCGGTGATGGGGCTGAATCAAAGCGCCGATCCGGAACACGCCCTGATCACCTCCGTCAACAAAGAGCGTATGGTCTTCAGCACCCCGAACAGCGACCAGAGCTGGATGATCCTGCCTTACGACAGCGCCCTGAACGGCTGGAAAAGCAACGGTACGGTGGCCGTGGAGATCTCGCGTGAAACCGCCAGCGACGATGCAAAACTGCAGGCGCGTATTGCTGCAGTGAAGAAGGTCTGGAGCGCCTGGGTTACCCCTGGCACCACGCTCAATATTGTCCTGATTGATACTCTGCGTCCTCAGCTGCGTGACCCGGCAGTGGGCGCCTGGCGCGCGGCAAACTAAGGAATGGCTATGAATACGCTCTATCAACATCTGGCGGGGGAGTCGCTCAGCGACGCGCTGGTGCGTCTTGAAAACGAGATTAAAGCCCGTCCGGCGGATGCCGATCTCCGTGCCGCGTTTGTGCAGTTTCTCACCCTCAGCGGTAACTGGACGCGTGCGCTGACCCAGCTGAAAAGCTGGCTGGCGCTTAAGCCGCAGGCGAAACCCACTGTCACCCTGCTGGAACAGTGCCTGCAGGGAGAACTGCAGCGTGCGCAGGTGATGGCGGGAGAACGGCGTCCGGCCATGCCGGAAGCCCAGTGGCCATGGCTGACCACCCTTGCCGCCGCGCTGAGCGAGAGCGATGAACGCGCTCACGCGCTGCGTCTGGAAGCCCTTGAACAGGCGCAGGCGAGCGCGGGTCAGTTGACGCTTGAGAATGATGAGACGCAGGCCTTTGAATGGCTGATGGACGGCGATGCCCGTCTGGGGCCGGTGTGCGAAACCCTTGTTAACGGCCGTTACTTCTGGCTGCCGTTTAGCGCTATCGCGGAGATCCGTTTCCAGGCTCCGGCCAGCGTCACCGATCTGGTCTGGCGTCATGCGCTGGTGCGTTTGACCGACGGGACGGAGCAGGTGTGCCAGATCCCGGCGCGTTATCCTTTTGCGGCCAATGCTTCTGACGCCGTTAAACTCGGGCGCACCACCGAGTGGTTGCCGCTCGACAATGACGGCACGCTGTATGAAGGGCTGGGGCAGAAAGTCTGGCTCAGCGAGCAAAGCGAAAGCCCGCTGCTGTCGCTGAGTCTCGTCACTTTTGCAACGGATGGAGCCCATGAGTAATCCTGCTGGCGAAGGCGATCTGCTGCGCAGCGGCTGGCAGGCCCGCAGCAAGCAGGAGAAGGTAGGGGCGCGCGACAAAATGCAGCCCTCGCTGCTCGATCGCCTCACCGACAACGACCCGGAGAAAAAACGCGAGTCGGCCAACAGCAACCTGATCACCCATGCCGCGCTGCGTCGCAACGTGCTGCGGGATCTGCAGTGGCTGTTTAACACCATCAATCACGACGCTTCCGGCGATTTGAGCCTGCTGCCGCACGTGAGCCGCTCGGTGGTGAATTTTGGCGTTGCGCCGCTGGCCGGGAAGCGTATGTCGGACATCGAATGGCACGACATTCAGCGCAAACTCACCGAGGCGATTGTCAACTTTGAACCCCGCATTTTGCCCCAGGGGCTGCAGGTCCGCTGTGTGTCGGACACCTCCTCGCTGGATCTGCACAACGTGCTCTCCATCGAGATAAAAGGGCGTTTGTGGTGTGTGCCGTACCCGCTGGAGTTTCTGTTTCGCACCGATGTCGATCTGGAAAACGGCCACTTTGAACTGAAAGATGCGGGGTGATCGTGGAAAGTAAACTGCTCGAATATTACAACCGTGAGTTGGCCTATCTGCGTGAGATGGGCGCCGAATTTGCCGAGCGCTATCCCAAAGTGGCCGGACGGCTGGGCATGCGCGGCATCGAAGTGGCGGATCCGTACACCGAACGTCTGATGGAGGGCTTTGCCTTTCTGACCTCGCGCGTGCAGATGAAAATGGACGCGGAGTTTCCGCGCTTCTCCCAGCGCTTGCTGGAGATGATTGCGCCAAACTATCTCGCGCCCACTCCGTCCATGGCGATTGCTGAAATTCAGCCTGACAGCAGCCGTGGCGATTTGAGCAACGGTTTTATCGTGCCGCGCGGCACAATGATGGACAGCCTGGCGCTGAAGAAAACCGGCGTGACCTGCAGCTACACCACGGCGCATGAGGTGAACCTGCTGCCGCTGAAAATCGACAAGGTTGAGCTGGGCGGTGTACCTGCCGACCTGCCCCTGACGCAGCTGGGTCTGGGCCAGCAGGGGATCAGCAGCGCCTTACGGATCCGCATTGCCTGCGACGGTCCGCAAAACCTCGGCCACCTTGATTTTGACCGCCTGGAGTTTTTCCTCAGCGGCCCGGATATCGAGGCGTTAAAGCTGCTGGAGCTGGTGATGGAGCACCATGTCGGGGTGGTCTGCCAGACCGTCAGCAAACATCCGCAGCGTGATGTGCTGGCGTCTGATGCCCTGCGTCAGGAAGGGTTTGATGCGGATCAGTCGCTACTCCCGGACGACCTGCGCAACTTTGACGGCTACCGTCTCCTGCAGGAGTACTTTGCTTTTCCGGCCCGTTTCCGCTTCATCAGCCTGAGCGGGCTGAGCAAACTGATCCAGCGCTGCGAAAACGAAAAATCCTTCGATATCTTTATTCTGCTGGATAAAACCGATGAACAGCTGGAGCGCGTTGTCGATGCCAGCCATCTGGCCCTGCACTGCACGCCGGTGATCAACCTGTTCCCGAAAGTGGCGGCGCGTCAGAAGCTGAGCGAAGGCCAGCATGAATACCATCTGGTGGTGGATAACATCCGTCCGCTGGATTACGAAATTTACGCGGTGAACAAGATATACGGCAGCGCGGATGGTCAGCGCGACGACCAGACGTTTCGTCCGTTCTGGAGCACCTGGAGCGGGGATGCGGGCAACTATGGTGCCTATTTCTCCCTGCGTCGGGAGCAACGCGTGCTTTCAGAACATGCCCTGCGTTACGGCACCCGCACCGGCTACATCGGCTCGGAGGTGTTTGTCTCGCTGGTGGATGAGCAGCATGCGCCCTGGCAGGAGAACCTGCGCTATATCTCCGCCGAGGTGCTGTGCACCAGCCGGGATCTGCCGCTGATGCTGCAGCAGGAGCTGGGACAGTTCATTATGGCCGACTCCATGCCGGTGAAGTCTCTGACCTTGCGCAAGGGGCCGACGCCGCCGCGTCCGGCGCTGGCAGAAGGGTTCAGCACCTGGCGGTTGATCAGCCAGCTACAGATGAACTACCTCAGCCTGATGGACAGCGAAAACGAAGACGGTGCCGCCGCGCTGCGTCAGCTGTTAGGGCTGTACGCCAATCTCGCGGAGACGCCGGTTGCGCGTCAGGTAGAAGGGGTTCGTCACTGCGTGCTGGAGCCGGTTCACCGCCGCGTGCCCGAGCCGGGACCGGTGGTCTTCGCCCGCGGCATCGGCATTACCCTGACGGTGGATGAACGTGCGTTTTCCGGTGCCAGCCCCTGGCTTTTCGGTAGCGTGCTGGAGCGGCTGTTTGCCCGGCTGGTGTCGATCAACAGCTTCACGGAGTTCACCCTGAAAAGTCAGCAGCGCGGCGAGATCGGTTACTGGGCGCCGCGCATGGGTAAAAGGGCACTGGTATGAGCGACGTTGTCACCGTGCCACTGAAGGTCCATCGTCTGACGCCGCTGCCGGACAGTTTCTGGCGCGGGGTTCGCGAGACGCCATGGCGCTACGATCTGTTCCAGCTGTTAAGGCGCATTGATGCTCAGGGCGGGGAACGCTACCCGCTGGGGCGTGCGCCGCTGCCAAAATTCGAGCCGCTACGCCTGGGCCAGCAGCCGTCGATGAGTTTTGCGCCGTCGACGGTGGCGCAGGTACGCCAGCGTGAAGGCAACGGGCTGCACGAGGTCTCCATTCTGAGCTTCGGCCTGTTTGGTCCTAACGGGCCGCTGCCGGTTCACATGACCGAGTACGCCCGCGAGCGGATCCATCATCATCAGGACACCAGCCTGAGCGCGTTTGCCGATCTGTTCCATCATCGTCTGACGCTGCTGTTTTATCGCGCCTGGGCCGATGCGCAGCCTGCCGTCTCCCTCGACCGCGCCGACAATAAACGTTTTGAGGGATATCTGGCGTCGTTGATTGGGATGGGACAGCCCGGCCAGATGGACAAAGGCAGCCTGAGCGCCCACGCCCGCTTTACCCACGCCGGACACCTGACCCGCCACGGACGGGATCCTGAGGGTCTGGAAAAAATCCTGCGTAACTATTTTAAAGCCCCGGTCAAACTGATCGCCAACGTACCGCAGTGGATGCCGCTTTCACCGCGCGAGCAGGCGCAGCTGGGAGCGGGGCGCCGCGTGCCGCGGATGGGTGAATCTGCGTTTCTGGGCGTGGCGGTCCGCGACGTGCAGCATAAATTTCGTATCGAGATTGGCCCGCTCAGCGCGGAAGCGTACAACCGGTTTTTGCCCGGTGAAGCATGGGTAACCGAACTGCGGGACTGGGTACGCCAGTACGCAGGGGTGGAATTTGAATGGGAAACACGGGTGATCCTGCGCGCTGACGCCGTGCAGGGCGCCACGCTCGGCAGCACCGGGCGATTGGGGTACAACACCTGGCTGGGCCTTCAGCCGCAGCCTGTCCCGCGTGGCGATCTGGTGTATCGCGCAGAGCGGTAATCCTTCCGTATACCGAATCATTGTTAATGGAAACTAACATGTCAGAAATTAGCCGTGCCGTGCTTTTCGGCAAACTGGATACGCTGTTATTTACCTCTCTGGAAAGCGCCACCGCGTTCTGCAAGCTGCGCGGCAACCCCTACGTCGAGCTGGTGCACTGGCTGCATCAGTTGATGCAGCAGCAGGATGGCGATCTGCAACAGGTGATCCGTCATTTTGCCCTCGACGAACAGCAACTGACGCGCGATATCGTGGCGGCGCTCGATGCCCTGCCGCGCGGAGCCAGTTCCGTTTCCGATCTCTCCGAACATATCGACAGCGCCGTCGAGCGCGCCTGGGTCTATGGATCGCTGAAGTTTGGCGTCAGCCGTATCCGCGGCGGCCATCTGCTGATCGGCATTCTGAAAACCTGGAATCTGGCTAACGTGCTGAAGAGCATCTCGGCGCAGTTTACCCGTCTTAACGTCGAGGTGCTGATTGAGCAGTTCGATACCATCTGCGCCAACAGCAAAGAGACGCAGCAGGCCGCTGCCGCAGTGGATGCGCCAGCCGGTTCGGTGCCTGCTGCCCAGGGCACGCTGGCCCAGTATGGTCAGGACCTGACCGCCCGTGCCCGTGAAGGCAAAATTGACCCGGTGGTCGGGCGCGATGAAGAGATCCGCCAGATGGTCGATATCCTGATGCGTCGCCGACAGAACAACCCGCTGCTGACCGGGGAAGCCGGCGTCGGAAAAACGGCGGTGGTGGAAGGGCTGGCGCTGCGCATCGCCGACGGCGATGTGCCGGAGCCGCTGCAAAACATACAGCTGTGGCTGCTGGATATCGGCATGCTGCAGGCCGGTGCCGGGATGAAAGGCGAGTTTGAAGCCCGTCTGCAGGCATTAATCAATGAAGTACAGTCCAGCGCCACGCCAATCATTCTGTTTATCGATGAGATCCACACCCTGATCGGTGCGGGCGGTCAGCAGGGCACCGGCGACGCCGCTAACCTGCTGAAGCCGGCGCTGGCGCGTGGACAACTGCGTACCATTGGCGCCACCACCTGGGCGGAATACAAAAAATACATCGAGAAAGATCCGGCGTTGACCCGTCGCTTCCAGACGGTGCAGGTACATGAACCCGATGAGGCCAAAGCGGTTCTGATGCTGCGCAGCACCGTGTCGCCGCTGGAGACCCATCATCAGGTCTTACTGCTCGACGAAGCGGTTAGCGCAGCCGTGAAGCTTTCGCATCGCTACATTCCCGCCCGTCAACTGCCGGATAAAGCCGTTGCGCTGCTGGATACGGCCTGCGCCCGCGTGGCGGTGAGCCAGAGTGCACCTCCGGCGCAGCTGGAAGATTGCCTGCGCCATCTTGCGGCGCTGGACGTAGAAATTGAGATAGCGGAGCGCGAAGCGCGCGTCGGTGCAGGGGAATCTGAGCGCGTTACAGCACTGACCGCAGAGCGTGACGCGTATGAAGCCAAACGTGAGGCCCTGGCCCGGCGCTGGGAAGACGAGCGCAGCCTGGTGCAGGAGATCATCCGCCTGCGTGCCGCACTGTTTGCGGCGGGCGATGACGATACCGCAGCGCTGCGCAGCCAACTGGCAGAGCAGCAGCAGGCGCTGAACGCCTTACAGGGGGATGAACCGCTGCTGTTTGCCGCTGTGGATGAAAACGTGGTGGCGGCAGTAGTCTCTGACTGGACCGGCATCCCGCTGGGCCGGATGGTGAAAAACGAGATTGACGCGGTACTGAACCTCGCCGACACGCTGAACCAGCGGGTGATTGGTCAGCGTCACGGTCTGGATCTGATTGCCCGCCGGGTGAAAACCTCCCGGGCGAAACTCGACGATCCGAACAAGCCGGTCGGCGTGTTTATGCTCTGCGGTCCGTCGGGGGTGGGGAAAACCGAAACCGCGCTGGCGCTGGCGGAGTCGCTGTACGGTGGCGAACAGAACGTCATCACCATTAATATGAGTGAATTCCAGGAAGCGCATACGGTTTCAACCTTAAAAGGTGCACCGCCGGGATACGTCGGTTATGGTGAAGGCGGGGTGTTAACCGAGGCCGTCCGTCGCCGTCCTTACAGCGTGGTGCTGCTGGACGAAATCGAAAAAGCCCACCCGGACGTACATGAGATCTTCTTCCAGGTCTTTGACAAAGGCTGGATGGAGGACGGCGAAGGCCGTCACATTGATTTCCGTAATACGATTATTATTCTGACGTCTAACGTCGGGACCGAGCTTATCAGCGCCATGTGTGCCGATCCGGAACTGATGCCGGAGCCGGAGGCGTTAAGCGGGGCGCTGCGCCAGCCGCTGCTGGAGGTGTTCCCACCGGCGCTGCTGGGCCGGTTGCTGGTGGTGCCGTACTATCCGCTGAGCGACGCGATGCTGGGGCAGATTGTTCGCCTGCAGCTCAAACGCATTCAGCGTCGCCTGGAAGAGAATCACAATATTATTTCCGAGTTTGATGACAGCGTTGTAGAACAGATTGTTCAGCGCTGTACCGAGGTGGAATCAGGTGGACGTATGGTGGATGCGATCCTGACCAACACCTTGCTGCCTCAGATGAGTCAGATATTACTTACCGCCAGCCGCAGCGACGAGCAGTACCGACGTCTGCATGTCACCTGCGAGCAGGGCGAGTTTCACTGTCAGTTTGCCGCGTAATAATCATCAAGAGAACTGTAAAAGATGACGGATAATGATAACAATCGGACTGTCCCAAACGCGCTCCCGGTCGGGTATCGCTTCAACGAGTTTGAAATTAAAGAGGTGATTGGCGGCGGCGGATTCGGCATCGTCTATCGCGCCTGGGATCACCAGCTCGAACGCACTATCGCTATCAAAGAATTTATGCCTTCCTCGCTCGCCGTGCGCGGCGACGACATGACGCTGGTACTGCGCAGCGAACGCTTTGGCAAAGCGTTTTCGGCGGGGCTGAACAGCTTCATTCAGGAAGCCCGCCTGCTGGCGCGCTTCAACCACCCGAACCTGCTGCACGTGTTGCGCTTCTGGGTGCAAAACGATACGGCCTACATGGGGACGCTGTTTTACAGCGGCACCACGCTTTCTCGCCTGCGCGAAGAGAAGCCGGAGCTGATTAACGAGGCATGGATCCGTCGTACGCTGCCGATGCTGTTTGGCGCAATCAAGACCATCCATGACGAGGGCTATCTGCACCGCGATATCTCACTGGATAACATCCAGATTCAGGATAACGGCCTGCCGGTGCTGCTGGACTTTGGCTCCGCGCGTCGCACCATCGGTAACCTCTCTGACGAAACCGAAACCATGCTGCGTCCGGGCTTTGCGCCTATCGAACAGTACACCGACGACAATGAAAGTGAGCAGGGACCGTGGACGGATATTTACGCCCTCGGCGCGGTGTTGCGCACCCTGATCGTGGGTTCACCGCCGCCGGTTAGCGTGGTGCGTTCCATTCAGGACACCTGCAAACCGCTGGTGGAAATCCAGCCGCAGGGGTACTCCCTGTCGCTGCTGCAGGCCATCGACCGTGCCCTGGCGTTGCACATGGAGGACCGTCCGCAGTCTATTGATGAGTTCGCGGCATTGATCGAGATGCCGGTCGCCGGTATCGATGATGTGCTGACTGCTAAAAAACCGGGCACCATGCTGGTGCCGGTGGAAGAAGAGGCACCGGCTTCGGCGTTTGACTGGCGTCGTTACAAGATCCCCGGGATGGTTGCCGCGGGTGTGCTGGTCGGGGTGGTAGCTGGCGCGATGCTGTTCAGCGGCGGCCACGATGCGCCAGAGCAGGCTGCGCAAGCGCCGGAAACATCCCGCACGACAGAAACCGCATCGAACGCGCCAGAAGTCAAACCGGAGACCGCGAAGGTGAGCGAACAAGCGGCAACGCCTGCGACAGCGGAACCGACGCCGCCACCGGTTGAAGCCAGCCCGATTGCTCTGGTCTACATTCGCATTCTTGACGGAGAGACGTTGAAAGTGAACGGCGAGCCGAAAGCGCTGCGTCCGGCGAACAACGGTTATGCATCACTCAAGCTGCCAGCGGGTGAGGTGAGCATTGAACTGCAGGGCAACGGCAGAACCCGTAGCCAGACGCTGGATATCGTGAAGCCTGGCACCTGGCTGGTGAATCCGTAAACAAGGCGAACAGGGACTGGTAACAGGACGGAGCGAATGTACAACATAAAATTTGTCTATCTTTTCAGCGAGAACGTCTCGCCCGCGCTTTTTGCGAAAATTATCCGCCCGTCCGTTGCCGGGCAGTGGATTATGTCGGTGCCCGACAATTCGCTGCGCTCGCTGTTTACACGTTACGACTTGCTGCACTCCATCACTGGCGCGAATCCTTACCAGTCCGGGCGCGATACCCGTAAGCTGATTGTGCAGGATCTCGACATGGGCAGAGTGGTGGCGATCGACGAGAGCTATCGTAACTGGTCGTCAGTGACGGAGATATTTTATATCAATGCTGATGGCCGTCTGCAGGCTGCCTCGTTGGACGGTCTGGGCTGGTACCCGGTGAGTACAATTGTCGACCGCTACGAAACCATGGTGCGAACCTATGGCTCCCGCCCTGCGCCAACGGTGCTGCCGAAACAGGTAGTCAAATCCAAAGCGGCACAGATGCCGGATGAGCCGACGCCGGGCAAAGACGGTAAAACCTATGCGGCACAGCTGGAGAATATGACCAAAGCTGAACGCTGGCAGGCGCGTAAGGATCTGATTGCGAAGGGGAGTAATAGCCTCTATCCGGATGCGCAAATCGCGGCTAAGCGGCTGGCGGCGAATAATATCGCGGTTGAGAAAGCGAAGCTGGCAGAGAATGTGTATAAGACCGTGAATCCGCTTGAGGCCACGCCGGGAGTACCGGAGGGGTGGAAGGATATCAGTAATGATGCGGGTGCTTTGCAAAAGTTTGGCCTTAAAAGCAAAGATCTTTTCGATAGAGCTGACTCACCTGATTTTCTGTCACGCGTATATCAGCCTGATCCGGGTGTATTCGGTAAAGACATGAATTCGACGCTGGTTTTTAGAGGATCGAGGGAACCGGGATTGCCATCGCTTTCAGAGCATCTGGACTCGCTGCGAAATAAAAATGGATTCGCCTCAATAAAAAATGGTGCCGACTGGGCGAATAACTTTAAGCAAGGAATAGGGTTTGAAGCACCTTATTACCGCAGTGCAGTGCAACTGGGTGAAAAAATAGCAATGTCTTCCCAGCCGATTGATATTACTGGTCATTCTTTAGGGGGCGGTTTGGCCTCGGCAACGTCTATAGCGAGTGGAAAAGCGGCCTGGACATTTAATGCGTCAGGGTTAAATAGCGGGACAGTAGAAAAATATGGCGGACGTTTGTTGGGAAGCGCTGAAAACATACAGGCCTACCGCGTCAAAGGAGAGCTGCTGACTAAAATTCAGGAAGTCGATCTTGTTGAGGACTTCAAAATGGTGAGAGGACATGTCCCGTCCTTAATCGCTAAAGAAGAGTTGTCAGCACTGGCACCTGATGCCGCAGGTATTCCTCATGATCTGCCTGGTGGGGTTGGTGGAGCACTCGACAGGCACGGGATTGGACAAGCCATTAATTGTATAGAACAGCAAAAAGACGAAGATATTTCGATAATCAGGAGTCGTTTGTGAATAAGCTTTTTGTATCCTTTTTCGTGATTCTATTTTCATTGCTGATTCAGGGGTGTAAACAAGATATGGATCTAAATCCACAAGATTATTTCAGCGGTCAGCAACTGGTTCTGGCTGAAGATATTCAGCGTGGCGATATTGACGGTGTTGAAAAACTTGCGCCGCGAACTGATCTTAACAAACCAGGTAAGCAAGACATGACGCTTCTGTTTTGGGCGCTTGGTAACAGTATCAATGACAATAAAACTCCTTCTCGATTAAAAATCGTCACTTTATTGGTTAAGTCTGGTGCTGATCCCCTGCAACCGAGGCCGCAGGGTAAAAGCAGTCCCGCTGAGTTTGTATTGAATGCGGACAGTGCAGATTGGATCAATGCTTTACTCGACGGGGGATTATCGCCTGACGCTAAAGATAAAACGTTTCATGAGCCTGTAATTTTTGAAACCATCAAAGCAAAAAATACGGACACGCTTGAGGCTCTGCTGGATCGAGGGGCAAACATTAATATCACTGATTCACTAAACAGTACATTATTGTTTGAAGCCTTAAACTATCATGCTTATGATCACGTAATGCTACTGCTGAAACGGGGTGCTGATACAGAAATTAGAGCCAAAAATGGCTGGACGATGGGTAACCAACTCCAACGCTATCTTGAAAGAGCTAAAGAAGGTAGTGATGAGTATAAAAAACTTAACGAAATAAAAGAACTCCTTATTCAACATGGCGGTAAATGGCCACCTGCGCCAGTAAAACAATGATAAGCAGTAAGATATACGTTCAATATATTATATGGAATTGACGTGAAAATACGGTTAATTGCTAGCCTCATAGTGGTTTTCATTTTTCTGATACAGGGATGTAGACAAAATTCGGATTTGAATCCCGAGGATTACTTTAGCGGCCAGCAGCTTATTCTGGCGCGGGCGATTGAAAGCGGCAATATGGATGAAGTCAAAAAATTTCTTCCGAAAACCGATCTCAATAAACCCGGTCAACATGATATGACGCTACTTTTTTGGGCGTTGACGAATACACTTTATGATAAGAAAACGCAACCGCGCTTACATATCGTGACCGAACTGATAAAGGCCGGTGCCGACCCGCTTCAGCCAAGACCCAATGGAAAAAGTAGCCCGGCAGAGTTTGTACTTATGGCCGACAGTGGAGACTGGATAAAGGCGATGCTGGATGGGGGATTATCTCCGAATGCGAAAGATTACGTTTTTAATAAACCAATTATTTTTCAAACTCTGGAAGCGAAAAACACCGAGACACTAAAAGCAATGCTTGACCGGGGCAGCAATATCGACATAACGGATTCCCTGGGTGAGACTCTGCTGATAGATGCTTTCGATTTTCATTCCTACGATCATGTTTTCCTTTTACTTGAGCATGGGGCTGATCCTGACATTCGTGCTGATAACGGGTGGACATTAGGAAATCAGTTGCAGCGTTTTCTTGAAAGAGCGAAAAAAGACAGTGACGAGTATAAAAACCTTATCGCTATTAAAGAATCACTTATCCGACATGGTGGTAAGTGGCCACCCGAGCCGGTCAAAAGAGAGATTGAGTGAATATAACTGCAAAAAATAAAATATTCTATTTCTGGGGCATTATGGATGTCATCGGCATTGTGTTTTATTTTGTCGGCCCATACCACTTGCTTCAGTCATGGTGGGATTCTAGCGGTGGGAATTTTGGTGTCATCATCTTCATGCTGATAGCAGGCGGGGTAAACGGTTTATTGACGGGTCTTTTTTACCTCGTATACCTTCTGTGGCCGGTTTCATTACTCTTTTCTGCTTGGTTTTTTTTCACAACTCACCGATATGCCGTCCGGTTTGCTCTGGCGCAGGAAGTGTTACGCCTGCTCACCATGAGTTGTTCGGTGACCTTGTTCCCGATGATTATTGTCGGTCTCGGAATGAGTGTTATACCTCTCAATATCACGCTGTTCATTTTGTCGGAAATAGTAAAAATTGGCTCGCTCATATTTATAATGAAAAAATGGGATGCGGGTGATGGGGTAAAAAAGTATCTACCTTAACTGAACTGGACTATATCGAAAGGGCCCTCAGACTGGCGCAAAAAAGATATGCGGAACTTAATGGCAAGCATCCCAGGGCGCCAATTTTGCATATTTATGATGAGATTGTGCAACAGTTACGCATCCTGAAAAAGAGTGTTATCAAAAACAAAGCTGACAAATCCGTATTAAAGAGAATGACTTTTGGCCTTTATGCGGTTAGAGAATTTGAAAACTCAGATGAGCTCTTTTTCGAGAGACTGACGGATGCATGGTATATCTTAGATCAGCGTCTCCGTGGCGTTAAAGTGAAATTACCGCATGAAGTGGATCCTGACTATGTTCAGAAACAATGCGTACTGGCGGAAAAATACCCTGACGAATTTTGAGAGTTATGGATATCATTTCCTCAATATATCTTTCCTCCTCAAGGATTCATAATGGTCGATCTACACAGCGAAGATGCGGTAATTAATCACTATGCCGACCGCTACCGCAATCTTATGCCGTTAAACCTTAGGAAGGTGTCACGGCAAAAGAGTTCCGATAACGTCTGGGATGAAACATTGCCGCTCGTCACAACGGAGGTCGTTTCGCGCGATAACGCACTCGGTGCGTTAGTGGGATTGGCCGTTGGCGATGCCGTCGGGACAACGCTTGAATTTAAATCACGGGATAGCGAACACGTTAGTGATATGCAGGGTGGTGGGCCCTTCATCTTAAACGCGGGTGAATGGACAGACGACACATCCATGGCTTTGTGTGTGGCGGAAACCTATCTTGCCGAAAATCGAATGAATACAGATACCCTTAGAAAGTTCCTTCTGAGGTGGTATCAAACTGGAGAGAACAGCAGTAACGGACGTTGTTTCGATATTGGCAATACAACGCGTTTCGCTCTGGAACAATATCTGCATGTTGGGCCTTCCTGGTACGGTAACACTGAGAAACATACCGCGGGGAATGCCGGACTTGTTCGCCAGGCCCCTGTGTCGATCTTCCGCCGAAAGTCACTCCGGGCGATTTATTTTGAATCGCAGGCACAGAGCAGAGCAACTCACGGGGCGGTAGAGTCTATCGATGCATGTCAATTTTTGGGGCTGATTCTGCATCATCTGATTAATGGTCATCAAAAAGAAGAGGCATTTTCACCCCATGTTTTTCCTTTGTGTGCACGGGTCATGATAATCAACGCGGGTGAGTACAAGCATAAAGCTCGTCATCAGATTCGTTCCAGCGGTTATGTAATCGATACGCTTGAAGCAGCAATGTGGGCGGTATGGAATACGGATAATTTCCGTGATGCGATCCTTCTTGCCACCAATCTGGCGGATGATGCCGATAGCGTCGCGGCAACGGCAGGGCAACTTGCCGGTGCATTGTACGGTTATTCTGAGATACCGCAGGACTGGAAAGACAAACTGGTACAACATGAACGTATTGCTGCGCTGGCGGGTGATTTGTTTGACAGAGCACCAGAGGACAACTTTCTCTAGTACGGGAGTTAAAGGAGAAGCGTGAATAAACAAAGTTATACAGCGATGGATTATATTGAAAATGCCCTCGATGTTATTCAGGAGCGAAAGTCAATTCATCCTTCTTTTTCTTTGTATAACGTGGCTGAAAAACAAGTGACGTATGTCAGGGATATACTGACAGGAAAGAATAAAGATAAAAGTAAACTCCATACGTTAAATCTTGGCGCTATGGCTGCAAAAGAATTTGAAACTACCGATGAAGAGCTTGCCCGGCATCTGTCAAATGTAAACTACATCGCTTCGCAGATGGCTCAAGGGGTAAAAGTTATTCTTCCTCATGAGCAGGATAATGAATATCTAAAAAGGCAAAAGCGGTATCGAAATTAAGCAGACGGTGACTTGTGCATATCCCAAAACGTCTTGTCAAAAATCTCGTCTTTGTTGATACATTTATTTAGCATAAAACATTACGGAATACAGATTATGCTCAACCGAATTACCGTCCAGCTCCCGGTCGAGGGGCTGCTCTTCTGGAAACTCTCCGGCCGCGAGGCGATGTCTGAGTCGTTCGCCCTGACGCTGACCCTGCTCGGTACGGATGCGCGTATCGACCGCAGCAAACTGCTGGGCCAGCCGGTCACGGTGACCATCCCGACGCAGAATCTGCTTACCCCGCGCTACATCAACGGCAAAGTCACGCGCGTGGCGGTGAGCGCCGTTGAGCTGACGGGGACGCGCTATGCGGTGTACCAGCTTTCTGTAGAGCCGGACCTGTGGCCGATGAAGCGTGACCGTAACCTGCGTATCTTCCAGGGCCAGACGGTGCCGCAGATTGTGAAAACCCTGCTGGGCGAGCATCAGGTCAACGTGGAAGATAAGCTTACCGGCAGCTACCGGGTATGGGACTACTGTGTCCAGTATCAGGAGTCGAGCCTGGACTTTATCAGCCGCCTGATGGAGCTGGAGGGAATCGCGTATTACTTCAGCCACGAGGCCGACAAACACACCCTGGTGCTCACCGATGCC
>NZ_RXPT01000017.1:0-102857 GCF_003965585.1 Enterobacter sp. WCHEn045836
TTTTGTTTTCTCCCTCTCCTTGAAACTTTCTCACCTTTATCTTGCAGACTCGACATTCACGCCAATACTGGGTATCGTTGGCTGTCTGGATGTCTAAACGTTTATACGTATGCTGTGAGGATACAAGGTTATGCCGATTCGGGTGCAGGACGAGCTACCAGCCGTCAATTTCTTACGTGAAGAAAACGTCTTTGTAATGACCACTTCACGCGCGACAGGTCAGGAAATTCGCCCGCTGAAGGTGCTCATCCTTAATCTGATGCCGAAAAAGATCGAAACAGAGAATCAGTTCCTGCGCCTGCTTTCGAACTCTCCGCTTCAGGTAGATATTCAGCTGCTGCGGATCGATGCCCGTGAGTCGCGTAACACGCCTTCTGAGCATCTGAATAACTTCTACTGTAACTTCGACGATATTCGCGAGGAAAACTTCGACGGACTGATTGTCACCGGTGCGCCGCTGGGCCTGGTCGAATTCAATGATGTCGCCTACTGGCCGCAGATCAAACAGGTACTGGAGTGGGCAAAAGATCACGTCACGTCCACGCTGTTTGTCTGTTGGGCGGTACAAGCCGCGCTGAATATCCTCTATGGCATCCCTAAGCAAACCCGCACCGAAAAACTCTCCGGCGTATACGAACACCACATTCTTCACCCTCATGCCTTGCTGACACGCGGGTTTGATGATTCGTTCCTGGCCCCGCATTCGCGCTACGCCGATTTCCCGGCGCAGCTGATTCGTGACTACACCGATCTGGAGATCCTGGCCGAAACAGAAGATGGTGATGCGTACCTGTTTGCCAGCAAAGATAAGCGTATTGCCTTTGTGACCGGGCATCCTGAATACGATCCGCATACTCTCGCGTCAGAGTATTTCCGTGATGTTGAAGCGGGTCTTAATCCGGATGTGCCGTATAACTATTTCCCGAAAAACGATCCCCAGAACAAGCCGCGAGCCACCTGGCGCAGTCACGGGAATTTGCTGTTTACCAACTGGCTCAACTATTACGTTTACCAGATAACGCCATACGATCTGCGTCACATGAATCCGACGCTGGAGTAATCTTCTGCTTTAAACGATCCTAAAGCGTTTCAGCTATTCACATCAGGCACCTTCGGGTGCCTTTTTTATTTCCGAAATGACGCTCAACATTTACGTAAACTTTAATTCTAATATTATCAATAAGTTGTACGTATTTTTTAATTAAAATGGAAATTGTTTTTGATTTTAGAAAAAATAGAGATAGTCTTAATTCTGCTGAGCGAAAACTACACAACGATCTTTCGTTCGCATTGGGGATGTGAATTTGGATCTTTGATGAGGAGCAGAGTGATGACTCAACAGGCAACGACGGTTGATGAACTGGCCTTTACCCAGCCGTATGGCGACCAAGAACAGCAAATTTTGACGGCAGAGGCGGTCGAATTTCTGACTGAGCTGGTGACCCGCTTTACGCCACAGCGCAATAAGTTGCTGGCGGCACGCATTCACCAACAGCAGGAAATTGATAATGGCAAGTTGCCTGGTTTTATTTCGGAAACCGCTTCCATTCGGCATGGTGAGTGGACAATCCGCGGCATCCCTGAAGATTTACAGGATCGTCGCGTTGAGATCACTGGCCCGGTAGAGCGCAAAATGGTGATCAACGCCATGAACGCCAACGTCAAAGTCTTTATGGCGGATTTTGAGGATTCACTGGCCCCGGACTGGCGTAAAGTGATCGACGGGCAAATTAACCTGCGCGACGCCGTTAACGGCACCATCAGCTATACCAATGAAGCCGGTAAAATTTACCAGTTAAAACCCAATCCGGCGGTTCTGATCTGCCGCGTTCGCGGCCTGCACCTGCCGGAAAAGCATGTCACCTGGCGTGGGGAAGCCATTCCGGGCAGCCTGTTTGATTTTGCCCTCTATTTCTTCCACAACCACAAAAATCTGCTGGCGAAAGGCAGCGGCCCCTATTTCTACTTGCCAAAGACCCAGGCCTGGCAGGAAGCGGCCTGGTGGAGTGAGGTGTTCAGCTACGCGGAAGATCGCTTCAACCTGCCGCGTGGCACCATTAAAGCCACCCTGCTGATTGAAACGCTGCCTGCCGTATTCCAGATGCATGAAATCCTCCACGCCCTGCGCGATCACATCGTGGGTCTGAACTGTGGACGCTGGGACTACATCTTTAGCTACATCAAGACGCTGAAAAACCACCCGGATCGCGTACTGCCGGATCGTCAGGTTGTCACCATGGATAAACCGTTCCTCAGCGCCTACTCGCGCCTGCTGATTAAAACCTGCCACAAACGCGGTGCCTTTGCGATGGGCGGCATGGCGGCCTTTATTCCGAGCAAAGACGCTGAGCGTAACAATCAGGTGCTCACCAAGGTGAAAGCTGACAAGGAGCTTGAAGCGCGTAACGGTCACGACGGCACGTGGATCGCCCATCCGGGCCTGGCCGATACGGCAATGGAAGTCTTTAACCACGTGCTTGGCGACAACAAAAACCAGCTGTTTGTCACCCGTGATGACGATGCCCCAATCGCAGAAGAGCAGCTTCTGGCGCCGTGCTCGGGTGAACGCACGGAAGAGGGCATGCGCGCCAATATCCGCGTTGCCGTGCAGTACATCGAAGCGTGGATCTCCGGTAACGGCTGTGTGCCCATCTACGGCCTGATGGAAGACGCGGCGACGGCAGAAATCTCCCGTACCTCTATCTGGCAGTGGATCCACCATCAGAAAACGCTCAGCAACGGCAAGCCGGTGACCAAATCCCTGTTCCGCCAGATGCTGGCCGAAGAGATGCGCGTCATTCAGGACGAACTGGGCGAACATCGCTTCAGCAGCGGACGTTTTGATGATGCCGCCCGCCTGATGGAGCAAATCACAACCTCAGATGACTTAATCGACTTCCTCACCCTGCCAGGTTACCGCCTGCTTGCGTAAATCCACCACATAACAATATGGAGCATCTGCACATGAAAACCCGTACCCAACAAATCGAAGAACTGAAGAAAGAGTGGACACAGCCGCGCTGGGAAGGCATCCGTCGCCCGTACAGCGCTGAGGAAGTGGTGAAGCTGCGTGGCTCGGTCAATCCGGAATGCACGCTGGCGCAAAATGGCGCGGCGAAGATGTGGCATCTGCTACATGGCGGCTCCAAAAAGGGCTACATCAACAGCCTCGGTGCGCTGACCGGCGGTCAGGCGTTGCAGCAGGCGAAGGCCGGTATCGAAGCCATTTATCTTTCCGGCTGGCAGGTCGCGGCGGATGCTAACCTGGCCTCCAGCATGTATCCGGATCAGTCGCTCTATCCGGCAAACTCGGTGCCGTCGGTGGTGGATCGGATCAACAACACCTTCCGCCGTGCGGATCAGATCCAGTGGGCGGCAGGTATCGAGCCAAACGATCCGCGCTTTATTGACTACTTCCTGCCGATCGTCGCGGATGCAGAAGCGGGTTTCGGCGGCGTGCTGAACGCCTTTGAGTTGATGAAATCGATGATTGAGGCCGGTGCAGCGGCCGTTCACTTCGAAGATCAGCTGGCCTCGGTGAAGAAATGCGGACACATGGGCGGCAAAGTGCTGGTCCCAACCCAGGAAGCGATTCAGAAGCTGGTTGCTGCGCGTCTGGCCGCCGACGTGCTCGGCGTGCCGACGCTGGTGATTGCCCGTACCGATGCGGATGCGGCTGACCTGATCACCTCTGACTGTGACCCGTACGACAGCGAGTTCATTACCGGCGAGCGCACCAGCGAAGGATTCTATCGTACCCATGCTGGCATTGAGCAAGCCATCAGCCGTGGCCTGGCGTATGCACCGTACGCAGACCTGGTCTGGTGTGAAACGTCCACGCCGGATCTGGCGCTGGCAAAACGCTTTGCCGATGCTATCCACGCCAAATACCCGGGCAAACTGCTGGCCTACAACTGCTCGCCGTCCTTCAACTGGCAGAAAAAGCTGGACGATAAAACCATTGCCAGCTTCCAGCAGCAGCTGTCCGACATGGGCTACAAATATCAGTTCATTACCCTGGCAGGCATCCACAGCATGTGGTTCAACATGTTCGATCTGGCGCACGCCTATGCACAGGGTGAGGGCATGAAGCACTACGTTGAAAAGGTGCAGCAGCCGGAATTTGCCGCGGGCAAAGACGGTTACACCTTCGTGTCTCACCAGCAGGAGGTGGGCACCGGCTACTTTGATAATGTGACCACGATTATTCAGGGCGGCACCTCCTCCGTCACTGCCTTAACGGGTTCAACGGAAGAAGCTCAGTTCTAATCTTTTCCCCCTCTCCCCTCTGGGGAGAGGGTTGGGTGAGGGGGAATCTATGTCGCGTGGCCTGGAATTACTGATTGCACAGACTATTTTGCAGGGTTTCGATGCCCAGTATGGTCGCTTTCTGGAAGTCACCTCTGGCGCGCAGCAGCGCTTTGAGCACGCCGACTGGCATGCGGTTCAGCAGGCCATGAAGCAGCGTATTCACCTCTACGACCATCATGTGGGTCTGGTGGTGGAGCAGTTGCGCTGCATCACCGACGGTAAAAACCCGGACGCGGAATTTTTACTGCGCGTTAAGGAGCACTACACCCATTTGTTGCCAGACTACCCGCGCTTCGAGATTGCGGAGAGCTTTTTCAACTCCGTGTATTGCCGGTTATTTGACCACCGCTCTTTATCTCCTGAGCGGTTATTTATTTTCAGCTCCCAGCCGGAGCGTCGTTTTCGCACTATTCCGCGCCCGCTGGCGAAGGATTTTTTCCCCGATCACGGCTGGGAGAAGCTCCTGCACCGCGTGTTAACAGACTTACCGCTGCGCTTGCCCTGGGAGAATAAAGCCCGCGATATTGGCTTTATCATCGCCCACCTCCACGAATCCTTTGGCGAAGAGGCACTCAGCCACTGCCATTTGCAGGTCGCCAACGAGCTTTTCTACCGCAATAAAGCCGCATGGCTGGTGGGCAAACTGGTGACGCCCTCCGCCACCGTGCCGTTTCTGTTGCCCATCCACCGTACCGATGACGGCGAACTGTTTGTCGATACCTGCCTGACCACCAGCGCCGAGGCCAGCATTGTGTTTGGCTTCGCCCGCTCCTATTTTATGGTCTACGCTCCGCTGCCTGCCGCCCTGGTGGAGTGGCTGCGTGAGATCCTGCCAGGCAAAACCACCGCCGAGCTGTATATGGCGATTGGCTGTCAGAAGCATGCCAAAACGGAAAGCTACCGGGAGTATTTGCGTTATGTCACCACCGCCGATGAGCAATTTATCGAAGCGCCCGGCATTCGCGGCATGGTGATGCTGGTCTTTACGCTGCCGGGGTTTGACCGGGTGTTTAAGGTCATCAAAGATACATTCGCGCCGCAGAAAGAGATGACCGCAGCGCATGTTCGTGCCTGCTATCAGCTGGTGAAAGAACACGATCGCGTCGGGCGTATGGCGGATACGCAGGAGTTTGAAAATTTTGTGCTGGATAAGCGGCAGATCGATCCGGCTCTAATGGCCCTGTTACTGCAGGAAGCACCGGCAAAAATCACCGATCTGGGTGACAAAATAGCGATTAGTCATCTGTATATCGAACGTCGTATGGTGCCGCTGAATATCTGGCTGGAACAGGCCGACGGTCAGGCTTTAAAAGATGCCATTGAAGAGTATGGCAACGCGATTCGCCAGCTTGCCGCCGCCAATATTTTTCCGGGCGATATGCTGTTTAAAAACTTCGGCGTCACCCGTCACGGGCGAGTCGTATTCTATGATTACGATGAAATTTGCTATATGACGGAGGTGAATTTTCGCGATATCCCGCCGCCCCGTTACCCGGAAGATGAACTCTCCGGCGAGCCGTGGTACAGCGTCTCACCGGGTGATGTCTTTCCGGAGGAGTTTCGCCACTGGCTGTGCGCCGACCCGCGTATTGGGCCATTATTTGAAGAGATGCATGCCGATCTGTTTCGTGCCAGCTACTGGCGCGGGCTGCAAACCCGGATCAAAAACGGGCATGTGGAAGATGTGTACGCCTACCGTCGTAAGCAGCGGTTTTGCATCCGGTTTTCTCCCTCTCCCGCAGGGTAAGGGCATCATGTTTTCTCCCTCTCCCTGTGGGAGAGGGCCGGGGTGAGGGCATCAGACCGCACTCAATCCTAACGAATCCCACCATACGCCAGCGTCACCTCTTTCGCCGCCTTAATCACCAGCGCACCCAACTCGGTCACGCGGTCGTCGGTCATACGTGAAATCGGCCCGGAGATGGAGATAGCGGCAAACGGTTCGCGATGCTCGTCAAAGATACAGGCCGCAATACAGCGCAGGCCCAGGGCATGCTCCTCGTCGTCAAACGAATAGCCGCGCTTACGGGTCAACGCCAGATCTTCTTTCAGATGCACCGGTGAAACCAGCGTGGCGTGGGTATAGGCGTGCAGCCCTTTACGGTGCAGCAGCCCCGTCACCTGCTCCTCGCTCAGCTGTGACAGAAAGGCTTTCCCCGCACCGGACGCGTGCATAGGCAGCTTACCGCCAATGGGGGCTGACATACGCATCAGCTGGGTACACTGTACCTGGTCAATGATAATCGCCTGATGGTCGCTCTGGTCGAGTACGGCCAGATTCACGGTCTCGCCCGACTCTTCCATTAATTTGCGCAGGATAGGGTGCACAATCGCCAGCAGGTTGCGGCTTTGCAGGAAGCTGCTGCCGACAATGAACGCATGGGCGCCGACTGCCCAATGCCCCAGCTCGCCAACCTGACGCACAAAACCAAGCTGCTGCATGGTGGTCAGCAGCCGGTGCGTGGTGGAGTTCGGCAAACCAGCCTGCTGAGCCAGCTCCGTCAGGGCCACGCTGCTGTGCGACTCGGCTATCCACTCCAGCAGCTTCAAACCGCGCGTGAGCGATTGAACCTGTCCGCCCTGTTGTGCGGCGGGGGTGGCGGCAGGTTTTCTGCCGCGTTTCGCGGGAACGGTCGTGACCATGACGATCTCCTTTTTCTGTATCGTGGAAATCATTTTCGTTTTATTTGGTGATTTTGCAACCGTTATCCTGACTGATCGGAGGAGTGATGGTGAACATGTCTCATGTTACCGCCGTGTGACTTTTCCACCCTGCAAGATTGTGCCAGTATGGACCGCAGCCTTTTGGCCTGGTTGAGCGTTGTCGGGAGCAAGTGTGAGCAGCAAAGTAGAGCAACTGCGTGCGCAGTTAAATGAACGAATTCTGGTGCTGGACGGCGGCATGGGCACCATGATCCAGAGCTATCGTCTCAGTGAAGACGATTTCCGCGGCGAACGTTTCGCGGACTGGCCATGCGACCTCAAAGGTAACAACGACCTGCTGGTGTTAAGCAAACCGCAGGTGATTGCGGATATCCACAACGCCTACTTCGAGGCGGGTGCCGATATCGTTGAAACCAACACCTTTAACTCGACAACCATCGCCATGGCGGATTACCAGATGGAGTCCCTGTCGGCGGAGATAAACTTTGAGGCGGCGAAACTCGCCCGCGCCTGTGCCGACGCATGGACGGCCCGCACGCCGGAGAAACCGCGCTATGTTGCCGGGGTGCTGGGTCCAACCAACCGCACCGCCTCTATTTCACCGGACGTGAACGACCCGGCGTTTCGTAATATTACCTTTGACCAGCTGGTTGCGGCCTACCGTGAATCAACCAAAGCGCTGGTGGAAGGGGGTTCCGATCTGATCCTGATTGAAACGGTTTTCGATACCCTCAATGCCAAAGCCGCGATATACGCGGTGAAAGAGGAGTTCGAGGCGCTGGACGTTGACCTGCCGATCATGATTTCCGGCACCATCACCGATGCCTCTGGCCGTACCCTGTCAGGCCAGACCACCGAAGCGTTTTATAACTCCCTGCGCCACGCTGAAGCGCTCTCCTTCGGCCTGAACTGCGCGCTGGGGCCGGATGAACTGCGCCAGTACGTGCAGGAGCTGTCGCGCATCGCGGAATGCTACGTTACCGCCCACCCGAACGCCGGACTGCCAAACGCCTTTGGCGAATACGACCTGGATGCGGACACCATGGCGGCGCAAATCCGCGAATGGGCTGAATCCGGTTTCCTGAATATCGTTGGCGGCTGCTGCGGCACCACGCCGGAGCACATCGCCGCCATGAGCAATGCCGTGGCCGGTCTGCCGCCGCGTAAACTGCCCGAGCTGCCGGTTGCCTGCCGTCTCTCCGGCCTTGAACCGTTGACCATCGGCGATGACAGCCTGTTTGTGAACGTTGGGGAGCGTACAAACGTTACGGGCTCGGCAAAGTTCAAACGACTGATCAAAGAAGAGAAGTACAGCGAAGCGCTGGACGTTGCCCGCCAGCAGGTTGAAAACGGCGCGCAGATCATCGACATCAACATGGATGAGGGGATGCTCGACGCCGAAGCGGCGATGGTGCGTTTCCTCAACCTGATCGCTGGTGAGCCGGATATCGCCCGCGTGCCGATCATGATTGACTCCTCCAAATGGGAAGTCATCGAAAAAGGGCTGAAGTGCATTCAGGGCAAAGGTATCGTCAACTCCATTTCAATGAAAGAAGGCGTCGATATCTTCATTCACCATGCAAAGCTGGTCCGTCGATATGGCGCGGCCGTGGTGGTGATGGCCTTTGATGAAGTGGGCCAGGCCGATACCCGCGAGCGCAAAATAGAAATTTGCCGCCGCGCGTACAAGATACTGACTGAAGAGGTGGGCTTCCCGCCGGAAGACATTATCTTCGACCCGAACATCTTCGCCGTTGCGACCGGGATTGAAGAGCACAATAACTACGCCCAGGACTTTATCGGCGCGTGTGAAGACATCAAACGTGAGCTGCCGCATGCGCTGATCTCCGGCGGCGTGTCGAACGTGTCGTTCTCGTTCCGCGGCAACGATCCGGTGCGTGAAGCGATCCACGCCGTATTCCTCTATTACGCCATTCGCAATGGAATGGACATGGGGATCGTCAACGCCGGACAGCTGGCGATTTACGACGACCTTCCTGCCGAACTGCGCGATGCCGTAGAGGACGTGATCCTGAACCGCCGCAACGACGCCACCGAGCGACTGCTCGATCTGGCAGAAAAATACCGCGGCAGCAAAGCGGACGACGCTGCCAATGTTCAGCAGGCCGAGTGGCGTGCCTGGGATGTAAGGAAACGGCTGGAATATTCGCTGGTAAAAGGCATCACCGAGTTTATCGAGCAGGATACCGAAGAGGCACGTCAGCAGGCCGCACGGCCCATCGAGGTTATCGAAGGGCCGCTGATGGACGGCATGAACGTGGTCGGCGATCTGTTCGGCGAGGGCAAAATGTTCCTGCCGCAGGTGGTGAAATCTGCGCGCGTGATGAAGCAGGCCGTGGCGTATCTGGAGCCGTTTATCGAAGCCAGCAAAGAGCAAGGTTCCAGCAACGGTAAAATGGTTATCGCCACCGTGAAGGGCGACGTGCATGACATCGGAAAGAACATCGTCGGTGTGGTGCTGCAGTGCAATAACTACGAGATTATCGATCTTGGCGTGATGGTGCCGGCGGATAAAATCCTCAGGACCGCGCGCGAAGTCAATGCTGACCTGATTGGCCTTTCCGGGCTGATTACCCCGTCGCTTGACGAGATGGTCAATGTGGCGAAAGAGATGGAGCGTCAGGGCTTCACCATTCCGCTGCTGATCGGCGGGGCGACCACCTCGAAAGCGCACACGGCGGTGAAAATCGAGCAGAACTACAGCGGCCCGACGGTCTATGTACAGAACGCCTCGCGCACCGTGGGGGTGGTCTCTGCGCTGCTCTCCGACACCCAGCGCGATGACTTTGTGGCACGGACCCGCAAAGAGTACGAGACCGTCCGCATTCAGCATGCACGCAAAAAACCGCGCACCCCGCCGGTGACGCTGCAGGCGGCGCGCGATAACGATCTGGCGTTTGACTGGGCGAGCTATACGCCGCCGGTTGCCCATCGTCTGGGCGTGCAGGAGGTGAGCGCCAGCATTGAAACGCTGCGCAACTACATCGACTGGACGCCGTTCTTTATGACCTGGTCGCTGGCGGGCAAATATCCGCGCATCCTTGAAGATGAGGTAGTAGGTGAAGAGGCGAAGCGCCTGTTTAACGATGCCAACGACATGCTCGACAAGCTGAGCGCAGAGAAAACCCTCAACCCGCGCGGCGTGGTGGGGCTGTTCCCGGCGAACCGTGTGGGCGATGACATCGAAATTTATCGCGATGAGACGCGCACTCACGTGCTGACCGTAAGCCATCACCTGCGCCAGCAAACTGAAAAGGTCGGGTTTGCCAACTACTGTCTGGCCGATTTTGTTGCGCCGAAGCTGAGTGGTAAAGCCGACTACATCGGTGCCTTCGCTGTGACCGGCGGTCTGGAAGAGGATGCGCTGGCGGACGCCTTTGAAGCGCAGCACGATGATTACAACAAAATCATGGTCAAAGCGATTGCCGATCGCCTGGCGGAAGCCTTCGCAGAGTATCTGCACGAGCGCGTGCGTAAGGTGTACTGGGGATACGCGGCGAATGAAAATCTCAGCAATGAGGAGCTGATCCGCGAAAACTACCAGGGGATCCGCCCGGCGCCGGGTTACCCGGCCTGTCCGGAGCATACCGAAAAGGGCACCATCTGGCAGCTGCTGGACGTTGAAGCCCATACCGGGATGAAACTGACCGAATCTTTCGCGATGTGGCCAGGGGCATCGGTTTCCGGCTGGTACTTCAGTCATCCGGACAGCAAGTACTTCGCCGTGGCGCAGCTGCAGCGCGATCAGATCGAAGATTATGCACTGCGTAAAGGCATGAGCGTCTCTGAAGTGGAACGTTGGTTAGCGCCGAATCTCGGCTACGACGCCGACTGACGTCACTTTTCCTTACAACTAACAGGGCGCTCAATGAGCGCCCTGTCTCTTTCTTACGTTTAAACCCTTATACTGACCTAAGGAAAACGAATAACGATAAGGAGGATAACCTTCCGTGCTGACCCTGTTACATCTGCTTTCGGCTGTCGCACTGCTGGTCTGGGGCACCCATATTGTCCGTACCGGCGTGATGCGCGTGTTTGGCGCACGTTTACGTACCGTTCTCAGCAGCAGCGTAGAGAAGAAACCGCTCGCCTTCTGCGCGGGTATTGGCGTAACGGCGCTGGTTCAGAGCAGTAATGCGACCACATTGCTCGTGACATCGTTTGTCGCGCAGGATCTGGTGGCGCTGGCCCCTGCACTGGTTATTGTGCTGGGCGCAGACGTGGGTACCGCGCTGATGGCGCGTATCCTCACCTTCGACCTCTCCTGGCTGTCACCGCTGCTGATATTTATCGGGGTTATCTTCTTCCTTGGGCGTAAACAGACACGCGCTGGCCAGCTTGGACGCGTGGGAATTGGCCTTGGGCTGATCCTGCTGGCGCTGGAACTGATTGTGCAGGCGGTAACGCCCATTACCGAAGCCAACGGCGTGCAGGTCATCTTTGCCTCGCTGACCGGTGACATCATGCTGGATGCGCTGATTGGCGCGGTATTTGCCATCGTCAGTTACTCCAGCCTGGCGGCTGTACTGCTGACGGCGACCTTAACCGCCGCCGGGGCGATCTCCTTTCCGGTCGCACTGTGTCTGGTAATCGGGGCTAACCTCGGTTCTGGCCTGCTGGCGATGCTTAATAACAGCGCCGCCAATGCTGCCGCCCGCCGCGTGGCGCTCGGCAGTCTGCTGTTTAAGCTGGTGGGCAGCCTGATTATTCTGCCGTTTGTGCACCCACTGGCGAACCTGATGGACAACCTCTCTCTGCCGAAGGCAGAGCTGGTGATCTACTTCCACGTCTTCTACAACCTGGTGCGCTGCCTGGCGATGGTTCCGTTTGCTGAGCCAATGGCGCGCTTCTGTGAACGGCTTATCCGCGACGAGCCGGAGCTGGATGCGCGCCTGAAACCGAAGCATCTGGACACCTCCGCGCTGGATACCCCTGCGCTGGCGCTGGCCAATGCCGCCCGCGAAACGCTGCGCATGGGGGATGCGATGGAAACCATGCTCGAAGGCCTGCAAAAGGTAATGCACGGCGAGCCGCGGGAAGAGAAAGAGTTGCGCAGGCTCGCGGATGATATCAACGTGCTCTATACCGCCATCAAGCTCTATCTGGCGCGCATCCCGCAGGATGAACTGGCGGAAGAGGAGTCCCGCCGCTGGGCGGAAATCATTGAAATGTCGCTTAACCTTGAGCAGGCCTCGGATATTGTGGAGCGGATGGGCAGTGAAATTGCTGATAAATCCCTGGCCGCCCGCCGTGCGTTCTCCGTCGAAGGGCTGAAGGAGCTGGAAGCCCTTCACGAACAACTTCTGAGTAACCTGAAGCTGGCGATGCTGGTCTTCTTCTCAAGTGATGTGCCGAGCGCACGCCGCCTGCGCCGCAACAAACATCGTTTCCGTATCCTCAACCGCCGCTACTCGCACGCCCACGTTGAACGTCTGCACCAGCAAAACGTGCAAAGTATCGAAACCAGCTCCCTGCATCTGGGGCTGCTGGGGGATATGAAACGCCTTAACTCATTGTTCTGTGCGGTGGCGTACAGCGTGATGGAACAGCCGGATGAAGATGACGAGCGGGATGAGTATTAATCTCTGAAAGCGCCTCGCAAAACCCATTTGCGAGGCGTGACGCTTTATAAAGCGCAATTTACTCTTCAGACCTTATATTTTGAAGGGAATAGAAAATGCTCGTTTATTACGCTACACTTCGCCAATTCATGCGCATTCCAATGGGGGTTCTCATGCGCACTACCCATGGCATTAAAAAATCAGTCAATGTTTCGTTAGCACCTGAAATTCTTGAAGAAGCGCGACGGCTGAAACTCAATCTTTCTGCTGTACTCACGGCCGCTCTACAGGAGCAGTTTCGTGCGCATCAGCGCGCAGAGTGGTTAGCAGAAAATAAAGCGTCTATAGAGGCCATCAACCAGTGGGTTGATGAAAACGGCTCCTTTAGTGATTTTCAGAGGTCGTTCTGATGGAGCAATATTTTGCTTATGAGAATGAAGGCAATGGGAGAAAAGCCTATCCATGGCTTATTAATATGCAGCACCCTGTTGCTAATGCGATGAAACATGTACTTGTCGCTCCCGCCGTTGAATTAAGCCTGCTGGGCGGCATTCGTCCGCCTGCGAAAGTGTGCCCTGTCGTTGAAATCGCGGGTAAGCCTTGCGTTGTCATGATGCATATGCTGTCAGGCATATCTTCAAAAGAGTTAGGTGAACGCGTTGCCGATCTCACTGACAACAGTGCTTCATTGCGGGATGCACTCGATTTTCTGATCAACGGTTACTAGGCCTTTTTTGTCAGCCGCAAGGTAAGGTATATTTCGCCCTTCACAGGAGAAACTATGCTGCCAACTCAATCAACCCGATTAAACAAATACATTAGCGAGAGCGGGATCTGCTCACGTCGCGAGGCGGACCGTTACATCGAACAAGGTAATGTGTTCCTCAACGGCAAACGCGCCACTATTGGTGACCAGGTGATGCCTGGCGACGTGGTTAAAGTGAATGGTCAGCTCATCGAACCGCGTGATGCAGAAGACCTGGTGTTTATCGCGTTGAATAAACCGGTTGGTATCGTCAGTACCACGGAAGAGGGCGAGCGGGACAACATTGTTGATTTCGTTAACCACAGCAGCCGTATCTTCCCGATTGGCCGTCTGGATAAAGACTCCCAGGGGCTGATTTTCCTCACTAACCACGGCGATCTGGTGAACAAGATTCTGCGTGCCGGTAACGACCACGAAAAAGAGTATATCGTTACAGTGAATAAGCCGGTCACGGACGAATTTATCCGAGGAATGGGTGCAGGCGTACCGATTCTGGGCACCGTGACGAAGAAGTGTAAGGTCAAAAAAGAGGCACCGTTCGCGTTCCGCATTACCCTGGTGCAGGGCCTGAACCGCCAGATCCGCCGTATGTGCGAATACTTTGGCTACGAAGTGACGAAGCTGGAACGCACGCGCATCATGAACGTCAGCCTGTCCGGGATCCCGCTGGGCGAGTGGCGTGACCTAACGGACGACGAGCTGATTGAGCTGTTCAAACTTATCGAGAACTCCTCGTCCGAAGCAAAGCCGAAGACCAAAGCGAAACCGAAAACTCAGACGATGAAGCGTCCGGTCGTGAAGGCGCCTCAGGCGGAAGAAAAAGGGCGTGGCAAGCCGGGCAACGGGAAACGTTTTACCCAGCCGGGCCGTAAAAAGAAGGGGCGCTAATTAGCGCCTTCCACGGGTAGAGGTATTGGCCGACCACGAAAAGGTCGTTTCAGTATCCGGCTTATATGCCTGCTGCTTTTTCAGTTTGCGGGCTTTCTTCGCCTCGGCATCACGCTGCGCCATCAGTTTGTCGATGTACTCTTTTTTCACCTGATTGGTTTCGGCGTTTGTCAGCGTGCGGCCATGCGCGATGCGTGCGCGGTCAAGAAGCGTTTTAAGTTCACGCTGCTCGGCTTCCGTCATGTCTTTCTGGGTTAATCGTGGTGTCGCCATTGCTGAAGCCTCCTGAGAGAGAGGCTTCAGTGTAAAGCAAGTACCGTAAATTAACCCTGTTTCACCGCATCTTTTTTCGTTTGTTCATCAATCGGTTTACCGGACCAGTATCCCGCCAGTAGTGAACCGGACAGGTTATGCCAGACCGAGAAGAGCGCACCAGGCAGAGCCGCCAGCGGCGAGAAGTAGATTTTCCCGAGCGCCGCCGCCAGGCCGGAGTTCTGCATTCCTACCTCAATGGCCAGTGTCCGGCAGGTGGATTCATCGAAACCAAACAGTTTCCCGCCCCAGTAGCCGCCCAGCAGACCAATGGTGTTATGCAGCACGATCGCGATAATCACGACAAAGCCCACAGATGCAATGTGCGACGCGGAACCTGCCACCACGGCGCTGATGATGGCCAGAATACAGACCATCGAAAACGCAGGCAGATACGGTTCAACGGCTTTCACCACGCGCGGGAACAGGTGGTGAATGACCAGACCCAATGCGATCGGGATCACCACGATTTGCAAAATGCTCAGCAGCATTCCCATCACGTCCACCTGGATATGCGCATCCACATACAAGCGGGTTAACAATGGTGTGGCAATGACGCCAACCAGCGTGGATACCGAAGAGATGGTCACGGAGAGCGCCACATCGCCTTTTGCCAGATAGATCATGACATTCGACGCGGTTCCGCTGGCCACGCTGCCCACCAGTACCATCCCGGCGGAGAGGTCGGGTGGCATCTTAAAGGCCATTGCCAGCAGCCAGGCCGCAAGAGGCATCACCAGGTAGTGCAGGAAAATCCCTGCGGCCACCGGAGCCGGGCGTGACAGCACGCGTTTAAAGTCGTCGATTTTTAGGTGTACACCCATGCCGAACATGATCAGCATCAGCAACGTAGTCACCCACGGACCAATGCCCGTGAACGTAGCGGGAGTGTAATACGCGAGTATGGAGAGCAGCAGCGCCCATAACGGGAACAGCCGGGTGATGGCGGATAACATAGGTATTCCTTGCAGTATTGTCGTGTTGTTTAGTTATAAAAAAGCCGGGTCTGTGCCCGGCTTATAGGTATTGTTTATCGTGCTAACGAATTTTATTCAAACAAATTCTGATGAAGTTTTTGCACAACCTGCTCCGCCTGCTCAGCTGGCACCAGGAAGCAGAGGTTGTAGCTGGAGGCACCGTAGCAAATCATACGGATATTGAACGGATCGAGTACCCCGAAGACCTCTTTGCCCACGCCACAGGCGCGCGACAGCTTATTACCGATGATCGCCACCAGCGCCAGGTTTTCTTCTACTTCCACGCGGCACAGTTCAGACAACTCAATCAGCAACGACTGCGTCAGCAGGGTGTCACCCGTTGAGGTTGAACCGGTGGTGTCCAGCGTCAGCGCGATGCTCACTTCGGAGGTGGTGATCAGATCCACGGAGATATTATGACGCGCCAGGATGCCAAACACTTCCGCCAGGAAGCCGCGCGAGTGCAGCATATTATGGCTGTGCAGCGTGACCAGCGTTTGCTTACGGCGCAGGGCCAGCGCGCGGAACAGCGGTGGGTTTTCGGTTTTCTTGCATACCAGCGTACCGCCCGCTTTCGGATCTTTACTTGAACCGACAAAGACCGGGATATCACTACGCACGGCAGGCAGCAGCGTTGCCGGGTGCAGCACTTTCGCACCGAAGGTCGCCATTTCCGCTGCTTCTTCAAACGCAATCACATCAATACGTTTTGCCGCAGAGACGACGCGTGGATCGGTGGTGTAGATCCCCGGGACGTCAGTCCAGATATCGACGCGGGTCGCGTGCAGCGCTTCGCCCAGCAGCGCCGCGGTGTAGTCACTGCCGCCACGGCCAAGCGTGGTGGTGCGGCCTTTGGCTTCGCTGCCGATAAAGCCCTGGGTGATCACGATACCCTCATCCAGGCGCGGGGCCAGCTGCTGATTGGTCAGCTCGGCCAGCGCTTCCACGTCCGGCTCGGCGCGGCCAAAGCGATCGCTGGTGCGCATGATTTTACGCACGTCGAACCACTGTGCCTGAACATGACGTTCACGCATGATTTCAACAAACAGCAGGGTGGACATGAGCTCACCGTGGCTGACCAGTTCATCGGTCAGGGCGGTGGAGGTGGCCAGAGAAGCGGCTTCTGCCAGCGTGGTGATATTTTCCAGCAGGCGCTCTACTTCCTCGCGGATCACGTTTGGATTCTGCAGACGTTCAAGGATGTCGAACTGAATTTTGCGCAGTGCGTCCAGCTTAACGAAGCGCTCGGTGGCCTCCAGTCCTTCAGACAGAGAAACCAGCAGGTTCGTCACGCCAGCAGAGGCAGAAAGCACTACCAGGCGGGTATTCGGATCGGCCAGCACCACATCGGCGCTGCGGTTCATGGCATCGTAATCTGCCACACTGGTGCCGCCAAACTTGGCGACCACAAAACTCGTCATAACAACCTCGTGTCAGGGAATGAATAAAGCGACCATGGCACAAGAATGAAACGAAAACAGGTGCAGGCGCAAAATACGGCCCTATAAATAAAATGCGGGGGAGGTCCTGTCAATGCCGGGATTATGCGGATTTTTCATGGGGGGGTACCCCTGAGAAACAGGACTTATAACAGGGCCATATTTTATGCTTCATTTTACCCGGTTTTGACCGACATTTCGCCGCCACGGGTGGGCGCGTCAGCAGCTATACTTTTCGGGTCTTTTCACCTGCGTTTGATGCAGGCCAGGGCAATGGCATAAAAACCATCACAATTTTTATTTGCAGGCGCTACAATCGACCGCAGTCACAATTCTCAAATCAGAAGAGTATTGCTAATGAAAAACATCAACCCAACGCAGACCGCTGCCTGGCAGGCACTACAAAAACATTTTGATGAAATGAAAGACGTCACTATCGCGGAGCTGTTCGCGAACGATGCCGATCGTTTCAACAAATTCTCCGCGACCTTCGATGACCTGATGCTGGTGGATTTCTCCAAAAACCGCATTACCGAAGAGACGCTGGCGAAACTGCAGGATCTGGCAAAAGAGACTCAGCTTGCCGACGCCATCAAATCCATGTTCTCCGGTGAGAAGATCAACCGCACCGAAGACCGTGCCGTGCTGCACGTGGCACTGCGTAACCGTAGCAATACGCCAATCATCGTTGATGGCAAAGATGTGATGCCGGAAGTGAACGCGGTGCTGGAAAAGATGAAAGCCTTCTCTGAAGCGATCATCTCCGGAAGCTGGAAAGGCTACACCGGCAAAGCGATCACCGACGTGGTTAACATCGGTATCGGCGGCTCTGATCTCGGCCCGTTCATGGTGACCGAAGCGCTGCGTCCATACAAAAACCACCTCAATATGCACTTTGTCTCTAACGTCGATGGTACCCACATCGCCGAAGTGCTGAAGAACGTGAACCCGGAAACCACCCTGTTCCTGGTGGCGTCTAAAACCTTCACCACCCAGGAAACCATGACCAACGCCCACAGCGCGCGCGACTGGTTCCTGAAAACCGCGGGCGACAACAAGCACGTGGCGAAGCACTTCGCGGCTCTGTCCACCAACGGTAAAGCGGTCGGTGAGTTCGGTATTGATACTGCAAACATGTTCGAGTTCTGGGACTGGGTGGGTGGCCGTTACTCTCTGTGGTCCGCAATCGGTCTGTCCATCATCCTCTCCGTGGGCTTCGACAACTTTGTTGAGCTGCTCTCCGGCGCGCACGCGATGGACAAACACTTCTCCACCACCGCACCTGAGAAAAACCTGCCAGTGCTGCTGGCACTGATCGGCATCTGGTACAACAACTTCTTCGGCGCAGAGACCGAAGCGATCCTGCCGTACGACCAGTACATGCACCGCTTCGCGGCCTATTTCCAGCAGGGCAATATGGAATCCAACGGTAAATACGTTGACCGTAACGGCAACGCGGTGGATTACCAGACTGGCCCAATCATCTGGGGTGAGCCAGGCACCAACGGTCAGCACGCGTTCTATCAGCTGATTCACCAGGGAACCAAAATGGTACCGTGCGATTTCATCGCCCCGGCTATCACCCATAACCCGCTGTCTGATCACCATCCGAAACTGCTGTCTAACTTCTTCGCTCAGACTGAAGCGCTGGCGTTTGGTAAATCCCGCGAGGTAGTAGAGCAGGAATACCGTGACCAGGGTAAAGATCCTGCCACCCTGGAACATGTTGTGCCGTTCAAAGTGTTCGAAGGCAACCGTCCAACCAACTCCATCCTGTTGCGTGAAATCACGCCGTTCAGCCTGGGCGCGCTGATTGCCCTTTATGAGCATAAGATCTTCACGCAGGGCGCTATCCTGAACATCTTCACCTTTGACCAGTGGGGCGTTGAGCTGGGCAAACAGCTGGCGAACCGCATTCTGCCTGAACTGGGTGATGATAAGGCGATTAGCAGCCACGACAGCTCGACAAATGGTTTGATTAATCGCTATAAAGCATGGCGCGCGTAATTAAATCTTCATAAAAACGTGCCGGCGATATGCCGGCATTTTTTTATCGGATAATTCCTGATGTCTGTTATTTAGCTCAAATTCCCGTTCTGAGTTTTATCTGAAAATACCCTTTAACCGGTTAATGAGTACGGTTTATTTTAGGATTATACGGAGTAGTGATTTTACTGGGTGTAATTATATCTATTAGATTTTTATTGATTCTTTAATTTCTAAATTGTTCTTATATTTCAATTTTATCCAATAGTCCGAAAACCCTTCCTCTATTTATCCGTACGGCAATCCCTCTGCTTTAGTTGTGTATACTCGAATCCGCCTGGAATTCTTTTCGGGCAAATCTCCATTCATTCATTGAAGGGAAATTGATATGAAGAAAGTACTGTATGGCATTTTTGCCATATCTGCGCTTGCGGCGACATCTGTTTATGCAGCTCCGGTTCAGGTCGGGGAAGCAGCAGTGTCGGCTGCGACGTCTGCGTCTGCGGGGATTTCTACCGCAGCCAGCGCCAGCACCGTAAGTTCAGCCGTGGGTGTCGCGCTGGCGGCAACCGGTGGCGGTGATGGCTCCAATACCGGAACCACGACCACCACAACGACCAGCACCCAGTAATAGCGGGTGTTTTAATCATAACCACACTTCGGTGTGGTTATTTCGCCCCTTCGGAGAAGAGTCGTGAAGCGACCTGCAATCATCCTGATTTGCCTGCTGTTGCAGGCGTGCTCGGCCACCACCAAAGGGCTGGGTAATTCACTGTGGGAAAGCATGTTCGGTACACCGGGCGTGCATTTGACCGATGATGAACTTCAGAACATGCCGTATGCCAGTCAGTACATGCAGCTCAACGATGGGCCGCAACTGTTTGTGGTGCTCGCTTTCGATGAAAACGGGCAGCAGAAATGGGTGACGCAGGATCAGGCCACCATCGTGACGCAACATAGCCGTATTGTGAAAACCCTGCTCGGTGGCGACAACCTCCTCGAGGTCAACAACCTCGCGGCCGATCCGCTCATCAAACCGAACCAGATCACCGACGGTGCAAGCTGGACGCGGACAATGGGGTGGACGGAACACAAGCAGGTTCGTTACGCCACCGCCCGCTCTACCTTCCGCTGGGATGGTATGGACAGCGTCAGGGTAGGCAGCGACGAAACTCAGGTTCGCGTACTGGATGAAGAGGTCACGACCGATCGGGCGACCTGGCATAACCGTTTCTGGGTGGATGAGGACGGGCAGATCCGCCAGTCATTGCAGTATCTGGGTGCCGGATTCTTCCCGGTCAAAACCACGCTGATCAAGGCCGCGAAATCATGAAAACACTTATTCGCGTTGCGCTGATCGCAAGCTTTGCCACACCGCTCGCCTGGTCTGCCGGGACGGTGAAGGTCTACACACCGAACAACGCGCAGCCCAAAACGTTGACGAACGCCGGGCATCTGATTGATCTCGTCGGCCAGCCAAGACTGGCAAACAGCTGGTGGCCAGGGGCGGTGATCGGTGAGCGGCAGGCAACGGTTGAGGCGGAACAAAAACATAAGGCGCTGCTCGCCAGGTTAACCGGGTTAGCAGAGCAGGAAGACGGTGACGATGCGGCAGCCATTAACAGCCTTCGCCAGCAGCTTCTGGCGCTGAAGGTCACCGGAAGACAAAAGGTCAATCTCGATCCGGATGAAGTCCGCGTGACGGAAAAAGGCAATCCGGCACTCGAGGGCGACTACACGCTCTGGCTCCCCGCGCAGCCTACCACCATCACCGTGATGGGGCTTATCAGCAGTCCGGGGAAAAAGCCTTTTACCCCCGGCCGCGACGTGGCGAGCTATCTCGACGAGCAGAGCCTGTTGAGTGGTGCGGATAACAGCTACGCCTGGGTGATTTACCCTGACGGGAACACGCAAAAAGCACCGGTCGCCTACTGGAACAAGCGGCATATCGAACCTATGCCAGGCAGCATAATTTTTGTCGGTTTTGCCGACCACTTCTGGACGAAGGCGTATGACGGGCTGAATGCCGATATCCTTCATTCCCTGATACAGCGGATACCGGAATAATGAAAAAAACCTATCTCTATAGCATGCTGGCACTGTGTGTGAGTGCCGCCTGTCATGCAGAAACGTATCCGGCACCCATTGGCCCGTCTCAGTCAGACTTCGGTGGCGTCGGTTTACTGCAAACCCCTACCGCGCGTATGGCGCGAGAAGGGGAAATTAGCCTTAACTATCGTGATAACGACCAGTACCGCTACTATTCTGCATCCGTACAGCTGTTCCCATGGCTCGAAACCACGCTGCGCTACACCGACGTACGGACGAAACAGTACAGCAGCGTGGACGCGTTCTCCGGCGATCAGACCTACAAAGATAAAGCCTTCGACGTAAAACTGCGTCTGTGGGAAGAGAGCTACTGGATGCCGCAGGTTTCCGTGGGGGCGAAAGATATCGGCGGTACCGGCCTGTTCGACGCGGAGTACATTGTCGCCAGTAAGGCCTGGGGGCCGTTTGACTTCTCACTGGGGCTTGGCTGGGGCTATCTCGGTACCAGCGGCAACGTGAAAAACCCGTTCTGCACTTACAGCGACAAATTCTGCTATCGCGATAACAGCTATCAGAAAGCGGGTTCCATTAACGGTGACCAGATGTTCCATGGCCCGGCGTCCCTGTTTGGCGGCGTGGAGTATCAGACGCCGTGGCAGCCGCTGCGCCTGAAGCTGGAGTACGAAGGAAACGACTACTCGCAGGACTTCGCCGGGAAAATTGAGCAGAAGAGCAAGTTTAACGTCGGCGCCATTTACCGTGTCACCGATTGGGCCGACGTTAACCTCAGCTACGAGCGCGGCAATACCGTCATGTTCGGCTTTACGCTGCGCACGAACTTTAACGATATGCGACCGCACTATAACGACAACGCGCGGCCTGCATATCAGCCAGAGCCTCAGGATGCCATTCTGCAGCACTCCGTGGTGGCCAACCAGCTGACACTGCTGAAATATAACGCTGGTCTGGCCGATCCGAAGATTCAGGTGAAAGGCGATACGCTGTACGTGACCGGCGAGCAGGTGAAATATCGCGACTCGCGGGAAGGGATCGAACGTGCCAACCGGATCATCATGAACGATCTGCCGGAGGGGATCCGCACGATCCGCGTGACGGAGAACCGCCTGAACCTGCCGCAGGTGACGACGGAAACGGACGTGGCCAGCCTTAAGCGCCATCTGGAGGGCGAGCCGCTGGGGCATGAAACCGAGCTGGTACAAAAACGCGTTGAGCCGATCGTGCCGGAAACGACCGAGCAGGGCTGGTATATCGATAAATCGCGCTTCGATTTCCACATCGACCCGGTGCTAAACCAGTCTGTCGGTGGGCCGGAAAACTTCTACATGTACCAGTTGGGCGTGATGGCGACGGCGGATCTGTGGGTGACCGACCACCTGCTGACCACCGGCAGCCTGTTTGGCAACCTTGCCAACAACTACGACAAGTTCAACTACACCAATCCGCCGAACGACTCGAAGCTGCCCCGCGTGCGTACCCGCGTCCGTGAGTATGTGCAGAACGATGCCTACGTAAACAACCTGCAGGCCAACTACTTTCAGTACTTCGGTAATGGCTTCTACGGTCAGGTCTACGGCGGTTATCTGGAAACCATGTACGGCGGTGCGGGTGCGGAAGTGCTTTATCGTCCGGTGGACAGCAACTGGGCGTTTGGTATTGATGCCAACTACGTTAAACAGCGTGACTGGCGTAGCGCGCAGGACATGATGAAGTTCACCGACTATAGCGTGAAAACCGGTCACCTGACGGCCTACTGGACGCCGTCGTTCGCCCAGGACGTGCTGGTGAAAGCCAGCGTGGGTCAGTACCTGGCGGGCGATAAGGGCGGCACGCTGGATATCTCCAAACACTTCGACAGCGGAGTGGTGGTAGGCGGTTACGCCACCATCACCAACGTTTCGCCGGACGAATACGGGGAAGGGGACTTCACCAAAGGGGTGTATGTGTCGATTCCACTGGATCTGTTCTCATCCGGCCCAACCCGCAGCCGTGCGGCCATTGGCTGGACGCCGCTGACGCGCGACGTGGGCCAGCAGTTGGGTCGTAAGTTCCAGCTGTATGACATGACCAGCGATAAGAACATTAACTTCCGCTGATAGCCCTTATCCTTTTCTGTTGTAGGCCCGGTAAGCGCCAGCGCCACCGGGCAACTCACAAGCGGCGCAGCAGCCTCGCCGGGTTTCCCGCATAAACGCCTTTCTCGGTGATGGATTTGGTCACCACGCTCCCCGCACCAATCACCACCCCGTCACAGATGGAGACCGCCAGAATGGTGGCGCCACTGCCAATCGACACATCATTTCCCACGGTAATGCGTCCCCAGCTGTTCCGGTCAGCATTGGGTTTGCCGTCGCGAAACATATCGTTGGCAAACATCACCCCATGACCAATAAAACAGCGTTCGCCTATGCTGACATACTCGCAAATGAAGGTGTGCGACTGAATTTTGCTCTCATCGCCAATGCGCGTATGGCCCTGGATTTCAACAAACGGGCCGACAAACACACCGTTGCCAAGCACGCAGTCATAAAGATTGCAGGGCTCATAAAGAGTGACATTTTCGCCACAGGTTACGTTGCGAACCCCGGTAGGTCTGCGCTCCATCCGTTACCTCCATACATAAAACATAATTAAAAAATATAGATCCACGTCACATTTTTGCGTTATACAGGAACCTCGCCCTGGAGAATGAGGTGCTGTATGACATCCCTGACTCGCCCGCGCGTTGAGTTCATCTCAACTATCCTCCAGACCGTGCTGAACCTCGGTCTGCTGAGCCTTGGCCTGATCCTGGTCGTCTTTTTGGGTAAAGAGACGGTGCATCTGGCAGATGTGCTGTTCGCCCCCGAGCAAACCAGCAAATATGCGCTGGTGGAAGGCCTGGTGGTCTACTTTCTCTACTTTGAATTTATCGCCCTGATTGTGAAGTATTTCCAGTCAGGCTTTCACTTCCCGCTGCGCTATTTTGTCTACATTGGGATCACCGCGATAGTGCGGCTGATCATCGTCGATCATAAATCTCCCCTTGATGTGCTGATCTACTCGGCGGCGATCCTGCTGCTGGTGATCACCCTCTGGTTGTGTAATTCGAAGCGGCTGAAGCGCGAATAAAAAAATGGCGCTCCGAAGAGCGCCTAACAACAGTCACAAGTTGGGTTAATACAATACGTCTAAAGTTGAGGGTTGCAGTGGCATAACAGATGAAACTTAACCTTTCACACCGCCCGCCGTCAGGCCGTTGACCAGCCAGCGCTGGGCCAGCAGGAACACCACGGTAATCGGGATGGCAGAGAGTACGGCCGCCGCGGCAAAGTCGCCCCACAGGTAGTTTTGCGGGTTGAGGTATTGCTGCATACCTACGGCCAGGGTGTAGCTATTCACATCACGCAGTAGCAGAGAGGCGACCGGCACTTCGGTGATGGCGGCGATAAACGACAGGATAAACACCACCGCCAGGATAGGCACCGACAGCGGCAGCAGAACCAGACGGAACGCCTGCCATGGCGTCGCGCCATCCAGCGCCGCTGCTTCTTCCAGCGAGCCGTCGATGGTTTCGAAATAGCCTTTGATGGTCCACACATGCAGAGCGATACCGCCAAGATAGGCGAAGATCACGCCGCCGTGGGTGTTCAGGCCGATAAACGGCACATACTGGCCCAGGCGGTCAAACAAGGCATACAACGCGACCAGAGACAGTACCGCCGGGAACATCTGGAAAATCAGCATCCCTTTCAGCAGTGAGGCCTTGCCCGGGAACTTCATACGGGCGAAAGCGTATGCACAGGTCGTGGAGAGCGTCACAATACCTATCGCAGTGATCCCGGCGATTTTCACCGAGTTCCATAGCCATAACAGCACCGGGAACGGCGGCGGGGTGACGCGGCCATCGGCATGCTCCACGCTGAAGCCCAGCGCGAGCTTCCAGTGCTCCCAGGAGATTTCGTCCGGGATCAAGCTCCCGGTAGCGAAGTTACCTGAACGCAGGGAGATGGCGATGACCATCAGCAGCGGGAACATGATTGCCGCAATAAAAATCAGCAGCCCTAAGTGCGTCGCCAGGAGGCGCAGTTTCTGAGATTTGGGTTGTACCATAGCCATGATCGATGCCCTCCTTAGTCAAATTTCATACGTGTGGCTTTCAGGTTCACTATCGCCAGTGCGCCCACCAGCAGGAAGATCAGGGTGGCAATCGCTGCCGCCAGACCAAAGTCCTGACCGCCGCCGCCTTCAAAGGCGATGCGATAGGTGTAGCTCACGAGCAGGTCGGTATAGCCGGCCGGCGTGGTGGTACCGAGACGATCCGGGCCACCGTTGGTCAACAGCTGAATCAGCACGAAGTTGTTAAAGTTGAAGGCAAAGCTGGCAATCATCAGCGGGGTCAGCGGCTTGATGAGCAGCGGCAGCGTAATCTTAAAGAAGTTCTGGAACGGACCCGCGCCATCCATTGCCGAGGCTTCGTACAGGTCGTCCGGGATGGCCTTCAGCAGGCCCATGCACAGGATCATCATGTACGGATAACCCAGCCAGGTGTTGACGATGATAATCATCGAACGGGCGGTAGTCGGGTCGCTGAACCAGGCCGGTTTGATGCCGAACAGCGCGCTCAGCATCATGTTGATTTCACCGAAGCTCTGGTTAAACAGCCCTTTGAAAATCAGAATTGAGATAAACGACGGAACGGCATACGGCAGGATCAGCAGCACGCGGTAGATCGCTTTGCCTTTCAGGGCTTCCCACTGCACGAGGCAGGCCAGCACCATGCCCACAGCAACGGTCAGGAGTACCGTCAGTACGGAGAAGACCACCGTCCAGACGAAGATAGCAAAGAACGGCTTCTGGATCCCTTCGTCGGTAAACACGCGGGTAAAGTTGTCCCAGCCGATGGTCACGGTATAACCCGGGCTGAGTTTGTCATCACCCCAGCTGCCGTCGGCGTTTACAGACTGATAGAAACCAATATCGTTGTTCGGACGGTACTTCACGCCGCTCTGGTTATTCGTCAGCGTGCCGTCATTCGCCAGGGTATAGAGTGGCTGAGTGCCGGAGAACTGGCGCAGCGAGCTCATGGTCACTTTGCTTTCGTCCGGCAGCACGGCGGTGAGCTGAGTCAGCGCCTGACGGTTCTGGGTAATGATACGCAGGTTAGCGCGTTCGCCTTCCGGCAGGGCAGGGGCCTCTTTTAAGGCCAGCTTCTGCTCGCCGCCAAATTTGAAAGCGTCGGAAATAAAGGTTTTGCCGCTCTCGCCGTCAGTCAGTGCTAATTTCCATTCGTCACCCGCAGGATACAAACCAAAGTTGAAGGTCTTGCCTGCCTGATAAGAACGGTCCAGAAGCACCTGAGTGGCGCGCTCTTGCGCGAGCTGGTTGGTGCTGCTGTAGTTAGTGAATGCGATAGCGATAGTACAGATCAGCGGGAACAGGACAAACAGCCCCATCCCGGCCACGCCCGGATAGACATAACGCCAGGCATACGCCTTACGGTTGGCGAAAATATACAGGCCAGCAGAGCTTAAAATCAGCGTCATGATGGCAAAAAGATATTCCCCTTGTACGTACATTAAAACAACAAGGTAACCCACCAGCAGACAGAGCAGACCGATCGCTGACCACTTCAGCACGTCGCTTTGCCACCAATGTTTCTTTTTAATGACATCCATGGGGTTCTTCCTCTACAACGTTTGATCTTTTCTCCCTCTCCTGGGGGAGAGGGCCGGGGTGAGGGCGTGCAGATAGCGACAACCCTCACCCTAACCCTCTCCCTTTGGGAGAGGGGACTACGGCATTACTTAGTAATACGACCCTGTGCATCTTTCAGCGCGGCATCGACAGTCTGACGACCACTTGCGGCGTTAATCACCGCAGTACGGGTGGCATACCAGAACGCGGCCATCTGTGGGATGTTCGGCATGATTTCGCCTTTCTGGGCGTTATCCATGGTTGCCGCGATACGTGGGTCTTTCGCCAGCTGATCCTGGAAGGATTTCAGCGCGACGGCACCCAGCGGTTTGTCCTTGTTTACTTCATCCAGACCCTGATCGGTCAGCAGGTAGTTTTCGAGGAACTCTTTCGCCAGCTCTTTGTTCGGGCTGGCGGCGTTGATACCTGCGCTCAGCACGCCAACGAACGGTTTAGACGGTTTGCCGTTGAAGGTTGGCAGCAGCGTCACGCCGTAGTTGATTTTGCTCTTGTCGATGTTGGTCCAGGCCCACGGACCGTTGATGGTCATCGCGGTTTCGCCTTTGTTGAACGCCGCTTCCGCGATGGAGTAATCGGTATCCGCGTTCATGTGTTTGTTCTTGATCAGATCGACCAGGAAGGTCAGACCCGCTTTCGCACCCGCATTGTCCACGCCCACGTCTTTCACATCATATTTGCCGTTTTCAAACTTGAACGCGTAACCGCCATCGGCAGCAATCAGCGGCCAGGTGAAGTACGGCTCCTGCAGGTTGAACATCAGCGCGCTCTTACCTTTCGCTTTCAGCTCTTTATCCAGTTTCGGGATCTCTTCCCAGGTTTTCGGCGGGTTAGGCACCAGGTCTTTGTTATAAATCAGAGACAGGGCTTCCACCGCGATTGGGTAAGCGATCAGCTTGCCGTTATAGCGAACGGCGTCCCAGGTGAACGGGAACAGTTTGTCCTGGAAGGCTTTATCAGGCGTGACTTCCGCCAGCAGGCCGGATTGTGCATAACCCCCGAAACGGTCATGCGCCCAGAAGATGATGTCCGGGCCGTCACCGGTTGCCGCAACCTGCGGGAATTTCTCTTCCAGCTTGTCCGGGTGTTCTACGGTGACTTTGATACCGGTGTCTTTCTCGAATTTTTTACCCACTTCGGCCAGGCCGTTATAGCCTTTGTCGCCGTTAATCCAGATAACCAGCTTACCTTCTTCAATTTTGGCGAGAGCCGGTGCGGAAATCATCATTGCTGCCAGGGCGGACAATGCGAAAACGCGTGCGCCAGTCTTGATCTTCATATCTGCCATCCTTTTTTGGTGATGTGCTCGTGGATACACTGAGGTGGTTCAACGTGTCTCAGTCTCCTTATTTGACATCCTCTTTCCATCCTCCCAACCCCTACGCCCCACCCCCGGTTTGTGTGATCTGTGTTGCATAAATTTAAGTTATGAGTGCTGGCGCACATAAAAACACGCTGAATTTTGCAGGTGGCTTCACGAATTTTGCCTCAGCCCGCCAGCTGCGGTCGCAGAGCCTGCTCTCTCATCCTCCCGCCTCCTCCCCCATAAAAAAGCCGGGGGGTGGAGGATTCGCGAAAGTAATGGATACCCCATAGTGAACTTATCTTGAATGTTTCTGTCGGTGACAGGTTGTAACGAAGGGAGAAGGGCATGGCGAGCGTACAGCTGCGTAATGTAACGAAAGCCTGGGGCGATGTGGTGGTGTCAAAAGACATCAATCTCGACATCCACGAAGGTGAATTCGTGGTGTTTGTTGGCCCATCTGGCTGCGGTAAATCAACTCTGCTGCGTATGATTGCCGGTCTTGAAACCATCACCAGCGGTGATTTGCTGATTGGTGATACCCGAATGAACGACATCCCGCCTGCCGAACGAGGCGTCGGCATGGTGTTCCAGTCTTATGCACTCTATCCCCATCTCTCCGTCGCCGAGAACATGTCTTTTGGCCTGAAGCTGGCGGGGGCAAAAAAAGAGGTGATTAACCAGCGCGTCACGCAGGTGGCGGAAGTGTTACAGCTGGCACACCTGCTGGAGCGTAAACCGAAGGCGCTTTCTGGTGGACAGCGTCAGCGCGTCGCGATTGGCCGTACGCTGGTTGCCGAACCGCGCGTCTTCCTGCTGGATGAACCGCTTTCTAACCTGGATGCCGCGCTGCGCGTCCAGATGCGTATCGAAATCTCCCGTCTGCATAAACGTCTTGGCCGCACGATGATTTACGTCACCCACGATCAGGTCGAAGCGATGACGCTGGCCGACAAAATTGTGGTGCTGGACGCCGGCCGCGTGGCACAGGTGGGTAAACCGCTGGAGCTGTATCACTATCCGGCAGACCGCTTTGTTGCGGGCTTTATTGGCTCGCCAAAGATGAACTTCCTGCCCGTCAAGGTCACGGCGACAGCCATTGAACAGGTACAGGTGGAGTTGCCAAACCGTCAGCAAGTCTGGCTGCCGGTCGACAGCGCCAACGTACAGGTGGGGGCCAACATGTCCCTCGGTATTCGTCCTGAGCATTTACTCCCGAGCCACATCGCCGATGTGACGCTGGAAGGTGAAGTTCAGGTCGTCGAACAACTTGGTCACGAAACACAGATTCATATCCAGATCCCCGCCATCCGTCAGAACCTGGTCTACCGCCAGAATGACGTGGTGTTGGTAGAAGAGGGTGCCACATTCGCTATCGGTTTGCCGCCAGAGCGTTGCCATCTGTTCCGTGAAGATGGCACTGCATGTCGTCGGCTGCACAAAGAGCCAGGCGTTTAAGCAATCCCAAAAGAAGACACGAAACCGACAGGTCAAGTGTTCAAAGAAAAGCAATGATCTCAGGAGATAGAATGATGATTACTCTGCGCAAAGTCCCTCTGGCACTCGCCATTGCGGCAGGCATTATGTCTGCCCAGGCAGGCGCTGTAGACTTTAAAGGTTATGCTCGTTCCGGCATTGGCTGGACCGGGAGTGGCGGTGAACAACAATGTTTCCAGGCAACCGGTGCTCAAAGTAAATACCGTCTCGGTAACGAATGTGAGACGTACGCTGAGCTGAAACTGGGCCAGGAAGTGTGGAAAGAGGGCGACAAGAGCTTCTATTTCGACACTAACGTAGCGTATTCCGTTTCTCAGCAGAACGACTGGGAATCCACCAGCCCGGCCTTCCGTGAAGCTAACGTGCAGGGTAAAAACCTGATTGAATGGCTGCCAGGCTCCACCATCTGGGCCGGTAAGCGCTTCTATCAGCGTCATGACGTCCATATGATCGACTTCTACTACTGGGACATCTCAGGTCCTGGTGCCGGTATTGAAAACATCGATCTGGGCTTTGGTAAACTCTCTCTGGCAGCCACCCGCTCTTCTGAATCAGGCGGTTCTGCAACCTTCGCCGATCGTGATGCCAACGGCGACCGTATTTATGACAATGTTGTACCAAATGACGTCTTCGACGTGCGTTTAGCCGGTCTGGAAACCAACCCGGGCGGTACGCTGGAACTGGGCGTTGACTATGGTCACACCAACATTCCTGACGACTACTACCTGCAGCCTGGCGCTTCTAAAGATGGCTGGTTGTTCACTGCTGAACACACCCAGAGCATGATGAAGGGCTTCAACAAATTCGTACTGCAGTACGGTACGGACTCCATGACCTCTAACGGTAAGGGTATTCCACAGGGTGGCAGCGTTGATAACGACGGCTCCATGTGGCGTGTGCTGGACCACGGTGCAATCACCCTGGCAGACCGTTGGGACCTGATGTACGTCGGTATGTACCAGAACATCGATCGTGACAATAACAACGGTACCGAGTGGTGGACTGTGGGTGTTCGTCCGATGTTCAAATGGACGCCAATCATGAGCACCCTGCTGGAAGTGGGCTACGACAACGTCAAATCTCAGAGAACTGACGAGAAAAACAGCCAGTACAAAATCACCCTGGCACAGCAATGGCAGGCTGGCGACAGCATCTGGTCCCGTCCGGCTATCCGTGTCTTCGCAACCTACGCGAAGTGGGATGAGAAATGGGGTTACGCAAACAACAGCGACACTGGTTACACCTCTGGTGTGGCTTACAGTGACACCTCTGCGAAAACCTTCAGCCGTGGCGACAACGATGAGTGGACCTTCGGCGCCCAGATGGAAATCTGGTGGTAATTCGTTAGACCTGACGTAATGACCTGAAAAGAGGGGCGTAAGCCCCTCTCTCCTTAGGGTGCTGCGCGCTATTGCCTGGCCACCGCAGTGCTCACGCTATCAGAGGTAATAACAATGAAAATGAAGAAAAGTCTCGTCGCGCTGTGCCTCTCTGCGGGGCTGTTAGCCTGTGTTCCGGCCGTCTCCCTGGCAGACGTGAATTTCGTGCCACAAAATACCAGTGCTGCGCCGGCTATCCCGGCAGCGGCACTCCAGCAACTGACATGGACGCCGGTTGATCAATCCAAAACGCAGTCAACCCAGCTCTCTATGGGTGGCCAACAGCTGAATGTGCCGGGGATTTCTGGCCCCGTTGCGGCTTATAGCGTACCGGCGAACATTGGTGAATTGACCCTGACGCTGACCAGCGAAGTGAACAAACAGACCAGCGTGTTTGCGCCAAACGTCCTGATCCTCGATCAAAACATGACGCCATCGGCGTTCTTCCCGAGCGACTATTTTAGCTATCAGGAACCGGGCGTGATGAGTGCAGATCGGCTGGAAGGTGTTATGCGCCTGACGCCTGCCCTGGGTCAGCAAAAAATTTATGTTCTGGTATTCACGACCGAGAAAGATCTGCAGCAGACAACAAAGCTGGTTGACCCGGCGAAAGCTTATGCCAAAGGCACCGGTAACTCTGTCCCGGATATTCCGGATCCGCTTGCCCGTCATACCACTGATGGTCTGGTCAAACTGAAAGTTTCCACCAACAGCGCTTCCAGCGTACTCGTTGGCCCACTGTTTGGCTCGTCTGGTCCAGGTCCGGTGACCGTGGGGAATACCGCTGCACCTGTTTATACCGCGCCAGCGGCTACGGCAGCCGCGACCGCAGCCCCTGCTCCGGCGAAAAAAGCTGAGCCGGTACTGAACGACACCGAAGAATACTTCAACAACGCCATTAAGCAGGCGGTGAAGCGCGGTGATGTCGATAAGGCGCTGAAACTGCTTGATGAAGCCGAACGTTTAGGTTCAACCACTGCCCGTTCCACCTTTATCAGCAGTGTAAAAGGCAAGGGGTAACCGTTTCCCCACAGTGCTGATTTGTTAGTAGTTTAGTGCGCCTGAGTGGGCGCACTTTTTTTCGTGCCGCTCGCGCTGTTGCGCCCTTGTTGCAATCGTGATCGTTAAATAACGTTTGGCCCCCCTCAATCCGCGTTTCTGCGATACAATGCCAGTACGTTATGTATCGGAGAGTCCGGCATGTCACACCCCGCGCTAACGCAACTGCGTGCGCTGCGCTATTTTGACCAAATACCTGCGCTTGACCCGCAGCAGCTTGACTGGTTGCTGCTGGAAGATTCCATGACTAAACGTTTTGAGCAACAGGGCAAGACGGTTACGGTGACGATGATTCAGGAAGGGTTTGTCACTTCCGCTGACATTGCCAGTGAACTGCCGCTGTTGCCAAAAGAAGCACGCTACTGGTTGCGTGAAATTTTGCTCTGCGCGGATGGTGAGCCGTGGCTCGCCGGGCGAACGGTGGTGCCTGAATCCACCCTTTCCGGGCCAGAGCTGGCACTGCAACGGCTGGGAAATACCCCGCTCGGGCGGTACCTTTTCACTTCGTCTGAACTTACCCGGGATTTTATCGAGATTGGTCGCGATGCCGAACTGTTGGGACGTCGTTCCCGTCTTCGCCTGAGCGGTAAACCGTTAATACTGACGGAGCTTTTTTTACCGGCATCGCCGTTGTACTGAGAGGAAGAAAAAATGGAGTGGAGCCTGACGCAGAACAAGCTGCTGGCCTATCACCGCTTAATGCGTACCGATAAACCCATCGGCGCGCTACTGCTGTTGTGGCCGACATTATGGGCGCTATGGGTGGCGACGCCGGGCGTTCCACCGCTGTGGATCCTGGGCGTGTTTGTGGCCGGTGTCTGGCTGATGCGTGCGGCGGGCTGTGTGGTCAATGACTACGCCGATCGTAAATTCGACGGACATGTGAAACGGACAGCCAATCGTCCGTTACCCAGTGGGCAGGTCACAGAGAAAGAGGCCCGCGTGCTGTTCATCGTGCTGGTGCTGCTCTCCTTCCTGCTGGTGTTAACCCTCAACACCATGACCATCCTGCTTTCCGTTGCGGCTCTCGCGCTGGCCTGGGTCTATCCGTTTATGAAACGCTATACTCATCTGCCGCAGGTGGTGCTGGGCGCGGCGTTTGGCTGGTCGATCCCGATGGCGTTTGCGGCGGTCAGTGAGTCGGTACCGCTGAGCTGCTGGCTGATGTTCCTGGCGAACATTCTCTGGGCTGTGGCTTACGACACGCAATATGCGATGGTCGACCGCGATGACGATCTGAAAATTGGTATTAAATCGACCGCCATTCTGTTTGGTCGTCACGATAAGCTGATTATCGGTATCCTGCAGATTGCCGTGCTGGCACTGATGGTGGCGATTGGCCGCCTGAACGGGCTGAACTGGGAGTTTTACTGGTCAGTGCTGGTGGCGGGACTGCTGTTTGCTTACCAGCAGAAGCTGATCGCAAAGCGTGAGCGTGATGCCTGTTTTAAAGCGTTTATGAATAATAACTACGTGGGCCTGGTGCTGTTTCTGGGGCTGGCGATGAGCTATTTTGGCTAAAATAAAGCCCGGTGACGCTGAAGCTTACCGGGCCTGCATGATATGAAGCGTCAGATTGTGAGCCGGGTAAGGCGAAGCCGCCACCCGGCTTTTTCACATCACTCGCCCTGCGTCGCACTCTCAATCGTCAAACGCACGTCGGAGGTAATCAGCTCTGCCAGCATCTGATACACCTTCAGCGTCTCTTCCGGCTCGGCATCGCCCGTGTCGCTAATGAACCCTTCATCACGCAGCGTCAGTACCAGTGAACTGAAGACCGCTTTGTCGAAGAATTCCGGGGCGTTGATGCCGTGCAGAACGGACAGACGCTGCGCCAGCGTCCGGCTCTCTTTCTCCAGCGTACCGCGGTTAATGGATGGGTTCGCGCTCAGCAGCCAGAAGGTGATAGCGTAGCGCTGCAGCGTTTCACGCGCACCCGCCGCCAGCAGTTGCAGCGTGCGGGAGCGTGACGGATTAATATGCAGCTCATCGTTAACGACGGTAATCAGCCCCTGACGACGCAACTCCTCGGTCATTTTATCCAGCTCAATCGCCAGTTCATCCTTGCTCCAGCGCAGGAACAGCTCTGCTTTCAGCATCGGATAGAGCGTCTCCACATGACGCAGCAGCTCCTGACGAGAAATACGGCGATGCTGGGTAATGATCGCCGCCATCAGCGACGGTAGCATCAGCATGTGGGCGATATTGTTACGATAGTAGGTCATCAGCACCGCCTGCTCGCGCGGGAGAATGATGATGTCGCCAATCGTATCTTTCTCGACTTCAAACTTGTTCATCTGCAGCGCATGGTCGATCAGCTCGCTCGCCGTGCTGGCAGGCGTCGTTGAATCCACCGAATAGGGAACGTTGCGCATCAGGTCAAGATAGCAATCCAGCTGCTCCGTAAGCTGTTCACGGGTCAGCGAGCGTTGACGTGACGCCAGCAGTGCAGTACAGCACAGGTTCATGGCGTTTGCGGCACCGGCGTTGTTAATACGCACCATCAGCTCAGCCGCGATACCGTTAACCGTTGGCGTCAGCCAGGCCGGACGCACCGCTTCGATAGGATCGATAGACTCGCGCCACTCAGGGACATGGTTGTTCAGGTACGTCATCAACGGCATTGGCTCGCCGAAGTTCACGTAGCCCTGGCCGAGATTGCGTAACTTGCTCAGACCGCGCAGCATCTGCGGCAGGCTCTCTTTCTCTTTGGTCGCCCCACGCAGCTCTTTGGCGTAAGTCCCCACTTCCATGACGTGCTCGTAGCCAATGTAAATGGGTACCAGCGTGATCGGACGGGTACCGCCGCGCAGCATTGCCTGGATGGTCATCGACAGCGTGCCGGTTTTCGGATCCAGCAGACGGCCGGTGCGTGAACGTCCCCCCTCCACGAAGTACTCAACGGAATAACCGCGGCTGAACAGCTCGCCCAGATATTCGCGGAACACGGTAGAGTAGAGCTTGTTGCCCTTAAAGGTACGACGAATAAAGAACGCCCCCAGACGGCGGAAAATCGGGCCTGCTGGCCAGAAGTTCAGGTTGATACCGGCCGCGATGTGCGGAGGCACCAGTCCCTGGTGATAAAGCACATACGAGAGAAGCAGGTAGTCCATGTGGCTGCGGTGGCAGGGCACATAAACAATTTCATGGCCGTCATGCGCCAGTTGGCGAACGCGCTCGGCGTTATGGACGTTAATGCCCTGATAGAGGCGGTTCCATGTGAAGCCAAGGATGCGGTCAGAAAGACGGATCATCTCATAGGAGAAGTTCGCGGCGATCTCTTCCATCAGCGCAATAGCGTTCTGCTGTGCTTTTTCGTGAGAAATCTTCTTAGTGCGCGCTTCGTCTTCAACGGCACGGGCGATCGCTTTGGAGGCCAGCAGCTTGTTGAACAGGTCCTGACGTGCCGGAAGACGCGGGCCCACGGCGGCCAGACGCTGACGAGCGAAATGCATGCGCGCCACGCGCGCCAGTTTTTGCGCGATGATCTTATCGGTGCCGTGCTCGTCCGCCATTCGGCGGAGCGAGACGGAAGGGGAGAAACGCACAAAGCTGTCGCGTCCCAGCCAGGAGACGGCGAAGAATTTCTGGATGCCATTGAGCATGCGCAATGGCGGATTCTCTTCCCCTTTCTCGCGGCCCGGGCGACGACCAAACATCACCGAAACGGGCACCATTTGCACATCCAGATCGGGATTGCTGCGATGCAGGTCGAGATAGTCGTGGAACAGCTTAATGGACTCTTCTTTTGGCGTGTAATAGGTAAACACGCGTGGCCCACCGTGAATGAATACGTATCGCGGCAACAGCGTACCGTCGACTTCTAACGGTTCAAGCGGGTCAGGTAAGTCATGCGCCAGACACTGGGCGCGAAGCGTCAGCAAGTCTGCCTTCGAGTTGTAAGGCAAAACATACATAATAGGGCGCGACGTATCGAGCCCCAATTCCAGCGCGGGTTCTGCTGGGATAGACTTACTTTTTACCAGGACGCTTAATGGTAAATTAAGTAATTTGTAGTAAATTCGTGGCCAGCCAGACATAAACGATGTAAAGCCTCTGGTTAATAATGCAATTGCGGCGCAAGGATAACAGAAAGCGCGCGAAATTACTGTTGTTACCCGTCATACTTCAGGCTACAGCGCAACACGTTGCGCCTCCTGTTATTGACGCTATTTCAAATAAAAGGTTCTTTTAATGGCCAATAATACCACTGGGTTAACCCGTATCATTAAAGCTGCTGGCTATTCCTGGAAAGGTTTTCGCGCCGCATGGGTCAACGAAGCCGCGTTTCGCCAGGAGGGTGTCGCCGCGATTGTCGCGGTGATTATCGCCTGTTTCCTTGATGTTGATGCCATTACCCGCGTGCTTCTGATCGGCTCCGTGCTGTTGGTGATGATAGTGGAAATTCTTAATAGCGCTATTGAGGCCGTTGTGGACCGTATTGGCTCTGATTTTCACGAGCTTTCTGGCCGGGCAAAAGACATGGGCTCTGCTGCCGTGTTGCTGGCGATTATCACTGCAGCTATTACCTGGGTCACGCTGCTTTGGTCACATTTCCGATGAGCCTCGAGGAATAATTAAGTCCCTGGTTTTTTGTGCAGTTTTTGGTTCCAAAATCGCCTTTGACTGTATATACTCACAGCATAACTGTATATACACCCAGGGGGCGGAATGAAAGCGTTAACGACCAGGCAGCAAGAGGTGTTTGATCTCATCCGGGATCATATCGGCCAGACGGGTATGCCACCCACGCGTGCGGAAATCGCTCAGCGTCTGGGCTTCCGTTCTCCGAACGCTGCCGAGGAACACCTGAAAGCGCTGGCGCGTAAAGGCGTGATTGAAATTGTATCGGGTGCTTCACGCGGTATCCGCCTGCTGGTGGAAGAAGAGACAGGCATTCCGCTGATAGGCCGCGTCGCTGCAGGTGAACCTCTGCTGGCGCAACAGCATATCGAAGGCCACTACCAGGTTGATCCTGGCATGTTCAAACCGAGCGCGGATTTTCTGCTGCGTGTAAGCGGTATGTCCATGAAAGACATCGGTATTCTTGACGGCGATCTGCTTGCGGTGCATAAAACGCAAGACGTGCGTAACGGCCAGGTTGTCGTGGCACGCATCGATGATGAAGTGACGGTTAAGCGTCTGAAAAAACAGGGCAATACCGTCCAGTTGTTGCCGGAAAACAGCGAGTTTTCCCCCATTGTGGTTGACCTGCGCGAGCAAAACTTCTCTATCGAGGGGCTGGCGGTAGGGGTTATTCGCAATGGAGAATGGCTGTAATCTCATCCTGACAGGCTACGGATCCGCCGTGGCCTGATCCCTTATCCACTCCCGGTATTTTTTCATGTCACTGCTGACGGCATCCGATAAGGCATTGTGGCGTCTTGCACTGCCGATGATTTTTTCCAATATCACCGTTCCGCTGCTGGGGCTGGTGGATACGGCAGTTATTGGTCACCTTGATTCACCCATCTATCTGGGCGGCGTGGCGATTGGCGCGACGGCGACCAGCTTCCTTTTTATGCTCCTGCTTTTTTTGCGCATGAGTACCACCGGGCTCACGGCGCAGGCGTACGGTGCTAAAGATCCTTTGCGTCTGGCGCGTGCGCTGGTTCAGCCGTTAATTCTGGCGCTTGGGGCCGGCGCGTTAATCGCTATATTGCGTACCCCACTGATTGACCTGGCGCTGCATATCGTTGGCGGCAGCGAAGCGGTACTGGAGCAGGCACGACGCTTCCTTGAAATTCGTTGGCTCAGCGCGCCCGCGTCGCTGGCCAATCTGGTTCTGCTGGGGTGGTTACTCGGCGTGCAGTACGCCCGCGCGCCCGTGATCCTGCTGGTGGTAGGCAACCTCCTCAACATCGTGCTCGATCTCTGGCTGGTGATGGGCCTGCATATGAATGTGCAGGGTGCGGCACTGGCGACGGCGATTGCCGAATACGGGACGTTTATCCTCGGTCTGTGGATGGTCTGGCGGGTGCTGGTCATGCGCGGGATCTCTCTTGCGCTGCTGAAGAGCGCATGGCGCGGTAATATTCGCACGCTGTTGGCGCTCAATCGCGACATTATGCTGCGCTCCTTGCTGCTCCAGCTCTGCTTCGGCGCACTGACGGTCTTTGGCGCACGGCTTGGGCCAGACATCGTTGCGGTGAATGCCGTTCTGATGACGCTGCTGACCTTTACCGCCTATGCGCTGGATGGCTTTGCCTATGCTGTCGAAGCGCATTCCGGCCAGGCATATGGCGCACGTGAAAGTGGTCAGCTGCGGGATGTCTGGCGGGCGGCCTGTCGGCAGTCGGGGCTGGTGGCGCTGGTGTTTGCGCTGATTTACGCCTGTTTTGGCGAACAGATTATTGCGTTACTGACCTCCCTTCCTGCACTGCGCGAGCTGGCAAGCCATTACCTCATCTGGCAGGTCATTTTGCCGGTGGTGGGGGTCTGGTGTTACCTGCTGGACGGCATGTTTATTGGCGCGACGCGAGGTGCGGAGATGCGTAACAGCATGGCGGTGGCGGCGGCTGGTTTTGCCCTGACGTTACTGACGCTCCCCTGGCTGGGTAACCATGGCTTATGGCTCTCTCTGGCGGTCTTTCTCGCATTGCGGGGGGTGTCGCTGGGCTTTATCTGGTACCGTCACTGGCAAAACAATACCTGGCTTCCTTCCCGTCACGATATATCGTGACGGTTAAAGATTCCGAATATGAAATAAACCGCCGAATCCTTAACTACAATTATTATCACGTCCAGCAGAAAAGAACGTAACGGACGTTACGAACCGACGCTTAACTATGAGGACACGATGATGAATAAAGACGAAATCGGCGGCAACTGGAAGCAGTTCAAAGGTAAAGCGAAAGAACAGTGGGGTAAGCTGACGGATGACGATATGACGGTCATCGAAGGTAAACGCGATCAGCTTGTCGGGAAAATTCAGGAACGTTACGGCTACGCGAAAGACCAGGCTGAAAAAGAAGTCGGCGACTGGGAAAAACGCAACGACTACCGTTGGTAAGCGGATAATACCCGCAAGTACAAGGAAGTACTCCCTGAGGGCGGCCATGAGCCGCCTTTACTATGATTAGCGTGGCTTTTTCTTTACGAGGATAGAGTGGTCGTGATGGCATTCATCCTGATGCCGACAGGCCTCTACTTCGACACACGCTGAGCACAGACCATGCGCTTCAATCACATTATGACGCAAAGCAAAGCCCATTCTGGCTGCGAGCGTATGCATAATATCTTCTACGCCTTCCGCACCTTCTTCTTTCACCACGCCACAACGGTCGCAGATAAACATGGCCGATGTGTGGGTTGGCTGGTCAAAAAGATGACATAGCACATAGCTGTTTGTGGATTCGACCTTGTGTACAAACCCTTGTTCTAACAGGAAATCGAGTGCACGATAGACCGTCGGCGGTTTAGCCTGCGGCTCGCTTTCGCGCAGCAGATCGAGCAGGTCGTATGCGCTGATGGCGCCCTGTTGCAGGCTCATCAGGCGTAATACTTCAAGGCGCTGCGGAGTCAGGCGCACATTGCGTTGCGCGCACAGCTTCTCTGCCTGCGCTAACAGCTCTTTTGTGGACTTATCCATTCAGCACCTCGGATGTTATAGGATGGAAACCCTCACTTTATCATGTTCTGGTAAAAACGCCGAGATCCGCCAGGCTGTGCTATACCTGACCCATCGCAAACCGGGAAATTAACCATGAAAAAACCTGACTGTATTCGGCACTGGCGAGATGTGGAAGAGCCAGATAATTCAACCTATCCCGACAGTAACGAGCTTTTCTCTATCGGTGCACCGCTGGCCCGCCACCTTGGCCTTCGGCGGATTGGTATTCACCACGAACGTTTGCCGCCCGGACGTCGAACCTCCTATCCCCACGCGGAAAGCGACGAAGAGGAGTTCATCTATGTGCTGGAAGGGTATCCGGAAGCCTGGATTAACGGCTATTTGTGGAAGCTCGAACCCGGCGACAGCGTAGGCTTTCCCGCTGGTACAGGCATCTGCCATACCTTTATTAATAACACTGAAGAAGAGGTGCGATTACTGGTCGTTGGCGAGGCGAACAAGAAGCACAACCGAATCTACTATCCGCTTAATCCGGAGTATGCCGCCACGCGTGAAGATCGCTGGGTTGATCATCCCCCTCAGTTCTTTGGGCCGCACGATGGAAAACCTGGGAAAAAATAATTTCCTCTTCTATAAATATTGAGGGCCGTCACAAATAACAACAGGCCTGTCCGGAGTTTTACTTAAGGAAATAGCGGGTCTTTTTGTACTTATTCACAGCAATAGTTCGTTCCTGTTTGGGTGATAACAGACAGGGTGATGTTATTAACGACAATAAGACGAGCATACTGTGAAAAAACATTTTAAATTTTCGGTGGTTAGCATCGCTGTCTCCCTGTTTATGGCAAATCAGGCGGGAGCAGCCAATACCTGGACAGAATCACGTAGCGACGCAATGGGTGGCACGGGCGTTGCTTCAGGCAGCTATGGCAGCGGGGTGTTAATCAACCCCGCGCTGCTGGCAAAGGCAAAACCGGACGATGATGTGACGGTTATTTTACCGTCCGTCGGCGTGCAGGTGACGGATGAAGACAATCTTCAGGATGAGATTGATACCATCAACGACAAAATCAAACACTACAAGGATGTGGTTGATAGCCTTACCCCCATTGAAGTGATTACCAATCCGCTGGGCTCAATCGATCAGTTCCAGGGCGCGGCAAAAGATCTTGCCGATGAACTGGACTATCTCAAGGGCAAAACTGCACGTGCAACGGCAGGCGCGGGGATTGCGGTGAGTATCCCTAACGATGTGCTCTCCGTGGCCTTTATGGCGAAAGGCTATGCCCACGGGCGCGTCAGCTCTTCTATCGATCAGCAAGATATTGACTACCTGCGCGGTATTCAAAACAGTGATGCGGTGGCGGCGGGGGTTGCACTGGATGCGGCCCTGAACGGTACCGATCAAATCACAAAAAACCTCAACTCTACGGCGTCTGGCCGGGCGGCGATTGTCTCCGATTATGGTGTTGCGATTGCCCGTCAGTTCGATCTGGGTGGCGTCCCGGTTTCCCTTGGCGTCACGCCGAAGCTGCAGAAAACATGGGTCTATAACTACACCACCTCCATTTACGATTACGACAGTAACAAGTGGAACGACAGCCGCTACCGGACAGACGATACCGGCTTTAACGTGGATGCGGGTATCGCGGCAGATTTCGGCGAACACTGGACGGTCGGGGTGAGTGGGCAAAACCTGATGTCACGCGATATCGACACCAAAGATATTCGCATCCGCAACGGGCGCACGGGGGAAGTGGTGAGCTATAAAGACACCTATCAAATCCGTCCGCTGGTGACGGCGGGGGCTGCCTGGCACAACGATCTGGTGACCCTGACCGCCGATGGCGATCTGACAGAAACCAAGGGCTTTAAAAGCGAGGATACCTCGCAGTATGTTGGCGTAGGTGCGGAAGTGACGCCGCTGAGCTGGCTGGCCGTGCGTGCGGGTTATCGCGCCGATATGAAAGGGAATGACAGTAACGTCTTTACCGGTGGTGTCGGTTTTGCACCGTTTAACACGGTTCACGTCGACCTGATGGGGCTGTACGGTGAAGATGAAACCTGGGGCGCCGGGGCGCAGTTGAGTATGACGTTCTAAAGGGCACCGGAGGCGTTGCGCCTCCGGCTTTTCTTTATGCTATAGTAGCGCCCCTTTTCCACCAGATGCTTAAAACTTCGCCATGTCGTCAGAACACCAGACTGCTTTTCCTGCACACCGTTTCTCCATTGCGCCCATGCTCGACTGGACGGACAGACACTGCCGCTATTTCCTGCGCCAGCTTTCCCGCCATACGTTGCTGTACACCGAAATGGTCACCACCGGTGCGATTATTCACGGGAAGGGCGACTATCTGGCGTACAGCGAAGAAGAGCATCCGGTAGCCCTGCAGCTGGGCGGCAGCGATCCGGCCGCGCTGGCGCACTGTGCGAAGCTGGCAGAAGCGCGTGGCTACGACGAAATTAACCTTAACGTTGGCTGTCCGTCCGATCGCGTGCAAAACGGCATGTTCGGCGCCTGTCTGATGGGGAACGCACAGCTGGTAGCGGACTGCATCAAGGCGATGCGCGATGTGGTCTCCATTCCCGTGACGGTGAAAACCCGTATCGGTATTGACGACCAGGACAGCTACGAATTCTTGTGTGATTTCATCAATACAGTTGCCGGAAAGGGCGAGTGCGGGATGTTTATCATCCACGCGCGTAAGGCCTGGCTCTCTGGCCTGAGCCCGAAAGAGAACCGTGAAATTCCGCCGCTGGACTACCCTCGCGTGTACCAGCTGAAGCGTGATTTCCCGCATCTGACGATGTCGATTAACGGCGGCATCAAGTCGCTCGACGAGGCCAAAACACATCTGGCGCATATGGATGGCGTGATGGTCGGTCGCGAGGCATATCAGAATCCGGGCATTCTGGCGACGGTCGATCGCGAAATCTTTGGCGTTGAAGGGGCAGACAGCGATCCGGTTGCGGTAGTGAGAGCCATGTATCCGTACATCGAACGCGAGTTGAGCAACGGTACGTATCTCGGCCATATCACCCGCCATATGCTCGGCCTGTTCCAGGGGATCCCCGGGGCGCGCCAGTGGCGTCGCTATCTCAGCGAGAACGCCCATAAAGCCGGTGCCGATATTGAGGTGCTGGAACACGCGCTGCGTCTGGTCGCAGATAAACGATAAATCTCGCTAAAAAATCGTCAAATTCACCACGCCCCGTACAGCATTGCGGGGCGTTTTGCTTTAAGAACAATGGGTTAATGTTGGCATGGATTTTGTAATGCTTACTGCATTATTCGGGAACTCGTGGGAGAGCACCATGCTGGAACTACTTTTTGTGATTGGCTTTTTTGTCATGCTGTTAGCGACAGGCGTTTCGCTGCTCGGCATTCTGGCAGCGCTTGTGGTGGCGACGGTGGTCATGTTTATTGGTGGATTATTTGCCCTGACGATCAAACTTCTGCCGTGGCTGCTGCTGGCCGTTGCAGTGGTGTGGGTGATACGGGCGATTAAATCACCAAAACTGCCCACTTATCAGCGTAATAACCGCTTTCGTTACTAAGGTATTGAGGGGTTCGTCACATACCTGCAACTTTTCCGGCGGCATTGCTTAGAACGGAATAGGATTTACTTATCGAATCTGTCACTATGACTGCCGCTAAAGAATTCATCGAGCTGTACCCTACATACAGCCGAACTAAAAAAAAGAAAGGGCTTCCTCAGGGAAGCCCAATTTCTTTTATGGGATCAGGGAATTAACAGACTTGACCCCTGCGTTGACCGGCTCTCCAGCACCTCATGCGCACGTTGCGCATCGCTTAGCGCGTACTTCTGCGCATCTGCCACATCCACTTTGATGACCCCGCTGGCAATCAGTGAGAACAGCTCGTTGCTGGCTTCGAGCAACTCTTCGCGATTGGTGATGTAACCCTGCAGGGATGGGCGAGTGACATACAACGAGCCTTTCTGGTTCAGAATACCCAGATTTACCCCGGTCACCGCACCTGACGCGTTGCCGAAGCTCACCATCAGACCGCGGCGCTGCAGGCAATCCAGAGACGCTTCCCAGGTATCTTTCCCTACCGAGTCATACACCACGCGCACTTTCTTGCCACCGGTTACCTCTTTTAAGCGTTCAACAATGCTCTCTTCCCGGTAGTTAATCACCTGCCATGCACCGGCCTGCAGCGCACGCTGGGCTTTTTGCGCGCTTCCTACGGTGCCGATCAGTTTTGCGCCTAGCGCTTTGGCCCACTGGCAGGCGATCAGCCCCACGCCGCCTGCCGCAGCATGGAACAGGAACTGCTCGTCGGGTTTGATTTCATAGGTTTTGCGCAGCAGGTAATAGACCGTGAGCCCTTTCAGAAATGAGGCCGCGGCTTGTTCGAACGAAATGGCGTTAGGCAGAATGGCGACTTTGTCAGCCGGGACGTTATGCACAGAACTGTAAGCACCCAGCGCCGCTTGTGCATACACCACGCGATCGCCTTCTTTAATATGCTTAACGGCGCTGCCCACTTTGCTGACCACGCCCGCCGCTTCGGTACCCAGACCGCTCGGCAGTGACGGCGGTGGATAGAGGCCGCCGCGAATATAGGTGTCGATGTAGTTAATGCCGATGGCTTTGTTTTCAACCTGTACTTCATTTTCGCCAGGCGCCGTGGGGGTAAACTCCACCGCGTTGAGTACGTCAGGGCCACCATGCTTGTGAAATTCAATACGTGTTGCCATGCTTCCTCCAGAATGTGGTAATCTTTCGACCCACTCTTTATCTCGGTAACTCCATTCACTATGGCAGGAAACAAACCCTTCAACAAACAGACTGAACCTCGTGAGCGTGATTTTCAGGTCGCCGGGTTAAAAGTCCCGCCGCACTCGATTGAAGCGGAACAGTCGGTGTTGGGCGGTTTAATGCTGGATAACGAGCGCTGGGACGACGTTGCCGAGCGCGTCGTGTCCGACGATTTCTACACCCGCCCGCACCGCCACATCTTCACCGAAATGGCGCGTCTGCAGGAGTCCGGTAGTCCGATTGACCTGATTACGCTCGCGGAATCGCTGGAGCGGCAGGGGCAACTGGACAGCGTTGGCGGTTTTGCTTATTTAGCGGAACTTTCAAAAAACACACCAAGTGCGGCGAACATCAGTGCCTATGCGGATATCGTCCGCGAACGTGCCGTTGTTCGTGAGATGATCTCCGTTGCGAATGAAATCGCCGAAGCGGGCTTTGATCCGCAGGGTCGCACCAGCGAAGACCTGCTCGATCTCGCGGAATCCCGCGTCTTTAAAATCGCCGAAAGTCGCGCCAATAAAGACGAAGGCCCGAAAAACATCGCCGATGTCCTCGATGCCACCGTTGCCCGTATTGAACAGCTCTTCCAGCAGCCGCACGATGGCGTAACCGGGGTTAACACCGGCTATGACGATCTCAATAAGAAAACCGCAGGCCTGCAGCCGTCGGATTTGATTATCGTCGCTGCGCGTCCGTCGATGGGTAAAACCACCTTTGCGATGAACCTCGTCGAAAACGCGGCGATGTTGCAGGATAAACCGGTCTTGATCTTCAGTCTGGAGATGCCATCAGAGCAGATCATGATGCGTTCTCTGGCGTCGCTGTCACGTGTGGATCAGACCCGAATCCGTACCGGTCAGCTCGACGATGAGGACTGGGCGCGTATCTCCGGCACCATGGGGATCCTGCTGGAAAAACGTAACATCTATATTGATGACTCCTCCGGCCTGACGCCGACAGAAGTGCGCTCCCGTGCGCGCCGTATCGCCCGTGAGCACGGCGGTATTGGCCTTATCATGATCGACTACCTTCAGCTGATGCGCGTGCCGTCGCTCTCCGATAACCGTACGCTGGAGATCGCGGAAATTTCCCGCTCGCTCAAGGCATTAGCCAAAGAGCTGCATGTGCCGGTCGTGGCGCTCTCGCAGCTTAACCGCTCCCTGGAACAACGTGCCGACAAACGCCCGGTCAACTCCGACCTGCGTGAATCCGGCTCCATCGAGCAGGATGCCGACTTAATCATGTTCATCTACCGTGATGAGGTTTATCACGAGAACAGCGACCTGAAAGGGATCGCCGAAATTATTATCGGTAAACAACGTAACGGCCCTATCGGTACGGTACGTCTGACCTTTAACGGACAGTGGTCGCGTTTCGACAACTATGCCGGTCCTCAATATGATGATGAGTAATTTCTAAGGAAATCAAATGCAAGCGGCAACTGTTGTGATTAACCGCCGCGCTCTGCGACACAACCTGCAACGTCTGCGTGAACTGGCGCCCGCCAGTAAACTTGTTGCAGTCGTGAAAGCGAACGCTTACGGACACGGTCTTCTTGAGACCGCGCGAACGCTCCCCGATGCCGACGCCTTTGGCGTTGCCCGTCTTGAAGAAGCCCTCCGCCTGCGCGCGGGGGGGATCGCCCAACCGATTTTATTGCTCGAAGGTTTTTTTGAGGCTGCAGACCTGCCGACCATTGCAGACCAGCATCTGCACACGGCGGTACACAACGAAGAACAGCTTTCCGCACTCGAAACCGCTGAGCTGAGTGAGCCGGTCACCGTATGGATGAAGCTCGACACGGGCATGCACCGTCTGGGTGTACGCCCGGAAAACGCGCAGGCGTTTTATCAGCGTCTGTGCCAGTGCAAAAACGTCCGCCAGCCGGTGAATATCGTCAGCCATTTTGCCCGGGCTGATGAGCCTGATTGCGGCGCCACTGAACAGCAGCTCGATATCTTTAACACCTTCTGCGAAGGCAAGCCGGGTATGCGCTCTATCGCGGCTTCTGGCGGGATTTTACTGTGGCCGCAGTCGCACTTCGACTGGGCGCGTCCGGGCATTATTCTTTACGGCGTATCGCCGCTGGAGAACAGACCCTGGGGGCCGGACTTTGGTTTCCAGCCGGTGATGTCTCTGGTGTCTAAGCTGATTGCAGTGCGCGAGCATAAAGCGGGTGAGCCGGTGGGTTACGGCGGCACCTGGACCAGCGAGCGTGACACCCGACTGGGGGTGGTAGCGATGGGGTATGGCGACGGTTATCCACGCGCTGCGCCGTCCGGTACGCCGGTTCTGGTCAATGGCCGCGAAGTAACGATTGTTGGTCGCGTGGCGATGGACATGATTTGCGTAGATCTCGGCCCCGATGCGCAGGACAAAGCAGGCGACGATGTGGTGATGTGGGGTGACGGTTTGCCCGTTGAACGCATAGCGGAAATCACGAAAGTGAGTGCTTACGAACTTATTACGCGCCTGACGTCAAGGGTGGCGATGAAGTATATCGACTAAACTGCTGTGAATGCCGGGGGGCAGGGCAGCGTTGCCTGACCCGGCATGAAACAGGTTAAACGCTCGATCTTCTGTCATATCCGGTTTATTGTTGAATTCCCTGCCTCATCGAATTCCGGAGAACCATCGCGTGTTTCAGAAAGTTGACGCCTACGCCGGCGACCCCATTCTCTCCTTAATGGAGCGTTTCAAAGAAGATCCTCGCAGCGACAAAGTGAACCTCAGCATTGGTCTGTATTACAACGAGGACGGCATTATTCCTCAGTTGAAAGCCGTTGCTGAAGCGGAAGCGCGTCTTAGCGCCGCCCCGCACGGTGCTTCTCTTTATCTGCCGATGGAAGGGCTCAATACTTACCGTAACGCCATCGCGCCGCTGCTGTTTGGTGCCGATCACGCGGTGCTGGCGCAAAAGCGCGTGGCGACTATCCAGACGCTGGGCGGTTCAGGCGCGCTTAAAGTGGGTGCGGACTTCCTGAAAAAATACTTCCCGGATTCAGGGGTATGGGTCAGCGATCCTACCTGGGAAAACCACGTGGCGATCTTTGAGGGTGCCGGCTTTAAGGTGGCGACCTATCCATGGTTCGACAGCGAAACCAACGGCGTACGCGTTGACGCGCTGCTGGAAAAGCTGAATACCCTGCCAGAGCGCAGTATTGTGCTGCTGCATCCGTGCTGCCATAACCCGACGGGGGCAGACCTTACCAACGCCCAGTGGGACGCGGTAATTGAGGTGCTGAAGGCGCGCAACCTGATCCCATTCCTCGACATCGCCTATCAGGGCTTTGGTGCCGGGATGGAAGACGATGCCTATGCCATCCGCGCCGTGGCCAGCGCCGGGCTGCCCGTTCTGGTCAGCAACTCTTTCTCAAAAATCTTCTCCCTGTACGGCGAGCGCGTAGGTGGCCTTTCCGTGGTGTGCGAAGACGCCGAAGCGGCGAGCCGTGTGCTGGGTCAGTTGAAGGCGACCGTACGTCGCATCTACTCCAGCCCGCCTAACTTTGGCGCGCAGGTGGTGGCGACCGTGCTCGGTGACGAACAGCTGAAAGCCAACTGGCTTGCCGAAGTGGAATCCATGCGTAAGCGCATTCTGTCGATGCGTCAGGAGCTGGTTAATGTCCTGAAGGAGGCCGTACCGGGACATAACTTTGACTATCTGCTTAAACAGCGCGGGATGTTCAGCTACACCGGTCTGAGCGCCGCACAGGTCGATCGTCTGCGCGAAGAGTTTGGTGTCTACCTGATTGCCAGCGGACGTATGTGCGTGGCGGGTCTGAATGCCAGTAACGTTCATCGCGTGGCGCAGGCGTTTGCTGCAGTAATGTAAGTACTCACTATCATTTATTCCTCCCTCTCCCTGTGGGAGAGGGCCGGGGTGAGGGCATCAGGCCGTTCAGGTCGACATCTCGCTTTGTGATCTTCTTCTTTTTATTCAGTTTCATAAGCAAAAACTCCTTCCCTTCATCTCCCGCTGGGGTTATGGTCGGATAGATTTTTGACCAGTCGCTCAAATTAAAACGATAACAAACTGAATATTCAGGGGAAAATATGCGCAAGATCACACTGGCGCTCAGCGCCGCCTGCTTATTGTTCTCGCTTAACAGTACGGTCGTCGCGCGCGCTTCCGCACCGACGCCGCTTTACACCGGCACCACTGCTGCCATTCTGGCTGAACAAGCCCCCATTCACTGGGTTTCTGTGGCTCAGATTGAAAACAGCCTGATGGGGCGCTCGCCAATGGCCGTGGGCTTTGACATTGACGATACCGCCCTCTTCTCAAGCCCGGGTTTCTGGCGTGGTAAAAAAACATACTCACCGGACACCGAAGCGTATCTGAAAAACCCGGAATTCTGGGAAAAGATGAACAACGGCTGGGACGAATTCAGCATCCCGAAAGAGGTGGCCCGCGCGCTCATCGATATGCACGTTAAGCGTGGCGACAGCATTTACTTCGTAACCGGGCGCAGCCAGACCAAAACGGAAACGGTCTCTAAAACGCTGCAGGACGATTTCCGCATCCCGGCGGCCAGCATGAACCCGGTGATTTTCGCTGGCGACAAACCGGGACAAAACACCAAAACCCAGTGGCTGGAGCAGAAAAATATCAAAGTCTTCTACGGCGATTCTGACAACGATATCAGCGCCGCGCGTGATGTGGGTGCCAGAGGAATCAGGGTGTTACGTGCCTCTAACTCGACCTATCGACCGCTGCCGATGGCCGGGAAGTTTGGCGAAGAGGTCATTGTGAACTCTGAATATTAAACCGTTGGTGGCGAGTTTGGCTCTTTTTTAAGCAAATCTCGTCGCTGCGGGTTTTACCTTTCGCCTTCTTGCTGCACACTTAGAAAGATTCACTTTCATAACGGAGCAGCACATGTGGTACCAACAGACCCTGACCTTAAGCGCTAAACCTCGCGGATTTCATCTGGTGACTGACGAAGTTATCGGGCAAATCCGCGACCTGTCGCGCGTCAAAACGGGTTTGCTGCATCTGCTGCTTCAGCACACGTCAGCCTCTCTCACGCTTAATGAAAATTGCGATCCCACCGTCCGGTCTGACATGGAGCAGCATTTTCTGAAAACCGTTCCGGACAACGCCCCCTACGAGCATGATTATGAGGGGGCGGATGACATGCCTTCGCATATCAAATCTTCGCTGCTGGGCGTATCGCTGATGCTGCCGGTTCATAACGGGCGGCCATTGCTGGGAACATGGCAAGGGATCTGGCTGGGAGAACATCGCATTCACGGTGGTTCGCGTAAAATTATCGCAACGCTACAAGGGGAATAAAGATGACAATTTCGGAGCTACTTCAGTACTGCATGAGTAAGCCTGGCGCGGAGCAGAGTGTGCACAGCGACTGGAAAGCTACGCAGATTAAAGTGGGAGATGTCTTGTTTGCGATGGTGAAAGAGGTGGAAGGCCGCCCGGCGGCATCGCTGAAAACCAGCCCGGAACTGGCGGAGCTATTACGTCAGCAGCACGATGACGTCCGGCCAAGTAAACATCTGAACAAAGCGCACTGGAGTACGGTCTATCTCGACGGTTCCATCCCGGGGTCGCAGATTTACTACCTGGTGGACGCATCTTATCAGCAGGCGGTTGAGCTGCTGCCGGAAGCGACCCGGCAGCAACTCTCCGTGTGACGATTACAGCAACGGTTTGAGGAAGCGTGCGGTGTGCGAGGCTTCGCACTCAGCAACGGTCTCTGGCGTACCGGAGACGAGGATTTCACCGCCGCCGCTGCCGCCTTCGGGGCCGAGATCGACGATCCAGTCCGCGGTTTTAATCACGTCCAGGTTGTGCTCAATGACCACAATGGTGTTGCCCTGATCGCGAAGCTGATGCAGAACATCGAGCAACTGCTGGATATCCGCAAAGTGCAGACCGGTGGTCGGCTCATCGAGAATATATAGCGTCTGCCCGGTACCACGTTTGGATAGCTCACGCGCCAGCTTCACGCGCTGCGCTTCACCTCCAGAGAGCGTGGTCGCTGACTGCCCCAGACGAATGTAGGTCAGACCTACGTCCATCAGCGTTTGCAGCTTACGCGCCAGCGCAGGAACGGCATCAAAGAACTCGCGCGCCTCTTCAATGGTCATATCCAGCACTTCGTGGATGGTTTTGCCTTTGTACTTAATCTCCAGCGTTTCACGGTTATAGCGTTTGCCTTTGCACTGGTCGCACGGCACGTAGATATCCGGCAGGAAGTGCATCTCAACCTTGATCACGCCGTCGCCCTGGCATGCTTCGCAGCGGCCGCCGCGAACGTTAAAGCTGAAACGTCCTGGCGTGTAGCCGCGCGAACGCGCTTCCGGTACACCCGCGAAGAGTTCACGGACGGGCGTGAAGACGCCGGTATAGGTTGCCGGGTTGGAACGCGGTGTACGGCCGATCGGGCTTTGATCAATGTCGATAACCTTATCGAAATGCTCCAGCCCCTGGATATCGCGGTACGGTGCAGGTTCGGCAAGCGTCGCGCCGTTCAGCGCCGTCTGCGCAATCGGGAACAACGTATCGTTGATCAGCGTCGACTTACCGGAACCGGATACACCGGTGATACAGGTAAACAGACCCACCGGCAGCGTCAGGGTCACGTCTTTCAGGTTGTTGCCGCGAGCGCCGGTGAGCTTAAGCACTTTTTCCGGGTTCGCCGGCACGCGCTGTTTCGGCACCTCAATCTTGCGCTTGCCGCTCATGTACTGGCCGGTTAACGATTCGGGCACTGCCATAATGTCTTTCAGGGTGCCTTCTGCGACCACCTGGCCGCCGTGCACGCCCGCACCCGGACCGATGTCGATAACATGGTCGGCAGCACGGATGGCATCTTCGTCGTGCTCGACCACAATCACCGTGTTGCCGAGGTTACGCAGGTGGATCAGCGTACCGAGCAGACGCTCGTTGTCGCGCTGGTGCAGGCCGATGGACGGTTCGTCCAGGACATACATGACGCCCACCAGGCCGGCACCAATCTGGCTGGCCAGACGGATACGCTGGGCTTCACCGCCGGACAGCGTCTCTGCGGAGCGAGAAAGCGTCAGGTAGTTCAGGCCGACGTTCACCAGGAATTTCAGACGATCGCCGATCTCTTTCAGCACTTTTTCGGCAATCTTTGCACGCTGACCGGAGAGCTTCAGGTTGTTGAAGAAGTCCATCGCGTGGCCGATGCTCATGTCTGAGATGGTCGGCAGCGCCGTGTTTTCGACAAACACGTGGCGCGCTTCGCGACGCAGACGCGTGCCGTCACAGGTGGCGCAGGAGCGGTTGCTGATGAACTTCGCCAGCTCCTCACGCACCGCGCTGGATTCAGTCTCTTTATAGCGCCGCTCCATGTTGTGCAGCACCCCTTCGAACGGGTGGCGACGTACGGAGGTGTCGCCGCGATCGTTCATGTATTTGAACTCAATGTTCTCTTTACCGGAACCGAACAGGATCACCTTGTGCACGTTCGGGCTCAGGCTGGCCCACGGGGCTTCCACATCGAACTTATAGTGCTCTGCCAGCGATTTGAGCATCTGGAAGTAGTAAAAGTTACGCTTATCCCAGCCGCGGATCGCACCGCCAGCCAGCGACAGTTCAGGATTTTGGATCACCCGATCCGGGTCGAAATACTGCTGTACGCCCAGACCGTCACACGTCGGGCAGGCACCCGCCGGGTTGTTGAAGGAGAACAGACGTGGCTCCAGCTCGCGCATACTGTAGCCGCAAATCGGGCAGGCAAAGTTGGCGGAGAAGAGCAGTTCTTCCGCGTTCGGGTCGTCCATATCGGAGACCACCGCCGTACCGCCAGAGAGTTCCAGTGCGGTTTCAAAGGATTCCGCCAGACGCGTCGCCAGATCGTCACGCACTTTAAAGCGGTCAATCACCACTTCGATGGTGTGCTTCTTCTGCAGCTCCAGCTTGGGGGGATCCGACAGGTCACATACCTCGCCATCAATACGGGCGCGGATATACCCCTGGCTTGCCAGGTTTTCCAGCGTTTTGGTGTGCTCGCCCTTACGCTCTTTGATGATGGGCGCAAGCAGCATCAGGCGTTTGCCCTCCGGCTGCGACAGCACGTTATCCACCATCTGGCTCACGGTCTGCGCCGCCAGCGGGACGTCGTGATCCGGGCAGCGCGGCTCACCCACGCGGGCGTAGAGCAGACGCAGGTAGTCATGAATTTCGGTAATGGTACCGACCGTTGAACGCGGGTTGTGGGAAGTAGACTTCTGCTCGATAGAGATAGCAGGAGACAACCCTTCAATGTGGTCGACATCCGGTTTTTCCATCAGCGACAGGAACTGACGCGCGTACGCAGAGAGTGATTCAACGTAACGACGCTGTCCTTCGGCATATAAAGTGTCGAAAGCCAGTGAGGATTTGCCAGACCCCGAAAGCCCGGTCACGACGATGAGTTTGTCGCGAGGGATTATGAGGTTGATATTCTTGAGATTGTGGGTGCGGGCGCCCCGAACTTCGATCTTATCCATTCACCTTTCCCGGTTGGAACACGGATTGCCTGGTTTGTTTGAAGGACAACCGGCTGTCAGAAACGGCTAATTATGACACAATTTAACCTGTTTGAATATACAGTATTGGAATGCATTTTCTGATTAGCTGTGTAACAATGTCGAGTTCGCGAGAGATTTCTGAACCCGCCACGCAACTATGCAAATTGACGCGTGGAAATGGTACACTCGCGCGTTTACACTATTAAGAAACGTATTCAGGAGACACGAACATGGCCAGCAGAGGCGTAAACAAGGTGATTCTCGTCGGTAATCTGGGCCAGGACCCGGAAGTACGCTACATGCCGAGTGGTGGTGCAGTTGCCAACATTACGCTGGCTACTTCCGAATCCTGGCGTGACAAAGCGACCGGTGAGATGAAAGAGCAGACCGAATGGCACCGCGTTGTGCTGTTTGGCAAACTGGCAGAAGTGGCCGGTGAGTACCTGCGTAAAGGTTCTCAGGTTTATATTGAAGGCCAGCTGCGTACCCGCAAATGGACCGATCAGTCCGGCGCTGAGAAATACACCACTGAAGTGGTGGTAAACGTTGGCGGCACCATGCAGATGCTGGGTGGCCGTCAGGGCGGTGGCGCACCAGCAGGTGGCGGCCAGCAGCAGGGCGGTTGGGGCCAACCTCAGCAGCCACAGGGCGGCAACCAGTTCAGCGGCGGCGCGCAGTCTCGCCCGCAGCAGCAATCCGCACCGGCACCGTCTAACGAACCACCAATGGACTTCGACGACGACATTCCGTTCTGATTCACGGATATGCAAAATAAAAAACCCAGACATCGGTCTGGGTTTTTTTATTCAGTCAGGTATCAGGTAATTACCATCGGCCAGTCTGGTGGCGTATGGCTCATTGCCTCAACCATCACTACTTTAATATTTTCCCAGACGGCGGCAATATCCAGCAGGGTGATACCAAGCAGACCCGTTGCGAACCAGCAAGCCGCGCCCAGTCCTAACAGCGTACTGATAACCGCAAGACCCGCGTAGTCAGATTTACGAAACTGAATGTTCAGCGTGCTGGCTAAAAACATCAGTACCGCACTCAACAAAGGCCAGCGCAGGAGAACCATGCTGGTAGTAATGGTTGCCATAAAACCCATCCTCTCCAAAACAGACGAACTGAATGAAACAGTGTTTCTCGTTACATGATATGTGTGAACTATATCACATTTGTTGATTTATTCGCCAGTGCCTGTGCGCGCATAATGGGCATTTTATTGCTCTGGAAAGGAGAGGTTACAGGAGGGGACGGCTTCGACATCCGCGGGAGCGAACCCACAACGTGCCGGATCCAACGTCCTCTGGGCGAGCGGGGGGAGAGCAACGGTGGAGGAACGGACTCGCCGGCGATGGCACTTTTATAAGTGGAACGTTATTCTCGGCTAATCCTGGAAATATTGTGGTAATAGCTGAACATTTATAAAACATTGATCAAAATACACCGGCGCAAATAGTATAAAACGTCATGTTGACGTTGTACTTTTTTCATGCTGCCAGAAGTTTGGCTTAATCAACGATCCTCTGTTGCGTTATCTTCAAACCCCGGGTCCAGGCTGGATAAATATTTCCCTTAATAGAAACGGAACGAATACTTTTAGTTTAGCTTACGGACAAATATTATCGTCATAACGAAATTTAAGATTTTTAATACTAAAAGTCAGTTGCTAACTTCGCATGATTCATGCAACGTAATCACCTGTTTATCAAAGCATCCGGCCTTCAATACTACAGGCGTACAACATGCAGGGATATAGGGCGGGAAATGAATCGTAGCGCGCGGCGCAAGATGCTCAGAGTGGTAGGGATCATCATGGTAGTTATGCTGCCGGTGATGCTTGCCCTATGGTTTGCCCAGCTAAGAGCCGTGTCGGAAACAAGCGCGCAGTTACGCACCTTTGCTGAACTGGCTTTAGACAAAACTGAACTGGTTATTGAACAGGTTGATCTGGCCCGGGGCGAGGCGGAAAAATATCAGGGTAAAGTTTGTACGCCGTCACATCGCCAATATATGTTGAACGTGGTTCGTGGCCGTCTGTTCATCGCTGATTTAATTTATGCCGAAGGTCAGAATTTTCGTTGTTCATCCATTTTTACCCCGGATCAGCCCTACGCGATCTCCCCCGCTAATTACACTCGTAAACCCGATATCGCTATCTATTATTATCGTGATACGCCATTTTTCACTGGCTATAAAATGACATATATGCAGCGCGGGAATTATGTCGTGGTGGTTAATCCGCTTTCGTACAGTGAAGTGATGTCGAACGATCATTCCCTCTCCTGGGGAGTGTATGACACGGTGACGAATGCCTTCTTTTCCGTCAGTCAGAAAGCCAACGTTTCTTTATTAAACTCGATGATTCGGGATAAGGACGTGGTATTTCAAAAAGATGACCGTTTTTATACGGTGGTGAAGTCTGATAAACGTCCTATCGCCGCCATCGTTTCCACATCGAATAAACGCGTTTATGAAACGCTCTACCATCAGGCGACGCTGACGCTGCCGTTGGGAATGATCTGCAGTATCATTATTTTGTTGGTCTGGTCTCGCACTCATCGTGAACTCAACTCCCCCGGGCGGTTACTGCACCGGGCGCTCAATAAACGACAGCTATGTGTCCATTATCAACCGATTATTGATATCAAGAATAACCGGTGCGTTGGAGCAGAGGCGTTGTTGCGCTGGCCTGGCTTTAACGGGCCGGTCATGAGCCCGGCGGAATTTATTCCGCTGGCGGAAAAAGAGGGGATGAGCGAACGGATTACGGATTATGTGGTGGAAGAGGTGTTCAGCGATCTGGGCCATTTCCTGGCGACGCATCCGGACCTCTATATTTCGATTAACCTGTCGGCCACTGATTTCCACTCCTCGCGATTGATCGCCATGATTTCCGACAAGGCGCGGCACTATGCCGTGCGTGCGCAGCAGATCAAAATCGAGGTCACGGAACGCGGATTTATTGATGTGCCGAAAACCACGCCGGTCATCCAGGCCTTCCGTCAGGCGGGTTATGAAGTGGCGATCGATGATTTTGGTACGGGTTACTCGAACCTGCACAACCTCTACTCGCTGAATGTCGATATTCTGAAAATCGACAAATCCTTTATCGACACCTTAACCACCAACAGCACCAGCCATCTTATCGCCGAGCACATTATCGAGATGGCGCAGAGCCTGCGGCTCAAAACCATTGCGGAAGGGGTAGAAACTGCCGAGCAGGTAAGCTGGTTGTTGAAGCGCGGCGTACAGTTCTGTCAGGGATGGCACTTCGCGAAAGCGATGCCGCCCCAGGAGTTTATGACCTGGCAGCAGCAACCTTTACACTGATAAACCTTAATTCAACTGGTGACGGTAATCGCTTGGCGTGCGATCAAACTCGCGGCGAAACACGCGGGAAAAGGTTTGTTGCGACACATACCCCAGATCCATCGCGATATCAAAAATAGGCCGCTGCGTAGAGCGTAACGCCTGCGCCGCCAGCAGTAACCTGCGCTGACGAATGTACTCACCCAGCGTCTGGTGCATAACGGTCCGGAACATTCTCTGTAAATACCATTTCGAATAGCCCGACTTTTTAGCGACCACATCAATGTTCAACGGTTGGTCGATATGTTCATCAATCCATTCAATAAGTGTCTGAATAATTTGCTGATGCGACATACGGTTGCCCTCTGTAGATACAACTTTCCTGGTTGATTCGTCGTTTTCTCTGCGGGGGAGTATAATTCCTCAAGTTAACTTGAGGTAAAGAGGTTTTATGGAAAAGAGATTGCCGAGAATAAAAGCGCTTTTAACCCCGGGTGAAGTGGCTAAACGAAGCGGTGTGGCGGTATCGGCGCTCCACTTCTATGAAAGTAAAGGGTTAATTAAAAGCATTCGTAATGCCGGAAACCAGCGGCGCTACACCCGTGACGTACTCCGCTACGTAGCGATTATCAAAATTGCGCAACGAATCGGAATTCCCCTGGCCACCATCGGCGAAGCGTTCGGCGTGCTACCGGAAGGCCACACGCTGAGCCCGAAAGAGTGGAAAGAGCTGTCATCCCAGTGGCGTGAGGAGCTGGACCGGCGTATTCATACGCTGGTGGCGCTGCGCGACGAGCTGGACGGCTGCATCGGTTGCGGCTGTTTGTCGCGTAGCGATTGCCCGTTACGCAACCCCGGTGACAAATTGGGCGAACAGGGGACGGGGGCGCGGCTGCTGGAGGAGGATTGAGATCTGTTTTCCGGGTGGCGGCTGCGCCTTACCCGGCAAAAAGCATAATAAAGAACTAAAGCGCCACATAAGGGCGCTTTAGTTTTTTCCGGTCTTTGTCTTTCTCTCTATCCCGCTGGCTCACGGGAGGGTTTCCCCCGACATCAGCACCCCTCATGTCGAGCTGGTTGAGGAGGTTCCGGTTTGTGCTGACACTTTAATTCTACGCAAGGTCCGTTTTTTCGCCAGCCGACCTGACCGTTTTTTAGGCGAATTTTTTTCGCGGTGTTGTTCAATTTTCTATAGTTAAAAAGTATGAATAACAGGAGAGAACCATGCTCACGGTACACCATCTCAACCAGTCGCGCTCGCACCGCGTGATCTGGGCTCTGGAAGAACTTTCTCTGCCCTATGAGATCGTTCACTACCAGCGCGAAAAGAACATGCTGGCTCCCGAGGCCCTTAAACGCGTGCATCCGTTGGGCAAGTCTCCGGTCATCGAAGACAACGGGCTGATCCTTGCCGAATCGGGTGCCATTCTGGAGTACCTGCAGGAAACCTACGACACAGAATCGCAGCTTAAGCCGCTGGATCCTGCCCATAAGGTGCAATACCGCTTCTGGCTGCACTATGCAGAAGGTTCACTTATGCCGCTACTGTTAATGAAGCTGGTTTTTAACAGCCTCGGTAAACCGCCTGTGCCGTTTGGAATACGAACGCTGGGGAAAGCGCTGGGACAGGGAGTACAAAAAGCGTATCTCAACCGCCAGCTGGAAACCCACGCGCGGTTTATTGAATCACACCTGGCTCAACATAGCTGGTTTGCCGGAGATAAACTCAGCATGGCCGATATTCAGATGAGTTTCCCGATTTTTGCCCTGCTGGCGCGGGGCGGCATCGAGGATCTTCCGCACACCCATGCATGGAAGAAAAAGGTCGAAAGTTGTCCTGCCTGGCAGAGAACGCTGGAACAAGGTGGGCCATTAACGATTCCGGGGGAAGGGTGATTTGTAACCTGATTGCGCATTAACGATAACGTTTGCGCATCCTCTGCTTATTTCTTCATCGTCATAAGGGAAATTTAGCGAAAAACGAGAAAGTTCAGTTGAAAAGGGCGGTGATTAGGCTGGATAATCGTTTGCCTAAATTTGACCACCCGTTTTGTAAGCGCGGAGCTAAACGTTTGCTTTTTTTGTGACGCCCCTTTTCGTCGCAAACGCAGCACAAGGATTTGACGTTTTGCTGGCAGTGGAGTCTCCACCACGCTTACGGACTTTCTATAAAAACTCTCAGGGGATGTTTTCTATGTCTACGCCATCCGCGCGTACCGGCGGTTCACTTGACGCCATCTTTAAAATTTCTGCTCGCGGCAGCACCGTGCGCCAGGAAATCGTTGCCGGTCTGACAACGTTTCTGGCAATGGTGTACTCCGTCATCGTTGTGCCGGGCATGCTCGGTAAAGCAGGCTTCCCACCGGCAGCGGTCTTCGTTGCAACCTGTCTGGTCGCCGGTGTTGGCTCCATCGTAATGGGGCTGTGGGCGAATCTGCCGATGGCGATTGGCTGTGCCATTTCCTTGACCGCCTTCACCGCGTTTAGCCTGGTGCTGGGCCAACACATCAGCGTACCGGTTGCCCTGGGCGCCGTCTTCCTGATGGGCGTGCTGTTCACCATTATCTCGGCAACCGGCATTCGTAGCTGGATTTTGCGCAATCTGCCGCACGGCGTGGCGCACGGCACCGGTATCGGTATCGGGCTGTTCCTGCTGCTGATTGCCGCCAACGGCGTGGGTCTGGTCATTAAGAACCCGCTGGACGGTCTGCCGGTGGCGCTGGGCCACTTCGCCAGCTTCCCGGTGATCATGTCCCTGATTGGCCTGGCGGTGATTATTGGTCTGGAAAAACTGAAAGTCCCTGGCGGCATTCTGCTGACCATTATCGGTGTGTCCATTGTCGGCCTGATTTTCGACCCGACCGTGCATTTCTCCGGTATTTTTGCCATGCCGTCACTGAGCGATGACAACGGTAACTCACTGATTGGCAGCCTGGATATTGTCGGCGCGCTGAACCCGGTGATCCTGCCAAGCGTGCTGGCGCTGGTGATGACGGCGGTGTTTGATGCCACCGGTACCATCCGTGCGGTGGCCGGTCAGGCGAACCTGCTGGATAAAGACGGTCAGATTATCGACGGTGGCAAAGCGCTGACCACCGACTCCCTGAGCAGCGTCTTCTCGGGTCTGGTCGGGGCTGCTCCGGCTGCGGTCTATATTGAGTCCGCTGCGGGGACGGCAGCAGGCGGTAAAACGGGTCTCACGGCCATTACCGTTGGTGTGCTGTTCCTGCTGATCCTGTTCCTCTCGCCGCTCTCTTACCTGGTGCCAGCCTACGCTACGGCTCCGGCACTGATGTACGTCGGCCTGCTGATGCTGAGCAACGTGGCGAAAATTGACTTTGCGGACTTTGTGGACGCGATGTCAGGCCTGATCACGGCGGTGTTTATCGTGCTGACCTGTAACATCGTGACCGGCATCATGATCGGCTTCGCGTCACTGGTGATTGGGCGCCTGGTATCCGGTGAGTGGCGCAAGCTGAACATCGGCACCGTGGTCATCGCCGTTGCGCTGGTGGTGTTCTACGCGGGCGGCTGGGCTATCTAAATTGTCCTTTGATGCGAAAACGGGTGGCTCAGGCCGCCCGTTTTTATTTTCAGGACTCATCCCGTTGCCTTTTGCGTTACTCTGGGGAGGATAGAATAAAAGGCACGACGCCTTCCGTAGTACATAAGTAACACAGCAAACAGGGAACGCATGGAAATCTTTTTCACAATACTCATCATGACCCTTGTGGTCTCATTATCCGGGGTGGTCACACGCGTACTGCCCTTTCAGGTCCCCCTGCCATTAATGCAAATTGCCATCGGCGCGCTGCTGGCGTGGCCGACGTTCGGCCTGCACGTTGAGTTCGACCCGGAACTGTTCCTCGTGCTGTTTATCCCGCCACTGCTGTTTGCCGATGGCTGGAAAACACCCACACGCGAGTTTCTGGAACATGGGCGCGAAATCTTCGGTCTGGCGCTGGCGCTGGTGGTTGTGACCGTGGTCGGGATTGGTTTCCTGATCTACTGGGTGGTCCCGGGGATCCCGCTTATACCCGCTTTTGCACTGGCCGCAGTCCTGTCGCCAACCGATGCCGTGGCGCTGTCCGGCATTGTGGGTGAGGGGCGAATTCCGAAGAAAATCATGGGCATTTTACAGGGAGAGGCGCTGATGAATGACGCCTCCGGTCTGGTTGCCCTGAAGTTCGCCGTGGCCGTCGCGATGGGGACCATGATCTTTACTATCGGTGGCGCAACGCTGGAATTCTTCAAGGTGGCTATCGGCGGTATCCTGGCCGGGTTTGTGGTGAGCTGGCTGTATGGCCGTTCGCTGCGCTTTCTCAGCCGCTGGGGTGGCGATGAGCCGGCTACGCAGATCGTGCTGCTGTTCCTGCTGCCGTTTGCCTCTTATCTGATTGCCGAACACATTGGGGTATCGGGCATTCTGGCGGCGGTTGCGGCAGGGATGACCATCACCCGCTCTGGCGTAATGCGCCGTGCACCGCTGGCCATGCGTCTGCGTGCGAACAGCACCTGGGCGATGCTGGAGTTTGTCTTTAACGGCATGGTGTTCCTGCTGTTAGGCCTGCAGCTGCCGGGCATTATGGAATCGTCGCTGGTGGCGGCCGAAGCCGACCCGAACGTAGAAACCTGGATGTTGTTTACCGATATCGTGCTGATCTATATGGCGCTGATGCTGGTGCGTTTTGGCTGGCTGTGGACGATGAAAAAGTTCAGCGTGCGCTTCCTGAAGAAAAAGCCGATGGAGTTCGGTTCGTGGACAACGCGTGAACTGCTGATTGCCTCCTTTGCAGGCGTACGCGGGGCGATCACCCTTGCCGGTGTGCTCTCCATTCCGCTGCTCTTGCCTACCGGGGATGTCTTCCCGGCGCGTTACGAGCTGGTCTTCCTGGCGGCGGGGGTGATCCTCTTCTCCCTGTTCGTCGGGGTAATTATGCTGCCGCTGTTGCTACAGCATATTGATGCAGGCGACGCCACCCAGCAGCATAAAGAGGAGCGGATTGCCCGCGCCGCCACCGCCGAAGTGGCGATTGTGGCCATCCAGAAAATGGAGGAGCGCCTGGCCGCCGATGCCGAAGAGAACATCGACAATCAGCTGCTGACGGAAGTGAGCTCACGCGTGATTGGTAATTTGCGTCGCCGCGCAGACGGGCGTAACGATGTGGAAAGCTCGCTGCAGGAGGAGAACCTGGAGCGCCGGTTCCGTCTGGCGGCGCTGCGCTCCGAGCGTGCCGAGTTGTACCATCTGCGTGCCACGCGGCAAATCAGTAACGAAACGCTGCAGAAACTGCTGCACGATCTGGATCTGCTGGAAGCGTTGTTGATCGAGAATCAGTAGCGCGATTTTGCCCGGTGGCGCTCGATCGGTTCCCTCTCCCTGTGGGAGAGGGTTAGGGTGAGGGGCCCCAAAACCCCTCACAGCACGCCAGCCACGCCTGGGCGCTGTGCGACAAATATATCCCTTCTCGCCAGATCATCCCCAGTTGCCAGTGCAAATCGCTTTCGAGTGGGATCCAGCGCAACGTGTTTTTATCCAGACGCTCGCAAATGGGTTGCGGCAGAATGGCAATCCCCACGCCTGCCTGCACCATCGCTGCCAGGAAATCCCACTGGCCGCTGCGCACCGCAATGCGCGGCTTCACGCTATGTTGATTAAACAGCGTCATTAGCTGGCGGCTGAGGGCGAAATCTTCGTTGTAGATCAACAGAGGGTATTCACCGAGCAGTTCAGGTTTCACTGAGTCTCGCTTCAGCCAGTCACCGGAGCGGGGAACCAGCACGCACAGCGGATGGCTAAAGAGCGGAAGCGTCGCCAGACCGCTCTCTTCCTCAACGGGGAGGGCTGTCATGGCGACGTCCAGCTCGCCGTTGGTAACGGCCTGCTGGACGGTTAACCCACCAAACTCCGAAATTTTGAGTTCAACGCCGGGGTAACGCTGGCGAAACAGGCTAATCGGCCCGGCCATCATCATCCCGACCATTGGCGGGATGCCAAGGCGCAGCACCCCTTTGGTCAGATGATTTATATCATCAAGCTCCGCTTCCAGCTGACGAAACTCGGCCAGGATCGCCAGCCCCCGTTCGAACACCACGCGCCCGGTATCGGTGAGCAACAGCTTGCGTCCGTCGCGGATAAGCAGGGTACAGTTGAGTTCATCTTCGAGGTTTTTCAGCATCTTGCTGATGGTGGGTTGGGTTACAAATAACTTCTCCGCTGCGCGGGTAAAACTCTGCTGGCGAACCACTTCAACAAAATAGCGCAGCGTTCTTATGTCCATGATTATTCCTCGAAACTATACCTTCGATGATTTTAATTCATTTCAGTCCATACCGTGCGCTCACTATACTGGCGCCTCGTCTCATTTTTGAGGAAAACCCCCATGGCCGTGGCGTTAAGCCGTGTTACGCCTGCCGTTGTGCAACGACTCCTGGTGCCGGTTCAGGTACTGCTCTACGCGGGACTGTTTGTTTTTGCAGAATATCTTGTCGGCTGGTTGCATCTGCCGCTGCCTGCCAACCTGGTGGGAATGCTGCTGATGTTGACGCTCATCCTCTGTCGCGTAATCCCCCTCAACTGGGTACGCGCCGGCGCGCGCTGGCTGCTGGCGGAGATGCTGCTGTTCTTTGTCCCTGCCGTGGTGGCGGTGGTAAATTATGCGCAACTGCTGATGGTGGACGGCTGGCGGATCTTCGCAGTCATCGCGCTGAGCACGTTGATGGTGCTGGGCGCTACCGCCTGGGTGGTGGACAAAGTCTATCGGTTCGAAATCAGCAGGCAAAAAAATGACTAACTTTCAAATCAGCGTGCTGTGCCTGATTGCCACCCTGGTTATCTACTTTGCCAACAAGCGCCTGTATCGTCGTTTTCACGCCCTGCCGCTGATGCCGCTGGTCTTCACGCCGATCCTGCTGGTGCTGATGCTGGTTTTCGGCCATATCTCCTGGCAGAACTACATCGGTGAATCCCACTGGTTGCTGTGGCTACTGGGTCCGGCCACCATCGCCTTTGCAGTGCCGGTGTACGACAATCTGGCGATTATCAAACGCCACTGGATGTCACTCAGCGCGGGGGTGATCACCGCCACGGTGGTGGCGGTCTGTAGCTCGGTCTGGCTGGCGCGGTTGTTTACGTTGCCCGATGAAATTCAGCGCAGCCTGGCTGTGCGCTCGGTGACGACGCCATTTGCGCTGGCGGCAGCCAAACCACTCGGCGGCCAGCCGGATCTGGTGGCGTTGTTTGTGGTCGTTACCGGTGTCTTCGGCATGGCGGTGGGCGATATGCTGTTTCTGCGGCTCTCCATCCGCGAAGGGATGGCAAAAGGGGCGGGATTTGGCGCGGCGTCACACGGTGCGGGAACGGCTCGTTCTTATGAGCTGGGTCAGCAGGAGGGCGTGGTAGCAAGCCTGGTGATGATGCTCTCTGGCGTGGTGATGGTGCTGATTGCGCCGCTGGTGGCGTGGGTGATGTTCTGAACTCCCCGGCCCGAAGGCCGGGGATCAAGACTCAGTGTGCGCGGCCTTGTTCCACGCCCAGGCCGGTTTGCGAGCGGATAAACTGGGCGCGGAATTTCTCGCGTTCCAGATTACCCTCCGGCGAGTTGTCGGTTGCGGAGAAGACCCAGATCCCGATAAACGCCACGGCGATAGAGAACAGCGCCGGGTACTCATAGGGGAAGAGCGCCTTTTCGTGACCGAGGATCTGCACCCAAATCGTCGGGCCGAGGATCATCAGGATCACCGCCGTCAGCAGCCCCAGCCAGCCGCCGACCATTGCGCCACGGGTGGTCAGCTTAGACCAGTACATGGAGAGCAGAATGATAGGGAAGTTGCAGCTTGCCGCAATCGAGAAGGCCAGCCCCACCATAAAGGCGATGTTCTGCTTCTCGAACAGGATCCCCAGCAGGATCGCCACCACACCCAGTATCAGTACGGTGATTTTTGAGACTCTCAGCTCTTCACGCTCGGTTGCGCCTTTGCGGAACACGTTCGCGTACAGGTCATGCGACACCGCTGACGCTCCGGCAAGCGTAAGCCCGGCAACCACGGCAAGGATGGTGGCGAAGGCCACGGCCGAGATAAAGCCGAGGAACAGATTGCCGCCTACCGCATCGGCCAGATGCACTGCCGCCATGTTATTCCCGCCAATCAGCGCGCCTGCCGCGTCTTTAAACGCCGGATTTGCGCCTACCAGCATGATGGCGCCAAAACCGATGATAAAGGTCAGAATGTAGAAGTAACCCATAAACCCGGTGGCGTAGAAGACGCTCTTGCGCGCTTCACGGGCATCGCTCACGGTGAAGAAACGCATCAGGATATGTGGCAAGCCTGCGGTACCAAACATCAGACCCAGACCGAGTGAAAGCGCGGATATCGGGTCTTTCACCAGCCCGCCCGGACTCATGATTGCTTCCCCTTTCGGGTGGACCGTCATCGCTTCGGTGAACAGATTATTGAAGCTGAAGCCGACGTGTTTCATCACCATAAAGGCCATGAAGCTGGCGCCGAACAGCAGCAATACCGCTTTGATAATTTGCACCCAGGTGGTCGCCAGCATGCCGCCGAACAGGACGTACATCACCATCAGTACACCTACCAGCACCACCGCAATGTGGTAGTTCAGGCCGAACAGGAGTTCGATCAGTTTGCCCGCGCCAACCATCTGAGCGATCAGATACAGCGCGACCACCACCAGCGAGCCGCAGGCGGAGAGAATGCGAATCGGGCCCTGCTTCAGGCGATAGGAGGCGACATCAGCAAAGGTAAAACGCCCGAGGTTACGCAAGCGTTCGGCGATCAGGAACAGAATAATCGGCCAGCCGACCAGGAAGCCGAGAGAGTAGATCAGTCCATCGTAGCCGGAGGTGTACACCAGCGCGGAAATCCCGAGGAAAGAGGCGGCGGACATAAAGTCACCCGCAATCGCCAGCCCGTTCTGGAAACCGGTGATATTGCCGCCCGCGGTGTAGTAATCGTTACGGGAGCGCACGCGTTTTGACGCCCAGTAAGTGATATACAGGGTCAGCACCACGAAAATCAGGAACATGACAATCGCCTGCCAGTTGGTTGGCTGGCGCTGTACCTCACCGGTAATGGCATCCGCGGCGTTTGCCGCGAAGGGAAGTGTGGCGGCAAGCGCCGTCAGGACTCTCTTCATGATGCTTTTACCTCACGCAGTACCGCTTTATTAAGACGATCGAATTCGCCATTCGCACGCCAGACATAAACACCGGTCAGCACAAACGAAATCACGATGACGCCAATACCAATCGGGATGCCCCGCGTGACGCTGGTGCCCTCATGCAGCGGCGTACCCAGCCAGTGCGGAGCGAAGGCAATCAGCAGAATAAAGCCGACGTAGATAATCAGCATGATGATGGAAAGTAAGAAGGCAAACCGTTGCCGTTTATCGACGAGCTCCCTGTAGTGCGCACTATTCTCTATCTGCTGACAAATATCGTTATTCATCACAGAAATCTCCAGAAGTAAGGTTGGTTTGTTTTATCCCCTCTCCCCTGTGGGGAGAGGGTTAGGGTGAGGGGAGGAAGGTGCGGTCTGATGCCCTCACCCCGGCCCTCTCCCACAGGGAGAGGGAGAAAAGATTACGATGGCATTGCGATGGCCTGCTTCTCTTCGAGCAGTTTTTCCACCACACCCGGATCGGCGAGCGTTGAGGTATCGCCGAGGTTGCTGGTGTCACCTGCCGCGATTTTGCGCAAGATTCGGCGCATAATTTTTCCTGAGCGGGTTTTCGGCAGAGAGTCAGTCCAGTGCAGCACATCCGGCGTGGCAAGCGGGCCAATCTCTTTGCGGACCCAGTTACGCACTTCGGCATACAGCTCTGGCGACGGCTCTTCACCGTGGTTCAGGGTGACGTAGGCGTAAATCGCCTGGCCTTTAATGTTGTGCGGAATACCCACTACTGCGGCTTCGGCGATCTTCGGATGCGATACCAGCGCGGATTCAATCTCCGCGGTGCCCAGACGGTGGCCGGAGACGTTTAGCACGTCGTCCACGCGCCCGGTGATCCAGTAGTAGCCATCCTCGTCACGACGCGCACCGTCGCCGCTGAAGTACATGTTTTTAAAGGTTGAGAAGTAGGTCTGCTCGAAGCGCTCATGGTCGCCGAACAGCGTACGCGCCTGGCCCGGCCAGGAATCGGTGATCACCAGGTTGCCTTCGGTGGCACCGTCCAGCGGATTGCCTTCGTTATCCACCAGCGCAGGCTGGACGCCAAAGAACGGGCGGGTTGCGGAACCGGCTTTTAGCTGGGTGGCGCCAGGCATCGGGGTGATCATGAAGCCGCCGGTTTCGGTCTGCCACCAGGTGTCCATGACCGGGCATTTCTCGTTGCCGATTTTCTTCCAGTACCACTCCCAGGCTTCCGGGTTGATGGGCTCACCCACGGAACCGAGGATGCGCAGGGAAGAGCGGTCCGTGCCTTCGATGGCCTTGTCACCTTCCGCCATCAGCGCACGGATGGCCGTTGGCGCGGTGTAGAGAATGTTAACCTGGTGCTTATCGACCACCTGACACATTCGCGCCGGGGTCGGCCAGTTCGGCACACCCTCAAACATCAGCGTCGTTGCGCCACAGGCCAGCGGGCCGTACAGCAGGTAGCTGTGCCCGGTGACCCAACCCACGTCGGCGGTACACCAGTAGATATCGCCCGGATGGTAGTCGAAGACATATTTGAACGTGGTGGCCGCATAGACCAGATAGCCGCCGGTGGTGTGCAGCACGCCTTTGGGTTTGCCGGTGGAGCCGGAGGTATAGAGAATAAACAGTGGATCTTCCGCGTTCATCTCTTGCGGTTGATGCTGGTCGCTCGCTTTCTCAATCAGATCGCTCCACCACAGGTCACGCCCTTCGTTCCAGTCGATCTTGCCACCGGTACGCTTAAGGACAATAACGTTGCTGACGGTTTTGACGTTCGGATTTTTCAGCGCTTCGTCGACATTTTTCTTCAGGGGAATACCGCGCCCGGCACGCACGCCTTCATCGGCGGTGATCACCAGTTTCGAACTTGAGTCGACAATTCGCCCGGCAACTGCTTCCGGCGAGAACCCGCCAAAGATAACGGAATGGATCGCGCCGATGCGCGCGCAGGCCAGCATCGCCACCGCCGCTTCCGGCACCATTGGCATATAGATAGCGACCACATCGCCTTTTTTGATGCCCCTCTCCAGCAGGACGTTGGCGAAGCGGCATACGTCACGGTGCAGCTCTTTATAGGTGATATGTTTGCTCTGAGAGGCGTCGTCGCCTTCCCAGATGATAGCCGTTTCGTTACCGCGTTCGGCAAGATGGCGATCGAGGCAGTTCGCCGCAAGGTTCAGCGTGCCGTCTTCATACCATTTAATAGAAACGTTACCCGGCGCAAAGGAGGTGTTCTTCACCTTCTGGTAAGGTTTGATCCAGTCAAGAATATGGCCCTGCTCGCCCCAGAAGGCGTCAGGGTCAGAGACAGATTGCTGATACTTCTCGTGGTATTGCTCCGGGTTTATCAGGCAACGGTCCGCAATGTTAGCGGGAATGTCATGTTTGTGTATTTGGCTCATGGCTTTTTTTCTCCTTGTAAGATGTTAATAATATGTCGCAAAAACGTTAATAGTAGGGGCTTTACAAGCTTTGTTTATTATTTGGGCTACAGATCACGCATTGTTTGAATAGTATGAAAAATGAGCGAATGAAACTTTGAAGGAAAATAATTTACCGTGCGGATTATTCACATTTGCGTTTAAAAAAGCGTTTTTATAACAAACGGTTATTTATAAGAATTATCATAAACTCGCGTCATCGCGGCTTTTCGTAGTGAAATGCGTCGTTCTTTAAGGCTTGCGCAACATACCGCGCAAATGATACTCATACGCCGCGTTAAAAAATCCCATAAACCAACGCAACACAATTCATACCCTTTCAGTATGTCTCCATATTCATGCAGTTTGTGTGAATAAGGCGCTTCATTGAGGAAGTCAGTTTCTATGAAAAACGTTAAAGTCAGCCTGGCCTGGCAAATCCTGCTGGCCCTTGTGCTGGGTATCCTGCTGGGGAGTTATCTCCATTATCACAGCGACAGCCGTGAGTGGCTGATTGCGAACCTGCTCTCACCGGCGGGTGATATCTTTATTCATCTGATCAAGATGATTGTGGTGCCGATTGTGATCTCTACGCTGGTGGTGGGTATCGCCGGTGTCGGTGATGCAAAACAGTTAGGCCGCATCGGTGCAAAAACCATTATCTATTTCGAAGTGATCACGACGATTGCCATCATTCTCGGCATCACCATGGCGAATGTCTTCCAGCCAGGCTCCGGGATTGATATGTCGCAACTGGCGACGGTGGATATTTCGAAATACCAAAGTACGACCGCTGATGTGCAGAGCCATGCGCATGGCCTGATGGGTACGATCCTGTCGCTGGTGCCGACCAACATTGTGGCGTCGATGGCGAAGGGCGAGATGCTGCCTATCATATTCTTCTCGGTGTTGTTTGGTCTGGGCCTCTCCTCTCTGCCGGCCACGCACCGTGAACCGCTGGTCACCGTGTTCCGTTCTATCTCTGAAACCATGTTTAAAGTCACTCACATGGTGATGCGTTACGCGCCGGTAGGGGTGTTTGCGCTTATCGCGGTCACCGTGGCGAACTTTGGTTTTGCCTCCCTGTGGCCGCTGGCGAAGCTGGTGATTCTGGTGCATTTCGCCATCCTGTTCTTCGCGCTGGTGGTGCTGGGCATTGTGGCGCGCCTGTGTGGGCTGAGCATCTGGATCCTGATCCGCATTCTGAAAGACGAGTTGATTCTGGCGTACTCCACGGCCAGCTCTGAAAGCGTGCTGCCGCGTATTATTGAGAAGATGGAGGCCTATGGTGCCCCGGCTTCTATCACCAGCTTTGTGGTGCCAACCGGTTACTCCTTCAACCTGGACGGCTCGACGCTGTACCAGAGCATTGCGGCCATCTTCATTGCCCAACTGTACGGCATTGATCTGTCACTGTGGCAGGAAATTGTGCTGGTGCTGACGCTGATGGTGACCTCAAAAGGCATTGCGGGTGTGCCGGGCGTCTCCTTCGTGGTGCTACTGGCGACGCTTGGCAGCGTCGGTATCCCGCTGGAAGGTCTGGCGTTTATCGCCGGTGTTGACCGTATCCTGGATATGGCGCGTACGGCGCTGAACGTGGTCGGAAACGCGCTGGCGGTACTGGTTATCGCCAAATGGGAACACAAGTTCGACCGTAAAAAAGCGCTGGCGTATGAACGCGAGGTGCTGGGTCGTTTTGATAAGACGGCTGACCAGTAATGTAACGTATTCTTCCCTCTCCCCTGTGGGGAGAGGGTTAGGGTGAGGGGATTCTACTCCCCACTCAACGCATCAAACTCTTCACACCCCGTATCAAACCCTTCGGTACAGCTCAGGTTTAACCAGTAGAGCGCTTTCTGTTTATTGGGCGTAATAAAGCCTTTCTCACCCTGCTGGAACAGCATCCCCGCCCAGTATTCGGCATAGCCGGTGCGTGACAGAGACGAGCTGCGCTTAAACCACGATGCCGCCAGAGCATCGTCCTGGGCCACTTCTACACCGTTGGCATAAATCAGACCCAGCAGCATTTGCGCATCTACCGCAGAGTCGTTGTCGATATCTTCGGTGGCCGTCTGCAGCAGTTTGATGGCCTGCGGGTAGTCTGTTTTGCCACCCTGGGTATTCACCAGGACGCGTGCCAGCATAATGGCGCCACGCTTGCTGCCCGCAATCGTGGCCTGCTGCGCCAGCGCTTTGGCCTGGGCGTAATCACCCTGGGTAAACTGGATTTGGGACAAGAGCGCCATGGCATCGACATCTCCCCCTTTTGCCGCTTTCTCTGCCCACATCGCTGCCTGCTTGCTGTCGCCGGAGCTGAACCAGGTATCGGCGAGATAATACTGAGCGCGTGCATCGCCCGCCTCCGCCTGCGCTTTGTACTGGCTGCCAATCTCATCGGCATGGACGAACGACGTAACAAGTAATAACAACAGTAAAAATGGTTTCATGGATTCTTATCATCTGGGTACACGCCGCGCAGTATAATCGCGGCCATAGAATAAAAAAACGGGTGCGTTAAGACCTCAGCATCCTGCAAGCCGGGCGGAACTGTCATTCCGCCCGCAGAGGTTAGCCTGCAACGCAGGCTAATTTCGCCGCCACCTCCTGATGTTCACTCTTTATTGTCAGTTCGCATAACTTTCCGCGAGTAATAAAGGTAAAGATCACTATCGTCAGGCAGATAATAAAGACAATGCCTAACGCAGTTTTTAATGGCGTCATGCCTTTTACTCCTTGTCAAAAAAAGAATAAGAGGCTACTCTCAACCTGTTGGTTGTTGGGGGTAGCCTCGGGTAAATGACTATTTCCCGGGGCTTTCCACTTTCTGTCCCTCAACAATGCTCAAGACAGAAAGTCTTAAGCACCCGCCGCACATCTTATCCATTTGAATCAAAATACAAAGATGTAATTCTTTTTCGTGAAATTTACATTGTTTCTGCGAGCAGCTTTCCGGATTAATAATTGATATTTTTAATGAGTTAAGCGGAAATAAAAAGGGAGTGAATATTTCACTCCCTTTATTCATCGATTAAATAACATCATTATCCCATCGCACTTTCGCGCAACCGGGCTTTCAGCTTGTTATATTCGTCGATCACATACTGTTCCGCCGCGTGCTGATCCGCAATTGGCTCCACGTTGACGGCGCAGTATTTATACTCCGGCGTTTTGGTTATCGGGCTTAAGTTCTCCGTCACCAGTTCGTTACAGGCACCAATCCACCACTGGTAGGTCATGTACACCGCCCCTTTGTTGGGACGATCGCTGACCTGCGCACGGGTAATGATCCTGCCTTTACGCGAGTTCACCCATACCAGCGCTTCGTCTTCAATGCCAAGACGTTCAGCGTCGGCGGTGTTGATCTGCGCATAACCCGGTTCGTCCGCCAGTGCTGCCAGCGCCGCGCAGTTGCCGGTCATCGAACGGCAGGAGTAGTGGCCCACTTCACGCACGGTGGAGAGCACCATTGGATACTCATCGGTGAGTTTATCAATAGGGGCAACCCAGTCGCAGGTGAAGAACTGTGCCAGCCCATTTGGGGTGTCGAATTTCTCTTTAAAGAGATATGACGTGCCCTGGTCGGCCTCAGACTCATCCCGGCACGGCCACTGGATATACCCCAGTTCACCCATTTTTTCATAAGTTGCACCGTAGAAGTCCGGACACAGATGCCGCAACTCGTCCCAGATCTCCTGGGTGTTGTTGTAGTGCATCGGGTAGCCCATACGGGTGGCAATTTCGCTGATAATCTGCCAGTCGGTTTTCAGATCCCACTTCGGCTCCACCGCTTTAAAGAAACGCTGGAAGCCGCGGTCTGCCGCCGTGTAGACCCCTTCATGCTCACCCCAGGACGTTGACGGTAAAATCACATCCGCCGCTGCCGCGGTTTTGGTCATAAAGATGTCCTGAACAATCACCAGCTCCAGATCCTCAAACCCTTTCCGCACCGCAGAGAGCTCGGCGTCAGTCTGGAGGGGATCTTCACCCATGATGTAAGCCGCCCGCACTTCACCATGTGCCGCCCGGTGCGGCAGCTCGCTGATGCGATACCCGGTGTGCTCCGGCAAACTTTCCACGCCCCACGCTTTGGCAAACTTCGCGCGGTTTTCCGGGAACTTCACGTACTGGTAGCCCGGATAAGTGTCCGGCAGCGCGCCCATATCGCAGGCACCCTGCACGTTGTTCTGACCGCGTACCGGGTTCACACCAACATGTGCCTTGCCAAGGTTGCCGGTCAGCATGGCGAGGCTGGTCAGGGAGCGCACGGTTTCCACGCCCTGATAGAACTGGGTCACGCCCATGCCCCACAGAATGGCGGCGGTTTTCGCTCCGGCGTACATCCTTGCTGCCTGACGGATCTCCTGTGCGCTGACGCCGGTTATCGCTTCGACAGATTCTGGCGTATAGCCTTCGACAATTTTCCGATACTCTTCAAAACCTTCCGTACGGGTGGCGACAAACGCCTGGTCGTAGAGGTTCTCCTCAATAATGACGTGCCCCATGGCGTTCAACAGCGCGATGTTCGAGCCGTTTTTCAACGCGATGTGCATATCTGCAATACGTGCCGTTTCGATTTTGCGCGGATCGCAGACGATGATTTTCGCCCCGTTCTGTTTGGCGCGAATAACGTGGTTCGCGACAATCGGGTGAGAATCCGCCGGGTTATAGCCGAAGATAAAGACGAGATCGGTGTTGTCTATCTCGTTAATTGCATTACTCATTGCGCCGTTTCCGACCGACTGGTGCAGACCTGCAACCGATGGGCCGTGTCAGACGCGAGCGCAGCAGTCGACGTTATTGGTTCCAATAACGGCGCGCGCGAATTTTTGCATTACATAGTTGGTTTCGTTACCCGTCCCTCGTGATGACCCGGTGGTCTGGATCGCATCCGGGCCATATTTAGCCTTAATGGCGCTCAGGCGAGTGGCGACGTAGTCCAGCGCCTCGTTCCACGAGACGGCTTCCAGCTTGCCACCGCGTTCACGGCGGATCATGGGGGTTTTCAGGCGCGGGGTGAGGATTTGGGTATCGTTAATAAAATCCCAGCCGTAGTAACCTTTCAGGCACAGCGTGCCCTGGTTGGTTTTTCCCTGTGCGGCCTCCGCCCGGACGATTTTGCCGTTATCGACCACCAGGTGGATCTTGCAACCTGAGGCACAATAAGGGCAAACCGTGACGACTTTTTTCATCAGTCTGCTCCAGTTAATCATTTCGCAGCCATAATGCAGCTTTTATGCCATGTTTTTAGTGTGGGTATCACCCGACTTTACGGGCGATCTCACGGCAAAACCCTGACGAAAAGCAGGCAATCGTCAAAATTGACGTGTCGAAAAGGCAGCGGATGTGACATGGGTTGTAATTCCGTCACGTAAAAATCCATTTGGCTGGAGCCGACGGCAGAATAGTTCAGACTTAACATAATCCCCTGACGGAAGCATGCGATGAAACCGGCGATTCTGGTGGTTGATGACGATACGGCAGTGTGCGAGCTGCTGCAGGATGTGCTCAGCGAGCACGTCTTTACGGTGCTCGTCTGCCATAACGGACAGGATGCACTGAACCGGGTTCATCAGGAACCGGAAATTGCCCTGGTCCTGCTGGACATGATGCTGCCGGATATCAACGGCCTGCAGGTCCTGCTGCAACTGCAAAAGCAACGCCCGGATCTGCCGGTTGTGATGCTTACCGGGCTGGGCAGTGAGTCTGACGTGGTGGTCGGGCTGGAGATGGGGGCCGACGACTACATTGGCAAACCGTTTAATCCGCGTGTGGTGGTCGCCCGGGTTAAAGCCGTGCTCAGGCGTTCCGGGGCGCTGGCGGCCGACACGCCCGCGCCACGGATGGCGGGCATTGCTTTTAATGGCTGGACGCTGGATACCACCCGCTGCGAGCTGATCGATCCGCAGCGTAACCCCGTACCGCTGACCCAGGGTGAATACGGCCTGCTGCTGGCGCTTACCCAGAATGCCCGCCGGGTACTGAGCCGCGAGCAGTTGCTTGAGTTGACCCACAGCGAAAGTGCCGATGTGTTTGACCGCACCATCGACGTATTGATCATGCGCCTGCGCCGGAAAATTGAAGTCAATCCTCACCAGCCACTGCTTATCAAAACCATCCGTGGGCTGGGCTACGTTTTTGCCACAGACGTGTCGCACAACGAGAAAGCGGCTTAAGTCTTCTCTTTAATAAACGCCTGCAGCTCGGCCAGCGTTTTTGCTCCATCAATGGCATTCGCGGCCAGCAGGCTTGCCCGGGCGCAGGCATGCGCCAGGTAAATACTCTCTGCCAGCGGCAGCGATTCATGGCAGCCATATAAAAAGCCAGCACAAAAGGCATCACCCGCGCCGACGCTGCCAATAATCTCCTCCTGCGTCAGCCGCCATGAGGGGATCCAGCGTCCTTCTTCGTTTGCGGCTTCTCCCCAGGCGCCTTCCGGGCAGTGGATCACCACCCGCTGCCGGACGCCTGCCGCCAGCAGCTGCGCGGCGGCTTCAGCGATGTGGGCAACGTGCGGTGCGTCGTTGCTGTCGCGCATCTCAAGGCCGCTAAACTCTCCGGCTTCCAGTTCGTTAATGACCAGATAATCGAGATGACGCAGGGCAGGGAGGACCAGCGGCTGATAGCGCGGATCGCCCTTGCGGGAGACCAGATCGAGCGAGGTTTCATACCCCTGCTCGCGCATCTGCGCCAGCAGACGTGCGCTGCGGGTGCCGTATTCGTCATCTGGCATATCCAGACTGTCGAGCAGCAGCAGGTAGCCGAGGTGGAAGATTTTCATTGTGCCGTCGAGACGGTCAAACGCGGGGAGATCCAGCAGGCGGTTGGCCCCGGGTGAGTGGAAAAAGGTGCGCTGTCCGCTGGGGTCGGTCATCACCTGCGACATGGAGGTTGGCGCAAAGGTGGTGCGCTGTACGCGCTGCCGATTGACGTGATACTGGTCGAGCATCGCCAGAATGTAATCCCCGTCGCTGTCTTCGCCAATCAGCCCCACTGCCTGTAGCGGCAGGCCGACATGCATTTTCGCCAGCGTCAGCAGGACGTTGAGCGGCGCGCCGCCGGTGGAACGTTCGCTGTGGGTAATTTCTGCCAGCCAGCCGCGTTCCGGCCATTGCACGATCTGGTGAACGTGATCCACCAGCATATTGCCCGCGGCGATGATCCCTTTGCGTTCCATTATGCCTGCCCCGCGCTGCCAAAGATGCGCATCTGTTCGGCAACCGTATCGGTAATCGCCTCTTCTATGCCCAGCAACAGCTCGGCAAACTCATCGTACAACGGCTGGCGGTTGGCCATACGCTGCTCAACGGCGGAAAGCGCGGCCTGGGACATGCCGGTATAGAAATTGATTTTATGAATACCAAGTTCAATGGCGCGACGAAAATCAGCATCGCTGATCCCGGAGCCGCCGTGCAGCACCAGTGGCAGGCCAGTCTGCTGGCGAATGGCGTCCAGACGGGGGAAATCGAGCTTCGGCTCGCCTTTGTATTTGCCGTGTGCGTTGCCAATGGCGACGGCCAGCGCGTCAATACCGGTTGAATCGACAAATTCCCGCGCCAGCTGCGGGTCGGTAAAGTACGCTTCATCCGCATGGCCGTAGAGCGCCCCGCCTTCATCGCCACCGACGGCACCTAACTCTGCCTCCACCGACACGCCCACCGCGTGACACATCTTCACTACTTCACGCGTCTGACGAATATTCTCTTCGTAGCTCAGTGTCGAGCCATCGAACATCACGGAACTGAACCCTAAGCGCAGGGCGCGTACCACGGCGTCAAAGTGCAGGCCGTGGTCGAGGTTGAGTACCACGGGGATCGCGTGGCGGGTGGCTTCGTACTTAACCGCTTCGACAAGCGACTCCAGCGACACGTATTTAAAATGCACTTCGGCGATGTTGATGATAAAAGGCGAGCGCTCCTGCTTCGCCGCGGCAAACAGGGCGCGCAGGAAGTGGGTGTCGAGAACGTTGAACGCGCCCAGCGCGTAGCGATGTTGCCTGGCGTGCGCAAGACCGTCGGCAAGAGAAATCAATGGCATCATTTACCCCTTATATCCGAAACAGGTTGTACTCGTTGCACAGCACCAGCACCGCCGGTTCGTCTTCTTCGATGTTGTTATAGCGGACAACGGGCTGCAAAAAGTGGTTGTCGTGTTCATCGTCATTGACCGATGAAACTTCGCCCACCAGCACGTCGCCAAAACCGCGTTCACCCCAGAAACTGTGGTACAGGCCGGGTGTCAGGCAGATGCTTTCCCCTGGTGTGAGGCGCAGCTGGCTGCCGGGGGCGTGGGTCTGCTGGCAACCGTCGATCGTGACGGTGACGTCGGTGTTTTCGGTCTCTTCATGGGCGCCGGCATTCCATAACTCAATAATGAGATTTCCACCGCCGCGGTTGATGATGTCCTCCCGTTTGCGCCAGTGAAAATGCATGGGCGTGACCTGGCCGTCGCGTACGTGCATGATTTTTTCGGCGTAGCATTTTTCATACGGCGTGCCGTTTGGGGAGCCGTTGCGCAGGGTAAACAGCGTGAGTCCCTGCGCGGCAAAGCTGCTGCCGCCAAAGGCCGTTACGTCCCAACCGAGCTTAAGGTCAAACACTTCCTGCCAGGCGGCCTGATCGAGCTGCTGCCATTTTGTAGGCGGAAAGCTGGCAAAAGGGGGGAGATGCACGTCGTGCATGGAGAAAAACTGCCGCGTGTGGCCGAGGATTTCGTTGATTTCGGAGCGTTTCATGGGGACTCCTTGTGTTTTTTGTCGGCCCAGTCCCCTCTCCCTGTGCGAGAGGGTTAGGGTGAGGGCATCGGGCCGCACAATCGTTACTTAACCGTCCACCCCTTATACGTGCCGACGTTCTTTTTATCGATCATCGTCACCGGGATCAGCACAGGCGCTTTCGGTGCCGGTTTGCCCTGTAGAATGTCATAGCCGATCTCAACCGCTTTTGCCGCCATGACCTGCGGATCTTGTGCCGGCGTCGCCACAAACAGGGAGTTTTCCCGCTTCAGGGCTTCTTCGCCGTCCGGGCTACCGTCCACACCAACGATAAAGAACTCGTTGCGTTGCGCTTGCTTCGCTGCCAGATCGGCACCGATCGCGGTCGGATCGTTAATCGCGAAGACGCCATCGATCTTCGGATTGGCCGCCAGCAGCGAGGTCATGACTTCCAGACCCCCTTCACGGCTGCCCTTGGCGTTCTGGTTATCCGACAGTACTTTGATATCCGGGTGTTTTTTGAACTCTGTCTGGCAACCTTCCACACGGTTCTGGACGGCAGAGACTGGCGGTCCGTTGATGATCACCACATTGCCTTTGCCGTTCAGGCGGTCGGTGATGTACTTACAGGCCATTTCCCCCGCCTGGGTGTTATCGGAGGTGATCGTCGCGTCTGCACCTTCTGCCGCCACGTCAACCGCGACCACCACGATCCCGGCCTCTTTCGCGCGTTTCACCGCCGGGCCGATCCCTTTAGAATCTGCGGCGTTGAGGATGATCATGTCCACTTTGGCGGCAATGAAGTTGTCGATCTGCGCCACCTGCTGGCCCAGATCGTACCCGCTGGAGACCAGCGTCACTTTGACATTATCCCCCGCCAGTTTGCGCGCCTCCAGCTCGGCACCTTTGGTGATCTGTACGAAGAACGGGTTGGCCAGGTCACCCACCGTTACGCCGATGGACTTCAGATCTTTCGCCTGCGCAAACGGCGTTGCGGCAAGCAGCGCGCCAGCACAGAGCGCGGTCAATATGGGCTTCAATCTCATGCTCTCTTCCTCACGTAGGGTATTGTTGTTATGCACTTTGATGGTGTCGGGTACGGTATTTGTCGATCAGCACCGCAATGATGATCACCGCCCCTTTGATCACCAGTTGCCAGAAGTAGGAGACGCCCATTAGCGTCATGCCGTTGTTAAGTGTGGCGATAATCAGCGCCCCCACCAGCGTGCCGGTGATCGTGCCGATCCCGCCAACGAAGCTGGTACCGCCGAGGATCACCGCCGCAATCGCATCCAGTTCGTAACCCATGCCCAGGTTTCCGTTGGCGCTGTAGAGACGCGAGGCACTCATCACGCCGCCTAACCCGGAGAGCAGGCCGCTCATGCCATATACAAACAGCAACACCAGCCAGACTTTGATGCCCGTTAAGCGCGCTGCCTGCATGTTGCCACCCACCGCATAGATGTGAACGCCAAGCGTGGTGCGGCGCAGGATAAACCAGCACACCGCAATCACCGCCAGGGCGATCACCACCAGCCACGGCACGGGGCCAAGATAGTTATTGCCTATCCACTCAAAATTGATGTTAGAGTTAATCACCGTCGTACCATCGGCCAGCAGATACGCCGCACCGCGCAATGCCGTGTAGGTGCCGAGGGTGACAATAAACGGCGGCAGTCCGGCAAAGGCCACCAGCGCGCCGTTGAACAGTCCCAGTACCAGGCCGAGCATCAGCGCGGCGGGAATAGAAAGGCCGGCGAATTCCGGCATTAACGACACCACCATCGCGGCGACCGCCGTGGTACCCAGAATCGACCCGACGGAGAGGTCAATCCCGCCGGTCAGGATGATGAAGGTCATCCCTGCGGCCAGCACGATGTTGATCGACGCCTGGCGGGTAATGTTGAGCAGATTGCTTTCGGTAAAGAAGTTGGGGGCGATAAAGCCAAAAACCGCCACGATCAGGATGAGAATGGGCAAAATGCCGACCGTTTGCATCAGATCGCTCATCAGCATTTTTTTGGCGGAGGCAGATTTTGCCACCTGTTGCGGATGGGTTGGAGTTGTCATAGTTGCACCGCCTGATGATGTGAGTCGTTCACGCCGGTTGCCAGCGTCATGATGTTTTCCTGAGAGATGTCGTGTCCGTGGAGTTCCCCGGCGATGCTGCCTTCACGCATGACATAGACGCGGTCACTCATGCCCACCACTTCCGGCAGCTCGCTGGAGATCATCAAAATCGCCACGCCCTTGCGCGCCATCTGGTTCATGATGCGGTAGATTTCGCTTTTTGCGCCGACGTCGACACCGCGCGTTGGTTCGTCGAGTATCAGAATACGCGGGCCAATCGCCACCCAACGGGAGATCAGCAGTTTCTGCTGATTACCGCCTGACAGACCGCCCGCACGCACCTGGGCGTGAGGCACGCGGATGTTAAGCAGGGCGATGGCATCGTCAGAAATGGACTGCGCTTTTTTGCGGTTAAGCATGCCGAAGGTCGCATCGCGTTCCAGCGTCGCCATGGTGATGTTCTCCTGCGCCGCCAGCTCCAGGAACAGCCCCTGCTCCTTGCGGTTCTCGGTGAGAAAACCGATCCCGTTTTCAATGGCCGCGCGTGGGGAGTGGATCACCACCGGCTCACCGTCCACTTCAATCATTCCTCCCGTGGCTTTACGTACCCCGAAGATGAGCTGTGCCAGCTCGGAGCGACCGGCACCGACCAGCCCCGCCAGCCCGACGATTTCCCCGGAACGCACCTGCAGGCTGCAGGGCTGGACTTTTTTACCGTCGGTGAGGTGATGCACGTTAAGGCGCGGGCTGCCAGGCGGAATATCACGCTCTTTGTTGAACAGATCGCTTAAGGGGCGACCCACCATCATTTTCACCAGCTCAGACGCGTTCAGTTTGTCGCGCGTCAGGCTGCCGACGTATTGCCCGTCGCGCAGGACGCTGACCCGGTCAGAGAGTTCGTACACTTCCGCCATGCGGTGGCTGATGTAGATGATCGCCATCCCTTCATCCCGCAGGCGCAGGATCAGTTCAAACAGACGATGGGTTTCACGCGAGGAGAGGGCGGCAGTGGGTTCATCCATCACCAGAATGCGGCTGTTACGGTGCAGCGCGCGGGCGATTTCCACCTGCTGTTGTTCGGCGATAGTCAGCTTCATCACCAGGTCGGTGGCGTTGAAGTGTGCACCCAGACGGTCGATGACCGCCTGAGCCTGGGCGGCCATCTCTTTACGCTGCACCAGTCCGCCGCGCGAGAGTTCGCTGCCAAGAAAGATGTTTTCGGCAACCGTCAGGTTGGGGGCGAGCTGCATCTCCTGATAGATTAGGGTAATGCCTGCGGCCAGCGCATCCTTCGGGCCTTTAATGTGATACGGCTGACCGTCAATCAGGATCTCGCCGCTGGTCGCGGTGTAGGCGCCGGCCAGGATCTTCATCAGCGTGCTTTTTCCCGCGCCGTTTTCGCCCATCAGCGCGTGGATCTCACCGGGAAAGACCGTCAAATCCACACCCTTGAGCGCGTGGAAGTTGCCAAACGTTTTGGCAATGCTGCGCATCTCCAGTACCGGGGTTCTGCTCATGGCGGCTCTCCTGTGAAGGTTGATATCTGCACTTCATCACAGGTGCGTAAATGCAAAATGTCAGAAGCCGTTCATATTTGTCATAGTTATGAATAGTTAATCGCTGTCACATTTCTCTTTTCCCTCTCCCTGTGGGAGAGGGTTAGGGTGAGGGGACACCAAATCGCAGAGGAGCCCAAATCCATGCCATCACGCCCCCCGTTTTTCGCCAGCGCCCGCGGACGCCTGCTGATTTTCAATCTGCTGGTGGTCGCCGTTACGCTGATGGTGAGCGGCGTGGCGGTACTCGGCTTTCGTCACGCCAGCCAGATTCAGGAACAGGTTCAACAGCAGACGCTGGATGACATGACCGGCAGCATGAACCTCGCCCGTGATACCGCCAGCGTGGCCACTGCAGCGGTACGGCTTTCACAGGTGGTGGGGGCGCTGGAATACAAAGGGGAGGCCGAGAGGCTGAAGCAGACCCAAATGGCGCTGCGGCACTCGCTGGAGCAGCTCGCGGACGCGCCCTTAGCGCAGCAGGAGCCGGGGCTGGTGGCGCGTATTATTCGTCGCAGTAATGAGTTACAGCAAAGCGTGACGGGCATGCTGGAGCGCGGGCAGCGGCGCCATCTGCAGCGTAACGCGCTGCTGAGCTCGCTGTATCAAAGCCAGAGCTATTTACGCCATCTGCAGGATATTAACCGTCGGTTTGGCAGCAACATCCCGGATGCGCAGCAGCTCGTGGAAATGGACAGGCTGATTCTCGCCGCCATCGATACCCCCTCACCGCGCGCGACCCTACAGCAGCTGGACGCCGTTACTGCAAGGTTGCCCCAGCGCGCGACGCAGCCCGTTGTGAATCTTGTTCTGCCCGATTTCAACGACGAGCTGCGCAGGCTTGCCCCGCTGTCAAAGCAGCTCGAAGAGAGCGACCTGGCGATAAGCTGGTATATGTTTCACATCAAGGCGCTGGTGGCGATATTAAACAGCGATATCAATCAGTACGTTGAGCAGGTGGCGGAGGCTTCCCGGCTGCGCACTGCCCAGAGCCACCAGGAGCTGCGGTCCATCAGCGTGTTTATCAGCATATTCGCCGTGCTGGCGTTGATCATCACCGGATGCGCCTGCTGGTATATCTACCGCAACCTCGGCTCCAACCTGACGGCGATCTCCCGGGCGATGTCGCGTCTTGCCCACGGTGAGCAGGATGTTTCGGTGCCCGCGCTGCAGCGGCGTGATGAGCTGGGGGAGCTGGCGCGTGCGTTTAACGTCTTTGCCCGCAATACCGCTTCACTGGAGCACACAACCCGGCTGCTGAAAGAGAAAACCTCCCAGATGGAGATCGACCGCATTGAGCGTCAGGGACTGGAGGAGGCCCTGCTGCACAGCCAGAAGATGAAGGCCGTCGGACAACTGACGGGCGGGCTGGCACATGATTTCAACAACCTGCTGGCGGTGATTATCGGAAGCCTGGAGCTGACCGATCCCGCCTCCAGTGATGCCCCACGTATTGTCCGTGCGCTCAATGCCGCCGAGCGCGGTGCGTTATTGACCCAGCGTCTGCTGGCGTTTTCGCGCAAGCAATCCCTGACTCCGCATGCGGTAGAAATGAAACCGCTGCTGGAGAATCTCAGAGAGCTGATGCGCCACTCCTTGCCCGCCACCCTGACCCTTGAGATTGAGGCACAATCCCCGGCCTGGGCGGCGTGGATAGACGTCGGCCAGCTGGAAAACGCCATTATCAACCTGGTGATGAACGCCCGCGATGCGATGGAGGGGCAGACGGGGATAATTAAGATCCGCACGTGGAACCAGCGTGTGACCCGCAGTGACGGGCGCAGACAGGATATGGTGGCGCTGGAGGTGATCGACCACGGCAGCGGCATGTCGCAGGAGGTCAAATCCCGGGTCTTTGAGCCGTTCTTCACCACCAAGCAGACCGGCAGTGGAAGTGGGTTAGGGCTGTCGATGGTGTACGGTTTTGTGCGTCAGTCCGGCGGCCGTGTGGAAATTGAGAGCGCACCGGGGCAAGGTACCACCGTGCGGCTCCATCTGCCGCGCTCGACGCTACCCGCCGTTCCTGAAGATGAAACGCTCTCTGCCACCGCATCCGCAGAAACCGAACGGCTGGTGCTGGTACTGGAAGATGAAGCCGATGTTCGCCAGACCCTGTGCGAGCAATTGCATCAGCTTGGCTACCTGACGCTTGAAGCGGAAAGCGGTGAGCAGGCACTGAACATGCTGGCAGCCTCGCCGGATATCGGCATGTTTATCAGTGATCTGATGCTGCCGGGCAGCCTGAGCGGGGCGGAGGTGATTAACCATGTACGCAGCCACTACCCGCAACTGCCGGTGTTGCTGATCAGCGGGCAGGATTTACGTCCGACGCACAACCCGCAGCTGCCGGAGGTAGCGCTACTGCGCAAACCGTTTACCCGCGTACAGCTGGCGCAGGCGCTGCGGAAGGTGATCATAATTTGAGATTCCTCCGCTACCTCTCCCGTTTGCGGTTCATTACCGTAAGGCCAGTTCACCTGCGAGTCTGGCCTTATGAAACGTTACTCTACCGCTCTGTTATTTGGTCTGCTGTCACTCTCCAGCCAACTGGCGCATGCCGATGTGATTGATGATGCCATTGGCAACATTCAGCAGGCGATCAACGATGCCTATAATCCCGGCAGCAGCCGCAGCAGCGATGACGACGATGACGCACGTTATGACGATAATCGTCGCATTGATAGCCGTCAGTATGACGACCGCCGTCGGCAGCTCGAAGACAGACGCCGCCGTCTGGACGAGCGTCAGCGCCAGCTTGATGACGACAGACGACGCCTGGAAGAGGATGAGCGGCGGTTAGAAGACGATTACGATCGCGGTTAAGAGCGGCCAGTTGCCCTCACCCACCCTCTCCCACGGGAGAGGGTGATAACCTAATCCAGCACCAACACCATGCCGTCATACCCCGCTTCGATGCCCTGCGGCAGCGGGTTATCTATCATCCACACGTCAAACTGATGGCTGATATGGGTCAGGATCACCTGCGGGCAGCCGATGACCTCGTTTAACGCTTCCACCGTATTCAAATCACAATGGTTGCGCGGCGTCTGCGGGCGCGGTTCATGACTACAGTCGATGATCATCGCCTGAGGCTGGTTGTTGAGCAGAAATTTGACCGTTTTCTCCGGCAATCCGGCAGTATCAGTGAGCCACGCCACGCGGCTGTGGGCGGACTCCAGCAAATAACCAAAGGTGAGCTTCGAGTGGTTGAGCGGCAGCGGCGTCACCCGCAGGCCCTGCAGCTCAAACATCACAAACGGCTCCAGCGTATGGCTGAAATCCAGAATGCCCGGGTGTTTGAACAGGTCGTCACACCCAGCTTCATCCGGCGGGCCGTAGACCGGAATGGTCGCACCCACCCCCCAGCGCAGGGGGAACAGCCCCTGAACGTGATCCATATGGTAGTGGGTCAGCAAAAACTGCTGAAAGCTGCCGGCCGGCCAGTCGTCCATCAGGTGCGGAATACCGGCGTCCAGCAGCGTCACCGCATCGTTGAATTTGACCACCGCGCTGCAGGGGCGACGACGATAGTTATCCTGCAGACGTGCCCGGCGGCACGCCGCGCAATCGCAGCCAAACACCGGGACCAGCTGGGCACTGCCGGTGCCCGTTAACGTGATCGTCAGACTCATCGTGCACCTCTACAACGGTTTGGTGAAACGAAAATGGCTCTGCGTATACCCTTCACGAACATAAAAACGGTGGGCGTCCAGCCGCCGGACGCTGGTGGAGAGCTCCGTCAGCTCCGCGCCTGCCTGCCGCGCGATGTCCTCTGCCCATGCCAGCAGTTGGCTCCCCACTTTAAGACCACGCGCCTCGGGCATCACCACCAGCTCCTGGATTTCGCCGATCCATCTGGCGTGGTGCAGGTGAAACTGCATATGCAGGCCAATCATACCCACCACCTGTCCGTTTAGCTCTGCCAGCTGATAACGCATATTGTGGTCCTGCAGATTGGCCAGATACCCGGCGTGAAACGCCTGGTGATCAAATTCGGCCTGTTTTAACTCGCAGATCAGCGCGTAAACGATTTGTGCATCGTCGGCGGTGGCGGGGCGAAGCGTGCAGTCAGGCATGCTGTTTCTCCTTCTGACGGATAAGCGATAAAACGTTATCGACTGACTGTAGCAAACTTCCGTCGTTGTTGAGGATGTGGCAATCCGCCGGGGTGTAGCGCGCTGCGCGTTCGAGACGCTGCGCGATCTCTTTTTCGCTTTCGCGTCCGCGGCTTTGCAGACGGCTGCGCAGGACATCCGGCGAAACCTGCAGACAGACCGGCAGCAGCGCCGAGGCATACCGGGCGCGAGCCTGGGGCAGATGTGCACGGGAGCCGTTGACCAGCACGTCAAACCCCGCATGCAGCCACAGGTCGATCTCAATGCCAATCCCGTAGTAGTAGCCGTTGGCGTGCCAGCTGAGCGCCAGCAGATTCTGCCCGGCGCGAGTGAAGAATTCCTGTTCGCTCAGGGCGATATGGTTCTCACTGCCGGCATTCGCCGCCCGGGTAATATAGCGATGCGCGACCAGCAGCTGCGGGTGTTCCCGCTGCCGTAAGGCGGACAGCAGGCTGTCCTTCCCGGAGCCGGAGGGCCCCATTAACCAGATGAGTCTTCCCATCAGAACACCCGTTTTCCCTGACGCCAGACGTGGTCGATATGGATGTGCTCGCCCTTACGGTGGGCCAGCACCAGATCCGCCCGTTTTCCTTCGGCTATCTCGCCCCGGTCGTGAAGATTCAGCGCCGATGCCGGATTCCTGGTTACCAGGCGAATCGCCTGCGGCAGCGTGAAGCGGTTGCTGTCGTCATCCGCGACGCGGAAGGCGGCGTCCAGCAGACTGGCGGGGTAGTAGTCGGAAGAGAGGATATCCAGCAGGCCGAGCGAGGCGAGTTTGCTTGCCGCTACGTTGCCGGAATGCGAGCCGCCGCGCACGATGTTCGGAGCCCCCATCAGCACGTTCATGCCATGTGCGCGGGAAGCCTCTGCCGCCTCAAACGTGGTAGGAAATTCAGCGATCACGCTACCAAGCTGGTGGGATTCGCGGACATGGTCGTGCGTGGCATCATCATGGCTGGCCAGCGCGATGTTACGGTCCCGGCACATCGCGGCAATCGAAAGGCGGTTCGGCTGTGACCATTGTGCCGCCAGCGCCAGCTGCTCTTCCTCGTAGCGCGCCATCTCCACATCGTTAAGAGAATATTTGCCCTGGTAATACTCACGGTATTTTTCGAGGCTGGCGAACTGGCGCTGCCCCGGGGAGTGGTCCATCAACGAGACCAGTGAGACCGGGTCGCGGTCCACCAGCTTTTCGAACAGCGGCAGGGTGGTGTGGTGCGGCAGTTCGCAGCGCAGGTGCAGGCGGTGCTCGGCGCGGTTGAGGCCGCGCTTTTGCGTCTCTTCCACGGCGTTGATCATCTTCTCCAGATTCTCCAGCCGATCGCCGCCGTCGCGCACGTCACCAATCGCCACCGCGTCCAGCACGGTGGTGATGCCGCTGGCGACCATCAGCGCGTCATGGCTGCTCATCGCCGAATGGGCGGGCCAGTCCACTTTTGGGCGTGGGGTGAAGAATTTATCCAGATTATCGGTATGCAGCTCAATCAGCCCCGGCAGCAGCCAGCCGCCTTCGCCGTCCATCGCTTCGGGCAAATGGCTTCGGGTTTCGGCATACGCGCGGATCGTGCCGTCACGGATCTCTATCGAGCCGTCGATGACCTCATTTTCCAGCACCAGTTTTACATTATTGATAATCATGCGTTTGTCCCCATCGGGTGCAGTCTGTCTGCCACGCGGTTGCGAACGCTCTCGTCATGGAAGATCCCGACGATCGCCGCGCCGCGTGCTTTGGCCTGTTCGATCAGTTCCACCACCGCTGCGCTGTTTTTGTTGTCGAGCGAGGCGGTGGGTTCATCAAGAAGTAAAATCGGGTAGTCGACGATAAACCCGCGAGCGATATTCACGCGCTGCTGCTCGCCACCGGAAAAGGTCGACGGGGCAAGATGCCAGAGGCGCTCGGGGACGTTGAGACGCGTCAGCAGACTGGCGGCTTTGGCGGCGCAGGTTTCACGCGGCACGCCGAGATCCAGCAGCGGCTGCATGACCACGTCCAGGGCGGAGATCCGCGGTATCACCCGCAAAAACTGGCTCACCCAGCCGATCGTCGAGCGGCGGACTTCCAGCACCTTACGCGCGGGGGCCTGCACCAGGTCGACCCACTCATCGTTGTGGCGAATGCGAATGTGGCCTTCGTCCGGCAGGTAGTTGGCGTACAGGGAGCGCAGCAGGGTCGATTTTCCGCTGCCGGAGTGGCCGTGTAGCACCACGCATTCGCCGCTGTTCACCTTCAGAGAGGCATTCTGCAGCACCGGCAGACGCACGCCGTTTTGCTGGTGGAGCACAAAGGTCTTACTGACATTTTCTACGTGGATCATTTTGGCCTCGTGGCGTTTTCTTACCGGGTGGCGCTTCGCTTACCCGGCCTACAAGGTACGGCGTTCGTTTTGCCGGGGGGCGCCCTCAATTCTGCAACACGGACGACACCAGCAGCTGGGTGTACGGATGGAGTGGATCGTCGAGCACACGGTCGGTTAGCCCACTTTCCACCACCTGGCCCTGCTTCATCACCAGCAGACGGTCCGCCAGCAAGCGGGCGACGCCTAAATCATGGGTGACAATCACCACCGCCAGGTTCAGCTCTACCACCAGACCGCGCAACAGGTCGAGCAGGCGCGCCTGCACGGAGACGTCCAGCCCACCGGTGGGTTCATCCATAAACACCAGCTTCGGATGGGTGACCAGGTTGCGGGCGATCTGCAGACGCTGCTGCATGCCGCCGGAGAAGGTGGTGGGCAAATCGTCGATGCGCGAGGCGGGGATCTCTACATCGGTCAGCCAGCGCTGTGCGGTTTCCCGAATGTTGCCGTAGTGCCGCGCGCCGGTCGCCATCAGCCGTTCGCCGATATTGCCTCCCGCCGAGACCTGACGACGCAGCCCGTCCAGCGGATGCTGATGCACCACGCCCCACTCGGTGCGCAGCAGGCGGCGGCGTTCAGCCTCGCTCATGCCATAGAGGGAGGCGCCCTCATACAAAATCTCGCCGTTCTGCGGGGCCAGGCGCGCGGAGATGGACTTCAGCAGGGTGGTTTTGCCCGAGCCGGATTCACCGACAATCCCCAGCACCTCGCCCGGCCACAGCTCGAACGAGACGTCGCTGAAGCCTTTGCCCGGCGCGTAAAGGTGGGTCAGGTTGTTCACTGAAAGCAGCGGTTTCATTGGCTGTTCGCCTCGCTCTGTTGGCGGCAGTAATCGGTGTCGGAGCAGACAAACATCCGTTTGCCCGTGTCATCCAGCACCACTTCATCCAGATAGCTGTGTTTCGAGCCGCAGATGGCGCACGGCTCGTCCCACTCCTGCACCGTGAACGGGTGGTCATCGAAATCGAGACTCTCCACGCGGGTGTAGGGCGGGACGGCGTAGATGCGCTTTTCGCGCCCGGCACCGAACAGCTGCAGGGCAGGCATCATGTCCATTTTCGGGTTATCGAATTTCGGGATCGGCGACGGATCCATGACGTAGCGCCCGTTGACTTTCACCGGATAGGCGTAGGTGGTGGCGATATGGCCGAAGCGGGCGATATCTTCATACAGCTTCACCTGCATCACCCCATACTCTTCCAGAGCGTGCATGGTGCGGGTTTCGGTTTCACGCGGCTCGATAAAGCGCAGCGGCTCCGGGATCGGCACCTGGAAAATCAGAATCTGATCTTCCGTAAGAGGTGTTTCGGGAATGCGGTGGCGGGTCTGGATAAGCGTCGCATCTTCGGTTTTTTCGGTGGTGTTGACGCCCGTCACGCGCTTAAAGAAGTTGCGAATCGAGACGGCGTTGGTGGTGTCGTCGGCTCCCTGGTCGATGACCTTCAGCACGTCTGACTCACCGATGACGCTGGCAGTAAGCTGAATGCCGCCCGTACCCCAGCCGTAGGGCATCGGCATTTCTCGACCACCAAACGGCACCTGATAGCCGGGAATGGCGACCGCTTTCAGGATGGCGCGGCGGATCATGCGTTTGGTTTGCTCGTCCAGATAAGCAAAGTTATAGCCGCTTAAGTTAGCCATTTTCACGCTCCCGTTGCAGACGTTTCAGCAGTTCCAGTTCGGCCTGGAAGTCAACGTAGTGCGGCAGCTTGAGGTGCGAAACAAAGCCCGCCGCCTCGACATTATCCGCGTGGGCCAGCACGAACTCTTCGTCCTGTGCCGGGCCGGAAATGGATTCGCCGTAGTCCGGCGCCTGCAGGGCGCGGTCTACCAGCGCCATCGCCATGGCTTTACGCTCGCTCATGCCAAAGACCAGCCCGTAACCGCGGGTGAAGTGTGGGGTGTCATCTTCTGGCGCGACAAAACCATTGACCATTTCACACTCCGTCATCAGCAATTCACCGACGTTCACAGCAAAACCCAGCTCTTCCGGGATGATTTCGACGTCGAGATAGCCGCTGCGGATCTCCGCCGCAAACGGGTGGTTACGCCCGTAGCCGCGCTGTGTTGAATAGGCCAGCGCCAGCAGATAGCCCTCATCGCCGCGCATCAACTGCTGCAGGCGAGACGAGCGGGAACAGGGGTAAACCGGGGGCGTGCGGGTGATGTCGTCGGGTTGCGCTCCGGTCTCTTCTTCGGCCTTTGCCAGGCCCTGCTTCGCCAGCAGGCTAAAGACGTGCGGAGACGTTTCCTGTCCGGCATCCGTGGTGCTGAGCGGCGGCGTTTCGCCGTTCGCCAGCAGGGTAAAATCCAGCAACCGGTGGGTGTAGTCGTAGGTGGGGCCGAGCAGCTGGCCGCCGGGAATATCTTTATAAACGGCGGATATTCGCCGCTCCAGGCGCATTTCTGCCGTATTGACCGGCTCGCTCACCGCCAGGCGGGGAACGGTTGTGCGCCAGGCGCGCAGCAGAAAGATGGCTTCGACGTTGTCGCCGCTGGCCTGCTTCAGCGCCAGCGCCGCCAGCTCGCGGTCGGCGACGCCGCCTTCGGTCATCACCCGATCCACCGCCAGGTTTAACTGCTGCTCAATCTGGGCGACGCTCAGCTCGGGAAGCTGTTCATCACCCCGTCGTCTGTGCGCCTGCAGCGCATGGGCGGCGGCGATGGCCTTCTCGCCCCCTTTGACGGCAACGTACATCAGCACACCTCCACGTGGGTGGTTCGCGGGATCGCCAGCAGGCGCTCGCCGCAGGTCAGGATCAGATCAATGCCCAGCGGGAACGGATGCGGGCGTTCGGTCAGTTCATGAATAATGCACTCCGGCAGCTGTGGCGCGACCATGCGTTCGTCGGCAATCCCCGCCCCGGTCAGGCGCAGCATGCGACCACCGCTCAGGCTGGCGACCTGCAGGATCAGCGTGGCGCTGGTCTCCGGTGCCACCGCGCTGCCTTCACTCAGGGCATTGAGCTGCTCATGGCTGATTTGCTCATCGGCAACGGCAAACACTGCCTGACGGGGCTGCTCAACCAGCGGGGCGTTAGTGTGAAAACGCAGATTCTGGCTGGCGATGTCATTGGATAATGTCCCCGAGAGCCACACCGGGGTATCGTTGTCGGCGAGGGTCAGCAGTACGCTGGTGGTCGCCAGGTTCAGCGGCAGCCAGCCCTGGGAGAGCTGATGCAGGGAGACAATTACGCCAGGCTCGCTCATGGCTTTCAGCAGGCGACGAAAACTGTGTTGGGCATCCTGGACGGCCAGGGTAAAAGCGGGTTGAAGCGTCATGCGTTATCTCCGCGAACAAGCGTAAAGAAGTCGACCCGGCTGGTATTGACTTGCGCCTGACGTGCGGCAGTGCGCGCGGCGAGGTCGGCTTCCAGCGGGGCAATCAGGGTTTCCATCAGGGTCTGGAAATGGGGTTGTTCCTGCAGCAGGGCGTCGATCACCGCGCAGCGCTCGGCGTGCGGTTTATCGCGACCGAGCACGTAGCTGTAACCCAGCGTGCCGCTGCTCAGACGAATGACCGCGCGGGTGAGGGCGGCATCACCGGCGAAAAAGCGCTCCCCGGTGCCGCCCATTCTTGCCTGGATCTGTACCAGGCCAATTTCCGGCGCGCGGAGCGTTTCATAGTCTGGCGTCAGGTTAAGCGCGTTCATGCGGCTCGCCAGTGCAGCAGGCTGGCTATGGGCCAGGGCGCGCATCCAGCGCTGACGGGTGGAGGTGTCGAAATGCATTCAGTGCTCCATGGTGAATTCAATCATGTCGGCGCGGGTCAGGCTGACGGAGTACTCCGTTGCGTTGATCTCGCCGTCACGGTGGTTGAGGGTGCGCACGCAGAGCAGCGGAGCCATGTTGGGGATCTCCAGCACCTTGCTCTCTTTCGCCTGCGCGCGGCGGGCGCTGATACGCGTCTGGGTACGTTTGAGCACAAGACCCGTGGCGTCCTGCAAAAAGTCATGCAGTGAACCGCTGGAGAAGTGTTGCAGCACCGGCCAGAGGCTCAGGTCGCTGAAGTAGTGATCTATCTGGCAGACCGCCACGCCATTGACCCGGCGCAGGGTGCGCAGATGCACAACGTTGTCGCCCTCCTGAATACCCAGCGCATCGGCTACATGGCTGGAGGCCGGACGCAGCACGGAGAGCAGTTTTTCGCTGGTGGGATGGCTTCCCTGGTCGAGCAGGTTCTGACTAAAGCGCGCCTGGGCATTGAGCGGGTAATCGAACGGGCGCATCAGCACCAGCACGCCGACGCCCTGACGGCGCTGTACCCATCCGCGCTCAACCAGCTGATCGATGGCGCGGCGCAGGGTGTGGCGATTCACTTCATAGCGGTCTGCAAGCTGCTGCTCGGCTGGCAGGTAGTCTCCGCAGCGATAATGGGTGCGCAGCTCCACTTCGAGCTTTGCTGCAATCTCTTGCCAGCGGGTAGGATAACTGGTCGGATGTCTGGATAAGTGCATACCAATCAAAGCCTCGCTTCTCAGATGAAGTGCTTACGCAAACGTTGAGAGAGGAAATCCAGCAGGCTGACGGTGATGATGATGAGTACCATCAGGGCGCAGGTTTGCTGGAACTGGAAACCGCGGATCGCCTCCCACAGGGTGACACCAATGCCGCCTGCGCCGACCATGCCGACGACGGTGGCGGAACGGACGTTAGATTCGAAGCGGTAGAGCGAATAGGAGATCAGCAGCGGCATGACCTGGGGCAGCACGCCGTAAAGGATCTCTTCAATTTTGTTGGCGCCGGTGGCGCGAATACCTTCGACCGGGCCGGGCTCAATGGCTTCCACCGCCTCGGAAAGCAGCTTGGAGAGTACGCCGGTGGTGTGGATGAACAGCGCCATGACCCCCGCGAACGGCCCCAGACCCACGGCGACCACGAACAGCATTGCGAACACCATTTCGTTAATGGCGCGGCAGGCGTCCATCAGGCGGCGCATCGGCTGATAAACCCACCACGGGACGATGTTTTCCGCGCTCATCAGGCCAAACGGAATGGAGAGAATAACGGCCAGGGCGGTACCCCAGACGGCGATTTGCAGGGTGACAGCCATTTCGCCGAGGTAGTCCTGCCACTGGCTGAAATCGGGCGGGAAGAAGTCGGCAGCGAAGGTGGCCATGTTACCGGCGTCTTTAAACAGCAGCAGCGGATCCATCTCCGCGCCCTTCCAGGAGATAACCAGCACCGCCAGCAGGATGGCCCAGCTGAACAGCGAGAACCAGCTGCGCTTCGGCGGTGGGAGGGTGATGGTTTGCATGTTGACTCCTTTGTGTATTCTCCCTCTCCCCGTGGGAGAGGGGACTTAAGTTACTGCACCGCTTTATTTACGCTGGTCATCGCACCGAGTGCGGCGGTCAGGCGATCCAGGTCTTCCAGCTGGGCCTGAATGGCCGCCACTTTGCTGGTCTTCTCTTCGTCCTTCAGGCCTTTGTTGTCCTTCACGCCCTGCATCTCTTTAAACAGCGCCAGCTGGCGAATCGGAACCAGCTGCAGGTCGCTTGACGGGCGGAAAGGCGCCCAGCCAAGATGCGCCAGAACGGCTTTCTCTTCCGGCGTTTTGCCGTAGGTCATAAAGAAGTCGTACACCTTGTCCTTGGTGCTTTCAGAGAGGCTTTTGCGCCACACAATGGGGTCGCCAGGAATGAGAGGGGATTTCCAGATCACCTTCAGCTCTTTCAGCTTGTCCGGGGCGGAGGTCTTTAGCTTGTCGAGGTTTTCGGTGTTGTTGGTGGCGACGTCCACCTGCTTGTTGGCCACGGCCAGGGCGTTGGTTTCATGGCTGGCATTGACGGTGCGCTTGAAGTCGCTGGCAGAGGCATTGTTTTTGGCGAAGACGTAATAGCCCGGCACCAGGAAGCCTGAAGTGGAGTTTGGATCGCCGTTGCCGAATGTCAGTTCTTTGCGTTTGGCGAGCATATCGTTGAGGTTATTGATCGGGCTGTCTTTGTTGACGATCAGCACGCTCCAGTAACCCGGGGAGCCATCGGCAGCAACGGTCTGGGCAAAGACCTGGCCGTTTGCACGATCCACCGCTTCCATGGCGGAGAGGTTGCCATACCAGGCGATGTCCACTTTGTTAAAGCGCATCCCCTGGATGATGCCCGCGTAGTCCGGGGCGAAGAAGGCGTTCACTTTGATCCCCAGTTTGGTTTCCATATCTTTCAGGAAGGGTTCCCACTGAGGCTTCAGGTTCTGCTGTGATTCCGTCGAAATAATGCCAAAGTTCAGCGCTTTTTCCTGCTCCTCGGCGTACGCAGGGCTTAACAGGGTGCTGATGCTGAACATGCTGGTGAAAGCCAGCGCGGCAACCGTTTTATAGCTCATTTCCATTCCTCGTAGTGGGGACGTTATGCAGCCTGCGCGTTCTCTTCGACACGGTTAATGCTGCGGTAGAGATGGTCAAAACGTTCGTTATCAAACTGGTGGCTTGCGCCATCAAAGAACACATGTCCCTGACGCAGGGCGACAATGCGCTCGCAGTAGCGCAGGGCGTAATCCACCTGATGCAGCGTCACCACCACGGTGATGCCGTCGTTCTGGTTAATGTCATGCAGGGTTTCCATCACGATGCGGGCCGATTCCGGATCCAGCGAGGCAATGGGTTCATCAGCAAGAATGATTTTTGCTTTCTGCATCAGGGCGCGGGCAATGGCCACGCGCTGCTGTTGTCCACCGGAGAGGGTGGAGACGCGCTGATGAGCGAAGTGAGCCATGCCTACGCGGGTGAGCGCACGCAACGCCTCTTGCTTCTGTAATGGGGAGAACCAGCGCAGACAGGTGCGCCAGAATGGGGTGCTACCGAGCGCGCCAATCAGCACGTTCTCCAGCACCGTCAGTCGATTTACCAGATTAAATTGCTGGAAGATGCACCCTGTCTGCGCGCGGCTTTTGCGGATATCCCGCGCCAGTCGCCCTGCACGCTGTACGGTGTTGCCCAGCAACTCGACGTGGCTTTCCGGGGTGTTATCGCCGGTAATCAGGCCGCTTAAGTGACGCAGAAGGGTGGATTTACCTGAACCGGATGGCCCCAGCAGCGCCACCATGTCGCCCTGCTGGACGGTCAGATCAACGGCATGCAGAGCCTTGTTGTGATGAAAGGTCTTGCTCAGTTTCTCGACGCGGATGACGGTTTGCATATGCTGGGCCTCACAATAAATGTGGCCTCATGCTGGCGCATCAATGTGACATTTGGGTTAAGTGCAGGTTGCGGGAGTTTGAAGAGTTGAGCGGAGTTTGATGACAGGCGGAGGCAGACTGCCCACCGCCAGAAAATTAATGCTGTTGCTTAACGACGTTAATCATCCACGGCACACCGTATTTGTCGGTGACTTTACCGAAACCGTGTGCCCAGAAGGTCTCCTGCCAGGCCATTTCAATATTTCCGCCATCCGCGAGATTGTCGAACCAGCGTTTGCCTTCATTGACATCCTGAGTGTCGAGAACCAGCGTGAACCCGGCGTACTGCGCTTTGCTGCCCGGCGGCAGGCCATCGCTCATCATGATATCGCTGCCCGCAATACGAACGTTGGAATGGGCAATAGCGGAATCCGGGAACTGCATACCAGACGGACAGCCTTCTTCGCTGTTTTCGCCTTTGGGCATTTCGCCGAAGGTGATTTTGTAGAGGAGCTCTGCGCCGACGGCCTGCTGATAATAGGCGGTTGCCTCTGCACAGTTACCGGCGAAAGAGATGTAGGGACTTAACGGCATAATCTTTACCTCACGTAAGAAAAGCCCATTAAGTGTAGTGGTTGGATGCCCGGTAAGCGAAGCGCCACCGGGCGGGTAAATCAGTTCTTTTTCACAAACTCGGATTTCAGTTTCATCGGGCCAAAGCCGTCAATTTTGCAGTCGATATTATGATCGCCTTCAACCAGACGGATATTCTTCACTTTGGTACCGATCTTCAGCATGGAAGAGCTGCCTTTCACCTTCAGGTCTTTCACCACGGTAACGCTGTCGCCATCGGCCAGCAGATTACCGTTAGCATCTTTAACGATCAGCGCGTCGGCATCGTGTGACGGCTCTGCGTCATTCCATTCGTGAGCGCATTCCGGGCAGATGAACATGCCATTATCTTCATAGGTGTATTCAGAATTGCATTTCGGGCAGTGTGGAAGTTGCATAGGGGTATCCTCAAAAAGTGCATAACACGCTGGAAAGTGCCAGCAAAATGACGGCAGAGCGCCGAAAAAGAGGGCAAGTATAACGCAAATCCACACGGTTGTCGGTGATATTGTTTAATAAAAAAAAACCGAAAAGCGTGTTGCGAGTGACACTTTATGTCAGTCGGTTAAGCGATGCTAACTTCATTAACGCGTTGGGAAGAAATGACACTCAATATATCGAATATTTTATTGCGGCAAATTGCTACGCTCCTCCATTTCGGATAAGGTGAAGCGACACATTGTTATTTATCGCCGGTTTTCGTCGTCATACATCTGTTATGACGGTGAGCCATTCCCTCTCTTTTTAGGTGGGTAAATAATGATGATATATCCTGAAGTTTCTTAAAAATGGGCTACGCTTTTTATCTTTTGGCTATCAGGCCAGGAGTAGAGCTTTACACGCCATGCAAGGATAGCGATTTATTTCTGATTGTCTTCAATCAGTTATATTTCGGTGAACATGTTTTCCACACGTGATCATATAAGCCGAAAAAGATAATTAAAACCAGGTGGCTTAATAAAAGTAATAAATTTGCGTTAAGGAAAGGCTTTTATCATGCACACACAGACCATTTTTGAATTAAGCCAGGAAGCAGAGCGGTTGTTACAGCTCGCCCTGCAAAATCTTGATACGTTGAAATCAATGCCGATGGCGATGATGGAGAGTACCGCGACGGCCATTACGGGTGAAAAGAACAACGTTTTACCTCTGCATTTTAGCGCGCGTGGTGTCGAAGCACAGCAGGCGATGCTGAATAATGAATTACGCAAAATAACCCGACTGGAAATGGTGTTGGCTATTGTGGGAACCATGAAGGCGGGAAAATCGACCACCATTAATGCGATAGTGGGCACCGAAGTGTTGCCCAACCGTAATCGACCGATGACGGCGCTTCCTACCCTGATCCGTCATACGCCGGGCCAGAAGGAGCCGGTGCTGCATTTCTCGCATGTCTCTCCCATCGATGATTTGATCCAGCTGCTGCAGAAAAAGCTCTGTGATGAAGATCGTGGCAAGCTGGCTCAGCGTCTTGAAATTGATAAAGACATGAATACGCTGCTGGAGCGAATTGAAAAGGGGGAAGCTTTCGAGAAGCACCACCTTGGGGCGCAGCCGATCTTTCATTGTCTGAAAAGCCTGAATGACCTCGTCAGGCTCTCTCAGGCGCTGGACGTGGCGTTCCCGTTCTCTGAGTACGCGTCGATAGAACATATACCGGTGATTGAGGTGGAGTTTGTGCATCTTGCGGGTCTGGATGCGCATCTGGGGCAACTGACGCTGCTGGACACGCCTGGGCCAAATGAAGCCGGGCAACCGCATCTGCAAAAAATGCTCACCGAGCAGTTGTCCCGTGCCTCCGCCGTACTGGCGGTGATGGACTATACCCAGCTCAAATCGATTTCTGATGAAGAGGTTCGTCAGGCCATTTCGGTGGCGGGAAAATCGGTGCCTTTATATGCGCTGGTGAATAAATTCGACCAGAAAGATCGCAACAGCGATGATGAAGAACAGGTCAGGGCGATGATCTCCGGCACCTTAATGAAAGGGAATATCTCACCGGGACAAATTTACCCTGTTTCGTCGATGTGGGCCTATCTGGCGAACCGCGCCCGCTATGAGATGGCGACGCACGGGCAGTTACCGGATCATCAGGAGCAGCGCTGGGTGCAGGACTTTGCCGAAGCCGCGCTGGGACGCCGCTGGCGTACGGCGGACCTGGACGATATCGAGCATATTCGCCATGCCGCTGATTTGCTGTGGGAAGATTCGTTATTTGAACAGCCGATCCGCAAACTGATTTACGCCGCCTATGCCAATGCGTCGTTATTTGCGCTGCGTTCGGCGTCGCATAAGCTGCTTAACTACGCGCAAAATGCCAGGGAGCATCTTGATTTTCGCTATCAGGCACTGACGGTCGCCTTTGAGTCGCTGGAACTGAATATTACGCGTCTCGAAGAGGATATGGCCCTGCTGCAGACGCGTCAGCGGGTGGCCAGCGAGGAAGTCAAACACGAAGTGGAGCAGGCCCTTCACGCCACTGACAATTTTATGGCGTTGCAGAAAAAGGCCCTTCAACAGGCGGTTGGACATGTCTTTGAGCGTCACAATATTCTTGCTTTGGCCGGTATTGATCCGCTGAATCATCGCCACGACGAGCCAGACGCGCTGACACAGCTGGTGCTGGATGATGAAGGGCAGGCGCAGATTGCGCTGAGTAAAATCCGCTCTTCCTGCGAGCAGGTCATGCTGGATGCGCAGACAAAAATCAGCCGTGAACTGGCGCTACGTTTTGATCAACTGGAGTCTACGCTGGCGCGTTCGCTGAATGAGGCAATGCGGCCGATTGAACTGCGTATTAAAGAGCAGTTGAGCCATGCCGGCTTCCGGGCGCGGATCAGCTTCCCGGCGTTTCAGGCGAACCAGCTTAACTTCAATACGCGGGCGCTGTTTAACGATGCGATCGCGCAGGACAACCGCCCGGCAGGCCAGCCATCGACCACGGGCAGCGTGCGTGAGACGGTTTCGCGCTGGCTGAACAATCCTGGCTGGGGCTGGGAAGAGTATGTGGCGACACGCACGCGATACGTTATCGATATTGCGCAGCTGCATGACAAATTTACGCAGCATATTGATCTGTTTTGTGAACAAATCCGTAAAGCTTTAACCGCTCAGGTCGATGTCTCTGTTACGGCGGGTATGGCAACGTTCTTTGCAGAATTTTCGTTATGCCTTGCCGGGTTACAGGAAAGCTTGCGTGATAGCCTCGCAGTACGTCAGCAAAATGAGCATTCGACCCGAGCGCTCAGCCAGCTGTTGAAAGAAAGTATTACCACTGCGACGTGGATTCAGGAAGATACCCGACTGTTACGCGATGATATTCAAACCCTTTTCGCGGCAGAGCAACCATGACAACACAGCTACTGGACGGTCCCGGGCGGACGCTGGAGTGTATCCATCCTAAATTTATGGTCGATCTGGTCCAGGGGGTAGACGCGGCGCGTCATACCCACCTGGGGCCGCAACAGCTGCAGTTTCGTGAGCGTTTGACTCAGGAGATCATGACGCACACCCGGCTGCGGCCCTGGGCTATGGCGGGAATGCTCAACGAAAATGCGGCTTTGCGTCTGGGGCTGGCGGAAAAACTTGCCGGTATGCTGGATCCGGGCCATCTCGCGCTGACGCGCATGGCAGACAAACTGGTTGCGCTGCGCCAGCAAACCACTCCACGTGCGCAACAGTCGCCGGGCCTGGTTCAGCAGTATGCTGAACTCTCTTCGCATTTCATTCAACGCGCGGCATATAAAGAAAAGGCGTTAACCCAGCGCGGGTTAACGGTGCAGGCGGGCGAGCATAGCGAGCAGATTTTTACCCGCTGGCGAGCCGGAAACTATGACGGCTGGTCGCTGGCCGGACGCTGCTACATTGTGCTGGAAGAGCTGCGCTGGGGAGCATTTGGCGATGCCTGTCGTCTGGCGAATGAAGACGTGGCGGCAATGCTTAAGGATAACCTGCGCAGTATGGCGGCAAATTATCTGGCGCAGGGGATCAATGCCTCTCCCACTACCCGCCATTTCTATCACCAGTGGCTGACTACGCCCTCCACGCCGGGGATCATCGATCATAAAGATATGCTGGGCTGGCTGGGGGACTGGTGTCAGGCGGATAAACATCCGGTGAGCTGGTCAGTGACACAAAACTGGCAGACGGTCGCGCTGGGTATGCCGCGACTCTGTTCGGCAAAGCGGCTGGTGGATGGGATGGTGGAAGAAATTTTTGGTTGAACCCCTCTCCCCGGCGGGAAGAGGGAGGGTCTGATGCGATGTGTTAATGATGAAGCTCTACCGCTTTCGGTTCTGTATCCGGCTCGGGGAGATTGCCGAAGCGCTTCGCGTACAGCGCCGTGATGATCGGCACCAGGATCGCGGTGACAATCACGCTGGCGGCAACCAGCGCCGTTGCCGAGGCCGCAACCGGTTCGAAAGCCGGGTTAATCTGGGCAATGATCACCGGATTCGCCACGGCGGCCCCTGCGGCTGAAGAGGCGGCTACACCTGCCGTTCCGTTTCCTCCGCCAATTACGCGATCGGCAATGATCAGCGGAATGCCGGTGATAATAATCACGGCCACGCCCAGGACAATACCCAGCAGTCCGGTATCAAGGATCACGTTCAGGTTAATGGTATTTCCCAGCGCGAAGCCGAAGAACGGGATCAGTACCGGCGTGGCTTTGCTGAAGAAATCGCGCAGATCGTGATCCAAATTACCGAGAGCAAAACCGATCAGGAACGGCAGGATCGCGCCGACAAAGTGGTGTGGTTCAAACGAGGCCAGCCCTGCCGAGCCCAGAATCAACATCGTCATCAGCGGACCGGACTCCAGAGACATCAGCACAAACGCGCCTGACTCCTCTTTTGTACCGTACTGGTTCATCAGGCTGGCATAGAGACCACCGTTGGTCATATCCATCGCGGAGACGATCGCCAGAACGGATAATCCGGCGAAGAATCCGGTCTGAATTCCATTTTCCGGAATGAACAGCGCACAGACCATTGCCACAACCCAGGCCACTGCAATTTTCGTTATAACCAGCGTTCCGGATTTACGTAATACAGTTCCTGTTGCCCGCAGGTTAATAGATGCGCCGATACAAAAGAACCAGACGGCGAGAATGGGAACGGTGCCCGTGATCATTCCTTTTGTGAAACCACCAAAATAAGCACCCGTATCAGGTGCCAGGGTATTCAGGATGGCGCCCAGTACCAGGGGAACCAGCATCATCCCACCGGGGATGCGTTCTATTGTGGCTTTAATCTTCATGTACAACCCTCACATCATGTCCCGCGTGGCGGACGGAATGCTATGAAAAATAAAATCAATAAATTCAATTAATTGAATGGTTACGAAGCGGAGAGCTTCGTTTTCCATACAATGAAATTAATGTCGTGCTTTTGATTAACGCTGCTCAAAAACACGCTGGACGTTGTGTTCGGATTTATCATGCGATCATTGGAATGATGATTCAATGAAAATAAAACAGTGTTTTAGTTATCTCCATCACATATTCAATGTAAATATTCGAACCATGTTTTAATAATTAAAATTTATGTAAATCTGATGTGAAGCCGAATGGTTTTTTGAACGTTGGGAACGGAATAATAACGTGCGTGAGGACGTGCTTTTGGGATGGTTGGGAAAGGTCTTCTGTGCCGTAATTGACAAATACTGAACGCAATTGACGATACGGAAAAATATGTGTGAAGTTGATCACAAATATAAACGCTGGTAGGGTAAAAAGGTCATTAACTGCCCAGACAGGCGTCAACAGGTTCGGTTGTATCGACGTAAAACGTCAATGTAAGTAAACCTGCTACGCTTGAATAAGGCGATTCGCATGGAGCGGATCCCCGTTGCACTGTTCACCGGGTGAACTGTGTAATGGACAGGGCTGAGTCTACGAGGAAAGCTATGCTTAGAAGGAAAAAGATTAAACCCATCACGCTTCGCGACGTCACCATCATCGATGATGCAAAACTGCGTAAAGCGATCACTGCCGCCTCGCTCGGTAATGCGATGGAATGGTTCGATTTTGGTGTCTATGGCTTTGTGGCCTATGCGTTAGGTAAAGTGTTTTTCCCCGGCGCCGACCCCAGCCTGCAGATGATTGCCGCGCTGGGTACGTTCTCGGTTCCCTTCCTTATTCGCCCGCTGGGTGGTCTGTTCTTCGGTATGCTCGGTGATAAGTACGGCCGTCAGAAGATCCTCGCTATCACCATTGTCATTATGTCGATCAGTACGTTCTGTATCGGCCTTATCCCCTCCTATGCCACGATTGGTATCTGGGCGCCGATTCTGCTGCTGCTGTGTAAGATGGCTCAGGGCTTCTCCGTCGGGGGAGAGTATACCGGTGCCTCGATCTTCGTTGCAGAGTACTCCCCGGACCGTAAGCGTGGTTTCATGGGCAGTTGGCTGGACTTCGGTTCTATTGCCGGGTTCGTCATGGGCGCGGGCGTGGTGGTGCTGATTTCGACCGTGGTCGGTGAAGAGAACTTCCTGGATTGGGGCTGGCGTATCCCGTTCTTCCTGGCGCTGCCGCTGGGGATCATTGGCCTGTACCTGCGTCATGCGCTTGAAGAGACGCCTGCATTCCAGCAGCACGTTGATAAGCTTGAGCAGGGCGATCGTGAAGGTTTGCAGGATGGCCCAAAAGTCTCCTTTAAAGAGATCGCGACCAAACACTGGCGCAGCCTGCTGGTCTGTATCGGTCTGGTGATCTCCACGAACGTGACTTACTACATGCTGCTGACCTACATGCCGAGTTATCTGTCGCATAACCTGCACTACTCGGAAGACCACGGTGTGCTGATCATTATCGCCATCATGGTGGGTATGCTGTTTGTGCAACCGATTATGGGTCTGTTGAGTGACCGCTTCGGCCGTCGACCGTTCATTATTCTGGGTAGCGTTGCGCTGTTTGCCCTTGCTATTCCGGCATTCATTCTGATTAACAGCAATGTGCTGGGCCTGATTTTTGCCGGCTTGCTGATGCTGGCGGTGATCCTCAACTGCTTCATCGGGGTGATGGCCTCTACACTGCCTGCTATGTTCCCGACGCATATCCGCTACAGTGCGCTGGCGGCGGCCTTTAACATCTCAGTACTGATTGCCGGTCTGACGCCGACGCTTGCCGCCTCTCTGGTGGAAAGCACGCAGAATCTGATGATGCCTGCTTATTACCTGATGGTGATCGCGGTGATTGGATTGATTACGGGGATTACCATGAAGGAGACGGCGAACCGTCCTCTGAAAGGGGCGACGCCTGCGGCATCGGATATCCAGGAAGCGAAAGAGATCCTGCGCGAGCACTACGATAACGTCGAGCAGAAGATTGAAGATATTGACGCAGAGATTGAAGAACTGCAGAAAAAACGCTCCCGACTGGTGGACCAACATCCACGCATCAACGAGTAATAAAAAAACCCGCCGCTGGCGGGTTTTCTTTTATTAGCATCCTGCGGCGATGTAATCGCCATTGGCGCTAATGGGGATCACCGTCAGGAACAGGATGGTCGCAAACAGGATCAGAACAATCCCGCCAGCAATCTTGACCGCCGGAACCAGCCAGTTCAGCGAGGTGCTGCCGCCAAACCAGGAAACCGTACGCTCGCGGGCGTAACGCACAGCCAGCGATAGCCCCATAATCGACAGCGCGGTTCCCAGCGACATGGTCATTACCGCAGCCATTCCCCAGGTGACAATGCCCAGCGCGTTCGAGAACATCAGGATCATAATGGCCCCGCTACACGGACGCGCACCGATCGCCAGAATCACACCCAGACGGGTTTTCCAGTCACCCTGCGTCAGGTCTGCACCTACGCCGTGATGGCCGCAGCCACACTGTTCGTCATGCTGATGAAGAGGCGTAATGGCGGAGATCCTCATCCTGCGCGGACGCAGGCTTTTCAGCGCCTGGTAAATGACAAACGCGCCGAATGCGCCAATAACGACCGCGCTTATCTTCTCGACATACCAGCGGCTGGTACTGATATCCCCTGAAGCCAGGTTAAACCCCACCGCCAGAATAAACACAAACAGAATGGCGCTGACGCCCTGCAGCATACTGCCAAAAAAAGGGACAACCCGGGCGGCAAGGTCGCTCTCTTTATTGGTACTGAGATAGGTCGTGACAATAAATTTGCCGTGCCCCGGCCCGATAGCATGAAGTACGCCATAGAGGAAAGCGCCGGTTAAAAGCCATAATCCACCGCTGTACTGATGGTTATTAAGCTGCAGAAGGTACATCACCAGATAACGGTGCAGGGTAATTTGTGTGGCAAGGCACCACTGGATGAAAGCACCCCAGTGTGCGTGCAGAGTGAAGCCCGCAATAAGAAGCAGCAGCGTCATGAGGCCTGCGCCAGGGATCCGCCAGTCTCGGGTGAGGCGTTGTGTGGTCATGGATGTCGTCTGTCGGGGAGAATATTTGCCAATAGTATAGTTGATTATCCCCCTCAATCCGTGGGTTCTTATTGTGCTTATGCGTTGTATTGTGGATAAGTCTGTGCGTAAAAGGGTATAAAGCGGGGTTTTGCTGGGGAATACAGCAGTCAGTCATCTTTTTGCAACTTTTCGGTTGCGGTCGCCCGGGAACTCCCTATAATGCGCCTCCATCGACACGGCGGATGTGAATCACTTCACAAACAA